>NZ_JASLFG010000037.1:0-185027 GCF_030150775.1 Aquitalea sp.
CCCCGCTGCCGGGGTGTTCGTCTGCGCGCTGCCAGTGGAACTGCACCTTGATGCGGCCCAGTTCGTCGGTGTGCACTTCCTCGCCTTCCGGCCCCACCACGGTGGCGGTTTGCACCCCGTTGGAGGTGGGCTTGGCCTGGGTGCTGTTGGCGTAAGCCGGGGTGAGCGGAATGCCACGGCGCTGGGCGGTGATGGTGGTCTGGAAGGGGCTGCTGTTCTGACCGTCAGTTGACGTGCTGTCGGTCCCGCTGGCCAACAGGCTGCGCAGGCCGCTGGCCAGATCACCCGGCAGATTGTTGTTGGCACGGAAGGTTTGCCCGGTGACGACGAATTCGCGCTGCTCGCTGCTGTCGGCTTCGTGCGCCGGGTGTTCGTCCAGGCGGAACCATTGTCCGGCCTGCAGACTGCGTACGCTGCCGCTACCAGAGAACTGCTTGGCCTGCACATCGTGTGCTTGCTGGCGCAACTGCGCGTACTGGCCCAGCTGCTCGGCATCGCTGGCGTAGTACAGCGACTGCGGGTCGTAATCCTGCAAGGTGGATTGCAAGGCATCCCCACTGCGGCCTTGCTGAATGCGGGTCTGGTCGCCGGTGTGCTGGGTAGCCACCGGCTGGTAATCGAAACTGGCCAGCGCTACCGCACCGGACACCACCTGCCGCGCGGCCGACCAATCGGTGAAGCCATCTTCCTCTTCGGTCGCATCGCTGCGATGAAAACGCACCCGCTCGCTGGCCGCTGGCGGCAGGCTGTAGGCATCGTCGAACACCACCAGCTTGACCTGCGGATGCTCGCCATCGACATGCTCGAAACGCCAGGCATACCCCTCTTCATGCAGCAGCCGCACGATGAAGTCGAAATCGCTCTCGCGATACTGCAGACAATAACTGCGCGGGCTGGCGGATGCAGTGTGAAACTCCAGCGTCTGCACCTGGGCAAACACCGGGTTATTGGCCTGATGCTCGGCGAGGATCTGCTTGACGATGTCGGGGACCGACAAGTCCTGAAACACCCGCGACGTGCGACGCAGCCGCAGCAGCGCAAACGGCGGCTCGATGGTGAGGCCGTACTTGGCAAAGCCGCCATCCGAACCCAGCAACTCGGCCCGTGACACCACCCCACAACGCACCACCTGGCTGCCATCGGCATCCAGCACCCCCAGCCGGGCGGCTACACCCAACAAGGATTTGAGTTCAATATTGCCATCCGGCGACAAACAGCTGAGCTGATAGCGATAGGCTTGCGACACGCCCTCGCTGCCATCCAGGGTGTGGGGCAGCAACTGCTCGGCGGCGATCTGTCCGCCATCCAGCTGCAGGGTGAGCAGGCGTTGGTGCTGGGAAAAGGCGGCGGCGAAGCTGCTTAAAAGGCTGGTAAGGTCCATCCCGGTTTTATCTCTTATTCATTGCAAGGTTTGCGCCAGGGCAGGGCTGCTGCATGGCTTATTGCACCTTGTATACATTGGATGACAGTTGCAGCGTGGCATCGAAGGTGACCGGCGGGCGGTGCGGGTGAATGCGCAGTACCGCATCCACGCGAAAACGCAGATGGCGCTCCATTTCACGCGGGGCATCCAGATTCACCCGTACCCGCGATAGTCGCGGCTCGTGGGTTTCGATGGCACGGCGCAGTTGCTCACGCAGCAGCTCGCGGTCGTCAGGGTTCAACAGGCTGATGCCGCTGAGGTCGGGAATGCCGTAATTGAGCATGCTGCTGCGGGCCAGCGGGTAGTCGTCTTCGCGTACTTCGGCCGGCATCAGCCGCGTGTTGAGCAGCGCTTCCAGATCGCGCGCCAGTGATTGCTTGAACTGCGGCAACTCGTATAACGGCGCATGGTCCTGGCCACTGTTGTCCGGATGATCGTCCAGCAGGCGGTCCAGTACCGATGGCTGCAGCAGTGTGTGTCGGCTGAAGGTGCTCATCTCAGCCGCCAAATACCTTGCTTAATTGCTGTGACAGCAACCAGCGGTAGGTCAGGAAAATGCCGCTGCCTACTACGGCCAGCAGGGCAACGTACAGCCATAAGGGCAGTTCGTGCCGGACAAAGGCCTGAAAGCGCTGCGGCAGCTGCCAGTTGGGGGCGAACTCCGCCTTGCCGCCACGCACCTGCTGGATTTCCTGGCCCAGCTTGTGGGTGAGGTAGCCCAGCTTTTCTTCGCCTTCCAGCAGGTATTTGCCCTGAAAGCCCAGCAGCAGGCAGGTGTAGAACACTTCCAGCGCTTCGATATTGCGGGTGGGTTCCAGTCGCAGCTGTTCCAGCCGGTTGAAAAAGCCTTCTCCGGCCAGATGCTCGCCGAACAAACGCAGCTGCAGCGGCATGCGTTCCCATTCGTCACGCAAGGAGAAGGACGAGGACAGGATGATTTCGTCCATCAAGGCGCAAAAGGCGTACTTGGCATGATTGACGTCATTCATGTCCTTGCTGAAGTTGCGGGCGTTTTTTTCGTACTGGGAAAGAAAACCATCCACACGACGGTTGAATTCGACAGCACTGCCGGGGGCATTGCCATCCTTCAGCAGAAACAGCAGGTAAATGCCGTCCTCCAGCATTTCCCGCAGCGAGGGGGCCGCGGGGGCCGACAGGGTGATGGGGCGTTCGGTGGTCGGGGTAGCAATAGCTTGGCTCATGGCGTACTCAGCGGAAGACGGCGATCAGCTCTAGCTTCAGATCTGACAGGGTTTGCGGAAGGTAAATGCAGATGCTGCGCGACTGCAGCATGCGGCTGAAGATGTCGCCATGCGGCTCGAAGGCAAAGTAGTGGTTGCCAACCCGTACCGGCACCGCGGATGGCGTTTGCGCCGCATGGTGGATGGCGACGCCGCGCAGGGCGGAGTTGAGGATTTTCTCCACGTCGTCTGGTGCACCAATCTTCATCTTGAGCGGTACGTTGTCGATTATCTGGGAGGCCGGCAGCTCGCTTTGCACCGACAGGTAGAAATCCACGTTTTCCAGCAGGCGGTCGCTTTCCAGGCGGCCGATATGGAATGACGGCTTGGGTGAATGCAGTGGAATGACCGTGTAGCGGGCGGAGATCACGGTATCAAGCAGTTCGCGGATTTGCCGGTCCAGCACGGGCAGTACCTGTTGCAGCTGGTCGTGGCGATAGGCTGGAATGTCGGCCAGGCTGTACAACGTAGAGAAGGTTTGCAGTTCGCCACAGAACTCGGCCAGCGCCATGTATAGCTCTTCCGGGTGCAGCGGCTGGCACAGGGACAGGTGGCGCAGCCGGGCAAAGTTGCGGTTGACGCTGTGCAGCAGCCAGAAAGAGCTGATGTCGGTGGAGCCATACTCGACTACGCTTTTTGCCCGCTCGCGGTGGCTGCCAGACAGTGACTGGCTTTTTACCAGCAGGATATCCAGCAGGCGGCGCAGCAACTGCTGGATATCATCCGATGCACTTACCGTGGTGAGCGGCGGGATAAACCCTGCCGCCACTACCCATTGGCCGGTGGCGTTCTTTTCCAGGTCGCACAGGGCGATGGCATCGTAACCATCGCGGTTTTCTTCTTCCAGCATCAGACGAACATCCAGCTCCAGCGTGCTGATATCGGCGTCTACTGCCTGTGTGTACAGGTCGCCCAGCTCGCTTTGCTGGCTGGTGAAGCGGGTAGGGCGCGCACTGGCATCGCCGCTGCGGGTATTGCCACCATAGGGCTGCATATTGGCCAGGCAGGCATAAAGACGCGTTTTGATACCTAGTTGCGGCAGTGCTGTCAGCTCGCGTGACAGGGGCAGCGCCGCATTGGTGGGGGCCTGATACAGGGTGCCGTCACGAAACAGCAGGGCCAGTTCATCCAGATGCACCATGCCGCCCTTGAGTGCCTGTTCGTCCAGTTTCAGCTGGATAAGTCCCCATTGGTGGCGGCGTGCGTGCAGCAGCAGTGCCGTAGTTTTTTGTTCCAGGAAAAGTGACTGTTGCTGGAAATGCTGCGGTCGAAGAAACATGCCTTCACCCCACAGAACCCGTTTTGCTTGTTGCATCTGATTTCAAACTTTCATGCGCATAGCATTATGGCTGTCGTAGCGTAATGCTCTGGTTCATCGTGTCGATTTTCCGCTTCATGGCGCTGTTGCCAGTGCTTGCGGATTGCCTTGTCAAATCTGGTTTTGGTGAGTTTTAGTGCTTTATGCGTATATTTACTTAGTATAACTATCATTTGTCATATTTATTGGGCGCAAGATGTCAATAAAATTAAATTAATGAATCATTGAATGACTCGTAACAATTGTTGTTAAATTGAGACAGTCTTGTGCAGGGGTTTTAACTTTTTAACGCTGCTGAGCATGACAAATGCTTGGTATTTGCGCCGGCTGCCCCGGGATGGCGGTATTCTTGGTCCGCACTGGTTGCAGATAGCAGTCGGCCGCCTTGAAATTAAGGCCGTCACTTTTCACCGCTTCTGCCGCATACAGTAAACGCCAGTAGGCCGGGTCTGCTTGCCTGAAAAAGCCCACCACGCCAACGTATCGCGTTTCTTCGCCTATGGTTTCCTGCTCGGCCAGCTTTCCCCCTGGAATAAGGGTGAGCTCCTTGCTGGAGATCAGCGAATTGCCTAGCAAATCCGCTTCTGGCTTCCCGCTCAGCAGGCTATCCATGGTCATGCGGTTGAAAGCATCGGCATTGCGCAACTGATAAATATGCACCACCACGGACAAGGGTTTGCCTTGTGCGTCACGGTTCATGCCCTTGCTGCCCTCGCCGGTGACATTTACCAGCTTGGGGCCGCCGCAAGCAGCCAATGCCAGTACTGGCAAGGCTTTCAGCAGCATGTGCAGGCAGTGTGCTCTAGGTCTCTTCAGCATGGGTAAATTCTGAATTCAGATGGTTTGGAATGGAAGCTTCATATTTTACTAGTAATTACAACTAGTCAAAAGTCATGAAAAAGTACATTACAATATACCGTATGGCTATTGTTACATAAGATAAATACACTTTAAACTAAGTATAAAATATCTGAATTACTGGAATGAATCATGCAGTGGACTATCGCACTGCCTTTCGTCATAGCCGCTCTTGTGGTGTTGGTGGCGTGGGTGGGGTGGCGTTTTTTCCTGGGAGGCCAGGTTGCTGGCAGTTGGGCAGTCGACACCTCCGCCGATGCTGTGCTGGAGCAGGGGGTGTCTGTGCCCCTTGCTCGGCCTCCTGGAGAAGCCGAGGTCGTGACGACGGCTGAGCCTGCACCGGCAGCTCGGCTACACAGCTATCGCTGGGTGACCTTACCCTTGCTGTCACTGTTGCTGGTGGGGCTTGGAGTGGTAGCCGTGTTCAAGATGGGTGGGCATTACTACCAGCGTCCTGATTACGTGGCCCAGGATTATCAGCAGGCCGGTCGTATCAAGCAGACCTTGCTGGAAGAAAAGCTGGTGCCGCCGCCGCCCTTGCCACCCACCGCCTTTGCCGATGTGCAAAACCAGATGCCTTCTCTGGATATCGTGCATGCCAACCGTGACTGGGCTCACATGAATCCGGCCTTTGTGCAGACCGTATTGCGGGTGATGGTGGCAATGCGGGCGCGTGGATTCGGCATGGTGCTGCTGGAGGGTTATCGCAGCCCGGAGCGACAGAATGCACTGGCCGCGCAGGGTAATCATGTTACCCAGGCCAAGGGTGGGCAAAGCAAGCACCAATACGGTCTGGCTGTCGATCTGGCACCGATGCGTGCTGGCAAGGTGGTGATTTCAGAGCGTGACCCGTGGGCGATGCAGGCTTACCAGGCACTGGGCGAAGAGGCGCAAACCGCCGGGCTTACCTGGGGCGGTAACTGGAGTTTCAAGGATTATGGGCATATCGAGCAGACCGGTTCGCTAAAGGTATTGCTGGGTAAAAGGTAACGTTTCAATTTTCAAGAAGTGGTGGTTATGCAAGCTTGGCTTCGGCATGGGAAGGTCGCCTCGGCGATTGGTTTCCTGATTTTGATCCTGCTTATCTGGTTTGTCGGACCCTGGATGGGGCTGCCTTCACCGGAAGCGCGTCTCGGGTGGATTGTGGGGGTAATGCTGCTGTGGGTGCTGACTTTGCTGGTAGGTCAGCTGCTTACCCGCCGCGCCGGCAGCCTGCTGGAGAAGATGCTGCGCAAACAGGCGGATGATGCTGTGATCGGTGCCGATGCTGGCAAGCGCGCCGAAGTAACACTGCTGCGGCAAAAAATGCTGGCGGCAGTGGATACCCTGAAAAAATCCAAGCTCGGGGTGTCTAGCGGCAGCGCGGCGCTGTACGAATTACCCTGGTATATGATTATTGGCCATCCGGCGGCTGGTAAAAGCTCGGCCATCCTGCAGTCCGGCCTTACCTTTCCATTTAGCGACAAGAGTGGCATCCAGGGGGTGGGCGGTACGCGCAACTGTGACTGGTTCTTCTCCACGGAAGGGGTGCTGCTGGATACCGCTGGCCGCTACGCTACCCAGACCGAAGACCGTGTCGAGTGGCTGGAATTTCTCAAGCTGCTGAAAAAGCATCGCACCAAAGCCCCGGTCAACGGCATCCTGGTGGCCATCAGCCTGCCCGAGCTGGCCCAGCACAATACTGAAGGCTTCACCACTTATGCGCGCCAGGTGCGCGAGCGCATTCATGAAATGTGCAATACCTTTGGCGCCCAGGTGCCGGTATATCTGGTGTTTACCAAGCTGGACTTGCTGGGCGGCTTTGCCCAGTTCTTTCAGGATGCCGGCGATGAAGAGCGCTCCCGTGTCTGGGGTGTAACGCTGAGTGCCGAACAGGGCAAGGGTTTTGACGTTGCCACGGCCACTGCCCAGCAATTTGAACTGCTATACCGTGGCCTGGTGCAGATGGGTGAGGACAAGCTGGTGCAGCACCGTGGCAGCCAGGTCAGCCCGGCGCACTTTGCTTTTCCCATCGAATTTCACGGTCTGAAAGAAGCGGTAGTCAAATTCATGCGCCTGCTGCATGAGGAAGACCCGTATCACGGCCGGCCGCTGTTGCGCGGTTTCTATTTCACCAGTGCCTTGCAAGAGGGTGTGCCGCGCATTGTGGCGGCCAACCGTGTGCAAGGCCAGTTCGACCTGAGTGCGGTCGGGCGTGATGGCAAGCAGGCCCCATCTTCATACAGTTTTTTCCTGCGCGACTTTTTCCGGGAGGTACTGTTTCCCGATCAGCATCTGATTTCCCGTCAGACAGCACCGCGTGGCGGCCGCGCCAGATTGTTGGCCATGGTCTTTGGCGTATTGCTGTTGGCCGGCGTGGCCGGGATATGGTCGTGGACATACATTGGCAATCAGCGCCTGCTGGCGCAGGTTGCCAGCGATCGTGGCGAAGCGCAGAAACTGATGGCCTCTGCGCAGCTCTACAACAAGCTGCGTGGCTTGCTGATGCTGCAAAAGCGGCTGGAAGAGTTCCAGGACTACCGTAAAAACGGCGAGCCTTGGCAACTGGGCTGGGGGCTGTACCAGGGCAATGATCTGGAAGTAGGGCTGCGCAAGGAATACTTCACTGGCCTGCGGCAGGTGATGCTGGTGCCGGTGCAGCACAATCTGGAAGACACCATCAAGCAGTACAAGGCGCAGCCCGAAACCCAGCCGGTGGCTGTTCCCAAAACCGAAGCAGTGGTCGCCAAGCCGGAAGCCAAACCTGAGCCGGTACACGCTGCCCCGGCGGCCAAGCCCCATCCGCGGCCGACCAAGCCGCACAGGAGCCTGCCCAATATCGTTATTGGCGCACTCGGTGCTTACGACTACTGGGCGCAAAAGGCCACCGCCGCCATGCTGGATGCCAGTGCGCCGACCGGTCAGCTTGTTGGCAACGCCGCTGCTGCTAACCAGCCGGTCAAGCTGGAAGTGGGATACAACGCGCTGAAAACCTATCTGATGCTGCACGAGCAAAAGCGCATGGACGAGCCGCAACTGATCGACCAGATTCCGCGCTACTGGCGGCCTTATCTGGAAAGCCAGCGTGGCCAGTATTCGGTAGAAGAAATCATGTCGGTCGCCGAAAAACTGGTGGCTTTCTATGTCAGCCAGATCAAGGCGGGCGACCTGCCTTTGATCGACAACGATACGCGCCTGGTCAGCGAAGTACGCGACACCCTGCGCAGCTCCTACAAGCATTTGTCGGCTGAAGAGCGCGTGTACAACGAAATCCGCGCCCGCGCCAATACCCGTTACGCACCGTTGACGGTGGCCCGCATCCTGGATAATCGCGATCTCGACATCATGGCCAGCAGCCAGATGGTGGAGGGGGTGTTCACCCGCGAAGCCTGGAACGGCTATGTCAAAGCAGCCATCGATGAAGCCAGCAAGGGCGAGATTCGTGGCGATGACTGGGTACTTGCTTCGTCCATGCAGGACAATCTGGGCAAGGACGGCAATGTCGAGAAAAACCGTGCCGCGCTGATGGCGCTGTACCGCACCCAGTACATTGCCGCCTGGAAGAAATTCCTGCCCGGTGTGACGGTGCGTGATTTCAGTAACCCGGCGCAGTCGGCGTCGGCGCTGACCCGCTTGTCTGACAAGCAGAGTTCGCCGGTGAAGCTGATTCTGGCGCGTGCAGCCATGGAAACCTCCTGGGATAACCCGTCCGAACTGAACCGCTCGCTGGAGAACGCCAAGCAGTCGGTACTGGAGAAAACAACCGAGTTTCTCAAGGGCGGTAGTGATGGCCAGGGCAAGAAAACCGGTGACAAGCAGTTTGGCGAAGTGGGTCAGGCTTTTGCCGGAGTGGCCCAGCTGGTCAAGGGCGACAACCCGCCTATCAACGGCTATCTCGACCAACTGGCCAAGCTGAAAGCCAAGGTGGCATCGATTGCTTCCACTGACGAGCCGGGTCCGCAGGCCCGCGCAACATTGCAGGCCACGCTGAACGGTTCCGGCTCCGAACTGGCCGATACCATTTCCTATGTAGACAACTCGTTGCTCAACCAGGTGTCGACCGATACCGCGGCCATGGTGCGCCCCATGCTGGTGCGTCCGCTGTCGCAGTCCTATACCGCGATGCTGGGGCCGGTGCAGCAGGACATTAACCAGGCCTGGGCCAATGAGGTGCTGCCGCAATGGAAGCAGCTGGCCAGCAAGTATCCGTTTACCGATTCGGGTAGCGCAGCCTCGGTGGCCGAGATCAACCGCTTTGTCAAAGCCAATGATGGCGTGCTGGACAAATTCATCAACAAATACCTGAACGGCCTGGTGCAGCGCAAGGGAGACACGCTGGTGGCACGCGCCTGGGGCGAGCAGGGCATTCGCTTCAATCCGGAGTTCCTGTCCGCCGCCGGCAAACTGGGAGCATTGGCCTCCACCCAGTTGCAGGATGGCGAAAACAGCCGTTTCGAGCTGCAACCGCAGCCCACGCCAGGGCTGTCGGAAATATCCATTGTGGTGGATGGCCAGGAGCTGCGTTACCGCAACGGCCCACAAACCTGGCAGCCGTTTAACTGGCCGGGCAGTGACAATGCCGGCGGCGCGCGCATCCAGGTTGTTTCGTATAACGGCGCAGCCAGTGTGGTTGCCAGCCAGTCCGGTCGCATGGGTCTGATGCGTCTGCTGGCCGCAGCCAAGGTTGTGCAAGACAGCAGCGATCTGGTGCAGCTGTCCTGGCCTGCCGGAAAAGCCACGGACGGGCAGATGGTGCGTTTCAATTTCCGTATGGTTGGTGGAGTCAATCCCTTGCAACTGATCAAGCTTTACAAACTAAACCTGCCTGAGCGCGTGACTTTGTAACAAGGACGACCAGTACATGGCCTTCAATTTCAAGCGCACACCAGTAACCGCAGGGGAATTCTGCGTATTTGGCAAACTGCCGCGACGTGGTGACTTCATCCGCATCAATGCCACGCATACGGCAGCGGCCCAGCTGGATCATGTGATTGCCGACAGCCTGGTGCTGCTGGACGACGACAGCGCACGCCAGCGTTACCAGCAAATGCCGGCTTCTTCCTTCCTTACCCGCACGCCCGATGGCGCATGGCTGGCCCTGGGGGTAATCCAGCCCAGCCGGGACGAAAGTGGCAGGCTGTATCCGCTGGTGGCTGCGTCGCTGCTGCCTTCTGATATGCCGCGTCCGCCGGTGGGCGTGATGATGCTGTCCAACGAGCTGTTCTACAACGGTTTGCAGGAGCAGCTGAGCAATGCCATCGACAACGCGGTGGAGATGGTGGCCTGCCGCCAGTATCTGGAGGAGCAATCCTTGTTTGGTGCAGGCTCCGCTGCAGATACCGAACTGGCCGAGCAACTGCTCAGCCGTCACCTAGCCATGACGCCCTGCAGCTTGTTGTCTGCGCAGTTGGCGCAGTCGGGCAATGCCGATCTGGCCTCCCTGCTGCTGTCCTTTGTATTTCACAGCCAGTTGCTGCGCAAGTTTCAGGGCAGCCTGTCTTCGCAGACTTATCTGTTGCCGCTGCCGGATGGCGAGGGTGAAGACATGCTGGCGGTCGTCACCTGGCTGGCCCTGTTTACTGCGGCCACCTCCAGCCTGCCGGACACCCCGGTGCAATGCCTGATCATCCGCCAGCCTGAGCGCAACTGTCTGGCGTTGATTCCGGGGGCGCTTACCGCCCCCATGCTGGCGCAGTGCTGGGGCAAGCAGCTGGATACCCGGTACATCATCGATGTCACGGACCCACACGCACCCTGGTGCAGCCACCAGTCTTACGCCGAGGCGGTTTACATCCTTAGTCGCCGCCTGAGCGATCCACAGTTTTCACTGGCCCAGCTATGCGATGTGATGGCCAGTCTGTCTCGCAGTCTTGTTTAACGGTTTGATGAGCATTTTCGGTTATATGGGGATTCATCATGGGTAATGAAAGTACACAGAAAAAGCTGTCGCGCGTACGTCCTCCGCGTGTGCAGATCACTTACGACGTTGAAATCGGCGATGCCATCGAAACCAAGGAGCTGCCCTTTGTCATGGGTGTCCTGGGCGATTATTCCGGTCACCGTAGCGAGCCGCCGCCCAAGCTCAAGGAGGCCGGTCGCAAGTTTGTGCAGATTGATCGCGATAACTTCGACGAAGTTCTCAAGGGCATGGCACCGCGCCTGGCGATGAAGGTGGATAACAAGCTGGTCGATGATGACAGCCAGCTGGGCGTCGAGCTCAACTTTGAGTGTCTGGCCGATTTTGAACCGCAAAACGTGGCCAAGCAGGTGGCACCGCTGAACAAGCTGGTAGCGGCGCGTCAGCGCCTGTCGGAGCTGCGTAACAAGATGGCAGGCAACGACAAGCTGGAAGCCCTGCTGGACGATATCGTGCAGGACACCGAAAAGCTGCAGCAGATCAGTAAATCCGGCAGCAATGACAAGGCAGGGGAGTGAGATGAGCGCAGAACAGCAAATTGCCGCCAGCCCGCTGGCTGCTACTCAGCAAGCCTCCAGCCTGCTCGATAGCATCATCGAACAAAGTCGTGTTGCCAGCAGCGATAGCGAGCGCAGCCATGCCCGTGACCTGATTGCCGAATTGGCCGAGCAGGTGCTGGAAGGCAGTGTCACCGTTTCACGCGATCTGAGTGCCAGCCTGGATGCCCGCATTGCCGAAATCGATGCGCTTATTTCCGAGCAGTTGAACGCCATCATGCACCACGCTGATTTTCAGCAGTTGGAAGCGTCCTGGCGCGGCCTGAATTATCTGGTGAAAAGCTCGGAAACCAGTACGCAGCTCAAGCTCAAGGTGCTGAACGTATCCAAAAAAGAGCTGGTGAAGGACTTCAAGGCGGCGTCCGAGTTTGATCAGAGCGCGCTGTTCAAGAAGATCTACGAAGACGAATACGGCACTTTCGGTGGCGCTCCCTATGCCGCGCTGGTGGGTGACTTTGAATTCACGCGCCACCCGGAAGACTTCTACCTGCTGGAAGAACTGTCGCATGTTGCCGCGGCCGCGCATGCACCACTGATTTCCGCTGCCGCACCGGGCCTGTTCGGGCTGGAAAGCTTTGCCGACATCGGCAAGCCGCGTGATCTGGCCAAGATATTCGACACCGTCGAGTACGCCAAGTGGAAATCTTTCCGTGAATCGGAAGACTCGCGCTATGTCGGCCTGGTGCTGCCGCATGTCCTGGGCCGCCTGCCTTATGGCCGCGACAATGTGCCGGTCGAGGAATTCGACTTTGAAGAAAACGTGGATGGTACCAACCACGACAAATACCTGTGGACCAATGCCGCCTATGCCTATGCCGCACGCCTGACCGATGCCTTTGCCCAGTATGGCTGGCTGGCGGCCATACGGGGTGTGGAAGGCGGTGGTCTGGTCGAAGGCCTGCCGGCGCATACCTTCAAGACCGACAACGGCGAAGTGGCACTCAAATGCCCCACTGAAGTGGCCATTACCGACCGGACGGAAAAACTGCTGTCCGATCTGGGCCTGATTGCGCTAGTGCATTGCAAGAACACCGACTACGCCGCCTTCTTTGCCGGGCAATCGGTACAAAAGGCCAAAACCTATAACACCGACGCCGCCAATGCCAATGCCCGGCTGTCCACCCAGCTGCCTTACATCTTTGCTGTGTCGCGCATTGCGCATTACATGAAATCCATCATGCGCGACAAGATCGGCAGCTTTGCCTCGCGCCAAAACGTGCAGGACTACCTGAACACCTGGCTGGCGCAGTATGTGTTGCTGGACGACTCTGCCAGCCAGGAAGCCAAGGCCAAATATCCGCTGCGCGAAGCACGTGTGGACGTGGTGGAAGTCCCTGGCAAGCCGGGCGTGTACCGCGCTGCTGCGTTTTTGCGCCCGCATTTCCAGCTGGACGAATTGACGATTTCCCTGCGACTTGTCGCAGAGCTGCCTCAGCCTGCGGGTTGATTACTGTTGGTGGGCCTGTCCCACGTGTCATTCATAATGAAAGGTAAATAAATGGCTTTTGATGCATTTCTGAAAATTGATGGTATCCCGGGTGAAAGCACTGATGACAAGCACAAGGACTGGATCGAAATTCTGTCCTTTGCCCATGGTCTGGAACAGCCGGCCCAGTCCACTGCCAGTTCTGCTGGTGGTGCCACTGCCGAGCGCGTTAACCACGCACCTTTTGAAATCACCCACTTCCTGGATAAGGCCAGCCCGAAGATCTACGAAGCCTGCTGCACCGGCAAGCACATCAAGGATGTGACCATCGAGCTGTGCCGTGCTGGTGGCGACAAGGTGAAGTACATGGAAATCAAGATGGAACAAGTGCTGATTTCCAAGGTGGTTCCCAGCGGCGCGGCCAATGACTCCGGCTTCCCCAGCGAAAAGGTCAGCTTCTCCTACGGCAAGATCAAGTGGACCTATACGCAGCAGAAACGTGCTGACGGCACTGGCGGCGGTAATGTCAGCGCCGGTTGGGATCTGACCAGCAACAAGACGATCGCCTGATCAGACTTGTCGTTGTAGTGCCCGCTCCCGCCGGGGGCGGGCTGTTGTTCAGTTCAATTCTGGAAGTTTGTCATGAAGCAATTGCTGTTGTGCGGCCTGTTTTCGGTCATGCTGGCAGGCTGTGCTGCCAATCAGTCACATGCTATTGATCCCGCAGTCAAGGCTGCTCTGGATAAGGCCGCTGCCGAAAAGGCGGTGCTGGATAAAAAGATCGATGCCAACATGGCGATCGACGCTGACTTTATTCCGTTCGACAAACTCAGCCCCAAGCTGGATGAAGTGGGCAAGGGACAGCTATTGCGGCTGCTGCCCAAACTCAAGGCGAGCAAGTCCATCATCGTGCGCGGTCATTGCTACCGCGGAGATATCGGCAATGCCAAGGTGGCTGCCCAGGCTCGTGCTGTGGACGTGAAAAATTTCCTGACCGACGTGGGTGTTTCCGAGGCCTACATCACGGTCCGCTACGATACCGAACGCAAGTCGCACGGCGTACAGCTGATTTTCAAATAAGCAAAGCAAGCGGGAAATAAAGAGCATCACAGGGAGGCTGCAAGCACTTGCAGCTTCGACAGCGCATGCTCGCATACTGAATTTGCAAACTTTTTGGTCATGAGGTTAGATGCGCAGCGCCAGCCCTCTGCAGGGTTTGCTTTGCGCATGCGGGTATCTGGATGGTGGACGGCTTGGGCCTGGCTGCACCATCACGCGGTAATTCGTACCATCAAAATGAAATGATGGTCGATGCGTGGCGGTGCGCCAGAATGAAGAAACCGCCATGTTCTGCCAGGGTTTTAGCCCTTTTGATGACAGAAGGTGACGGTGTCCAAGTATGGGGTGGCGGAGGCTGTGGGATTCGAACCCACGGACGGTTTCCCGTCGGCAGTTTTCAAGACTGCTGGTTTAAACCACTCACCCAAACCTCCGCAGTTTCTTGCCACTGGCTGTTTGTTGACGCCATGGCGAGAGAGGACGCAATCATAACCGCCCCAAGCTGTTTTGCCTAGGGGGTTGCGTGGTTCATTTTCAGCATTTCTGCAGCGTGCTGGCGGGTGGTCTGGGTGAGTTCGGCACCGCCCAGCATGCGGGCGATTTCCAGCACGCGCTGCTCGGCGTCCAGCGGGGTGATGCGGCTGACCACGCGTTTCTTTTCTTCGCGCTTGCTGACTTGCCAGTGCTGCTCGCCGCAGGAGGCGACCTGGGGCAGGTGGGTGATGCACAGCACCTGATAGTGCTGACCCAGCTGCTTGAGCATGTGGCCGATAACTTCCGCCACGCGCCCGCCAATGCCGACATCCACTTCGTCAAAAATCAGCGTGGGCACGCTGGCCACTTGGCTGATCACCACTTGCATCGCCAGGCTGATGCGTGACAGTTCGCCGCCAGAGGCCACCTTGGCCAGCGGACGCAGGCTGGTGCCGGCATTGGCCGCCACCAGGTATTCGATGGATTCCAGGCCATGGGCGCCGGGTTCGGCCAGGGCCGCCAGTTCGATGGCGAAGCGGGCGCTGCTCATGGCCAGTTGCTGCATTTCCTTGCTGATGCGGGCGGACAGTTCGCTGGCGGCCTGACGACGCTTGCCGGACAAGGCTTCGGCCAGGGTGCGGTAGCGCGACAGGCTGGCGGTTTCGGCCAGCGCCAGGGCTTCGCTGTCGGTGGAGGCCTCCAGTGCGGCCAGCTGGGCTTGCCAGTCGGCCAGCTTGAGTGGCAGCTCCTGCGGCTGTACGCGGTATTTGCGTGCCATGCTCATCAGGCTGTCGATGCGGCTTTCCACCTGTTGCAGCTGGCCTGGGTCTTCGTCGATGTCGCTGGCGTAGTCGCGCAGGCTGTAGACGACTTCACGCAGTTCGGCATCCACCGAATCCAGCAGCGACAGGGTGTCGGCCAGGCGCGGGTCGAGGTTGGCCAGCTTGCTCAGCCGGCTTTGTACCTGGGTGAGCACGGACAGGCAGTTGCCCTCCATCTCGGACAGGGTGTCGACGGCGTACTGGGCGCTTTGTACCAGCTCGGCGGCATTGGCCAGGCGGGAGTGGCTCTGGTTGAGCCCGGCCCATTCATCCTGTTGCAGGCCAAGCTCGGTCAGTTCGTTGATCTGCCAGGTGAGCCGTTCACGTTCCACTTCGGATTCGCGTGACAGCTTGTCGGCATCGCTGCGTGCCTTGCGGGCGGCTTGCCATTCCTGCCAGGCCTGATGCACTTCGCGGGCCAGCGAGCTGCTGCCGGCATAGGCATCCAGCAGTTCGCGCTGGGCTTCGGCCTTCACCAGCGACTGGTGGGCGTGCTGGCCGTGGATGTCCACCAGAAACTCGCCCAGCAGCTTGAGCTGTGCCAGGGTGGCGGGCTGGCCGTTGATGAAGCTGCGCGAGCGGCCGGATTTGTCCAGCACGCGGCGGATCAGCACGATGTCGTCGTCGCCGGACAGGGCGTTTTCCTGCAGCCAGGCCTTGATTTCTGGGCGCTGACGGCTGTCGAATTCGGCGCTGATTTCAGCGCGTTCAGCCCCTTCGCGCACCAGCGAACCCTCGGCGCGATCGCCCAGCAGCAGGCCCAGGGCATCCAGCAAAATGGATTTGCCAGCCCCGGTTTCGCCGGTCAGTACGGTAAAGCCGGGGGAGAAGTCCAGCGCAATGCTGTCAACGATGACGAAGTCTTTGACCAGAAGGGATAGCAGCATGGTGTGTGTGTCAGAGCAGGCGCTCGCCCCAGTGTAGCTTGTGGCGCAGCATGTCGTAGTAGTTGTAGCCCACCGGGTGCAGGATGCGCAGCGGGTTGCGGTAGCGGCGAATCAGTACACGGTCCATTTCCATCAGATCGCAGTGCGACTGGCCGTCAAAGTGTACGCGTGCGTCCAGGCCGCGGGTCAGCATGAATTCCACTTCACAGGAGTCATTCACGGCAATGGGGCGGTTGTTCAGCGACTGCGGGCAGATGGGGACCAGGGCAATGGCCTGCAGCGTGGGGTGCAGGATGGGGCCGCCAGCGGCCAGCGAGTAGGCCGTGGAGCCGGTGGGGGTGGCAACGATCAGGCCGTCCGAGCGCTGGCTGTAGACAAACTGGTTGTCGATGAATACCTCGAACTCGATCATCGAACCCACGGCACCGCGGCTGAACACGATGTCGTTGAAGGCCAGTGCATTGGCGACTTCGGCGTCTTCGCGAATCACCGATGCTTGCAGCAGGATGCGGTTTTCCGGCACGAAATTGCCGCCCAGGATGGCGTCGATGGCTTCCAGCATTTCATGACGCGGAATGTCGGTCATGAAACCCAGCCGGCCCTGGTTGATGCCCACCAGCGGTACACGATAGGGCGCCAGCTGGCGGGCAATGGACAGCATGGTGCCATCCCCGCCCAGCACGATAACCAGATCGGCCAGCTTGCCCATGTCGCTGCGTTCGATCAGCTGATGGGGCCCGGCTTCGGCCTGGGTGGCACTTTCCTTGTCGACAAATACGGTGACGCCGGCAGCGGCCAAGTGATCGGCCAGGGTGCGCAGCGATTCCACCACTTGCGGTTTGCTGTGTCTTGCCACCAGGCAGACATGTTTGAACAGTCGTTCCATAGGGCCCGATTCTACTGCTTTGCGGTCGTTTCGTTCAAAAAAGACTCTTCACTACGCTTTTTTCCCGTGGCTTCCAGTGCCTTCAGGTAAAAGCGGATCAGGTCGGCCAGCGAGTCGACTCCAAGCTTGCTGAACAGGTTGGCACGATGGACTTCGATAGTACGGGGGGAAAGATCCAGCTGGCGGGCGATTTCCTTGCTGGACAGGCCGTCGGCCACCAGTTCCAGCACTTCACGTTCACGGCCGCTGATGCGGTCCAGCTGCATCATGACCTCTTGCGTCTCTTCATCCTGCTGCAGTTGGTCGATGCTCATGCGAATGCCTTTGCGCAAGCTGTCGATCAGGCGGTTCTGGTCTATCGGCTTGGTGAGGAAGTCGATGGCACCAGACTGGAAGGCGCGGCGGCATTGTTCGATATCGCCATGGCCGGTAATGAAGACAATGGGAATGCTCAGGCCGCGTTCAACCAGTTTTTCCTGCAGGGCAAGGCCGGTAATCTGCGGCATGCGGATATCCAGAACCAGGCAGCCGACTTCGCCCTCGGTATAGCCTTCGAGAAACTCCATGGCATTGGCGAATGTAACCGTGCGCATGCCCTGCGCCATGATAAGCAGGGCCAGCGAGTCGCGTACGGCGGGGTCATCATCCACGATGAAAACGGTGGGCATCATGTACTTCATGAGCGGTATTCTCCTGCAACAGCATGTGCTGTTTGTGTGCCAAATGCGGGAAGGCCGGGGGTAAGTATGCCTGGCAGCCATGCAGCCTGCGTTGTTGCGGCCTTCCTGTGGATTGTCTGCTAGTTGGTATTCCAGCTTTTTTGGTGTTGCCTGCTTGCCCGGCCATCATGATACCTGTCTGGCGTTTGTCTGGCCGGGGTTTACGCAGGATAGGCGGCTGGGTTGACCCGGTTGTTGCGATGCCGCATATATGTCATTGCAGGCTGAATGTTATCAGCATAAAAGCTGACTGGCATGCCGGATTGTCATTCTGCTGTGCCAAGCATGCGCGGACGACAGCCTGGCCGGGAGGGTGGTTCTTCCGCACTTGGCGCATGCGCTAAGGGGTCAGTCCTGCTTCAGCCATGGCGCAAACGCCAGTCGCAGCTTGTGCTGCTTGGGTAGAATGACTGCCTGGCAGTAGGGTTCGTCTCCATGCAGGGCAAAATACTGCTGGTGGTAGCCTTCGGCCGGATAAAACCGGCTGGCGGGTTCCAGTGTAGTGACAATGGGTGACGGGAATGCCTGTTGTTGTTCCAGTTCGGCAATGACGGCCAGCGCGGTGTCGTGCTGGGTGGCATCCAGATAAAAGACGGCAGAGCGGTACTGGCTGCCCACATCATAGCCCTGGCGGTTGAGTGTGGTGGGGTCGTGCGTGGCAAAGAAGATTTGCAGCAACTGGCGGAAGCTGATGATGTCGGGATCGAAATCAATTTCAACTGCTTCGGCATGCCCGGTCTGGCCGCTGCATACACTGCGGTAGTCCGGATCTGTCGTGTGGCCACCGATATAGCCGGATACCACTTTTTCGACACCGTTCAGTGCCAGGAAAATACTTTCGGTACACCAAAAACAACCGCCAGCAAGAATGGCCTTATGCATTGTGTTCGCTCCGGATGGACGTGGTGGTCTGCATGGATTTTGTGCCTGCATACAGCTGCCATGCAGCGTGGATGGTGCTGGTCTGGATGTTGACTGTGTCGGTAATATCGCTGGCATAGCCACCCGCCATGGTGATGACCAGCGCGGCACCAGTATTGCGGACCTGCTGCATCACCAACAGATCACGCTGCAGCAGGCCGTGCATGCTCAGTGCCAGCTTGCCCAGCCGATCACCCTGCCAGGGATCGGCACCAGCCAGATAAAACACGATATCCGGCTGGTGTTGCAATAGCAGGGCAGGCAGATGCTGTTGCAGCAGGGCAAGGTAGCTTACATCGCCGGTGTGATCGGGCAGGTCGATATCCAGTGAACTGACCTCCTTGCGGAACGGGAAGTTCTTTTCGCCATGCATGGAAAAGGTAAACACCCGCGGCTCGTCACGAAAGATGGCAGCGGTGCCATTGCCCTGATGCACATCGAGATCCAGCACCAGAATGCGCCGTACCAATCCTTCCTGCAGCAGCAGGCGGGAGGCCACGGCAACATCGTTGAATACGCAAAATCCGCTGCCCTTGTCGTGATAGGCATGGTGGGTGCCGCCGGCCAGGTTGACGCCGCAGCCATCCAGCAGCGCGCCGCGTGCAGCAGCAATGGTGGCACCGACCGAGCGACGCGAGCGTTCCACCAGCTCGGGTGACCATGGCAAACCGATTTCCCGCCAGGCGCGTGCCGGCAGGCTGCCATCAATCACCTGTGCAACATAGTCTGCTGAGTGTGCTTGCTGTAGCTCCCAGGTGGTGGCCGCAGGGGCGGTTTCCATTGCATGGCTGGCAAAGCCTGCAACAGCTTCAGCCAGCAGCTGGTATTTTGCCGCCGGGAAACGGTGGCCGTCAGGCAGTGGCAAGGGAAACTGGTCGGTACGGTAGATGCGCATGGCTGTCTGGCTAAAACAGCTTGACCGGGGAGAAACGTGGTCGGCTTTCGCCTTCATGAATCACGGTTTCCAGAAACATGCCGGCAGGGCGTGTCCATAGCTGGTAATCACCATACAGGGCGCGATAGGCCACCATGGGTTCGTGTGTTTCAGAGTGCAGGCCCAGCCCAAGCACTTCATATAAATTACCCCGGTAATGTCGGTAAATGCCGCGTGGAATATCCATGGTTATGGTCCTTGCTGTTCAAAAACGGTCGCCAGCATGGCGCGGAGGCCGGGCGTGGTCAAGCACCCTTGCCATCCCAGTAGTACACCCGGAACTCCTTGTCCAGAACAAAGCCGTTGCCTTCATACAGGCGTTGGGCGCGGGTATTGTCGTGAGCGGTCTGCAGCATGATGTCACCGCCACCCTGACTAAGGACATGGGCCTGACAGGTTTGCAGCAGCTGTCGGCTGACACCGCTGCCACGATACTCCGGTACGACATACAGATCATGCAGCAGCCAGTTTGGCTTGAGGGTAAGCGAGTTGAAACCGGGGTACATCAGGGCAAAGCCGACGGCCACGCCCGCATCTTCGGCCAGCCACAGCCGGACTTCATGGTGATGCAAGCGGGCTTCCAGGAAGGCCAGGCAGTCGGCATCGGACTGTTCTACGGCATAGAAAGCCAGATACGCCTGAAACAGTGGCAGGCAGTGTTCAAGTTGATGGGCAGTGACAGGGCTGATTTTCAGGGTCATGCATTCGCTCCCGGACAGTGATTCCGTTACAATAGCGCCCTTTTTTCAGCAGGTTAAGTCATGAATCTGATGCTGGCACCGATGGAGGGCCTGGTTGACCCCATCATGCGGGATGTACTGACCCGTCTGGGCGGTATCGACTTGTGCGTAACCGAGTTTGTCCGAGTCACCAATGTACTGTTACCTACCCGTGCCTTTCATCGATTGGCACCGGAATTGCTCAATGGCGGCAAGACCCGTGCGGGGACAACAGTACGGGTGCAATTGCTGGGCTCTGACCCGGTTTGCCTGGCTGAGAATGCGGCCAAGGTGGCCAGCCTGGGGGCACCGGGTGTCGATTTGAATTTTGGTTGCCCGGCACCGACGGTCAATCGTCATCGTGGCGGTGCGGTACTGCTGACTGAACCGGAACTGCTGCACGCCATTGTCAGGCAGGTGCGTGCGGCTGTTCCGGCGGAGATACCGGTAACAGCCAAGATGCGGCTGGGTTATGCAGACAAGAGTCTGGCGCTGGAGTGCGCTGCTGCATTGGCTAGTGCGGGTGCTGCCGAACTGGTGGTGCATGCGCGTACCAAGGTTGAAGGGTATAAGCCGCCAGCGCATTGGGACTGGATTGCCCGTATCCGCGAGCATGTTACGGTGCCGGTTATCGCCAATGGCGAGGTGTGGACCGTGGCGGATTACCATGCCATCCGGGCACAAAGCGGCTGCGAGCGGGTGATGATAGGGCGGGGCCTGATTGCTGCGCCGGATCTGGCACAGCGTATTGCTGGTGATCAGTTCGCTGTGCCAATGGCCTGGCCGGTGTTGATGGAATGGTTGTTGGATTTCTACCAGCAGTGTTTTGCCGAGGCCGGGGAGTCGCGCTATCCGCCGGCGCGGCTTAAGCAGTGGGTGGGGCAATTGAAGAAAACCTATCCGGAAGCAGAGCACTTTTTCGAAGTGATACGCCGGGAAACTTCTGCTGAGAATATTCTTAAGATAATGCGCGATATGTCTTCTAAGTAAATTCCACCATAGTCAATGCCAGGTGCAAGCGCTACGATGCACATGTGCTTGGTTCTTGGTATGGAGCCAGGTGCTGTATGACCGGCTGCCCTCAGCTCCCGGTCGTTACACTTCCCCGATACCCTGTTAATCCCTCCCCTCGTGGGAGGGTTTTTTTATTTCACCATGACTCCAGTCCGGCACTTCGCCGGACTACGCCAAGACTAGATATGGCATGTTTATCAATGACTTAGTCGAGTTCATCATATGCCGGTGCTTTCTGAAAATTGACCCGACTTCCGCTCTGCTGGCCCCTAGAAGGCTCCTGGAAACCGGGTCTTTCTGAGGAGTCATCATGGCAAAAATCAAGCTCACTAAGTCCGCTGTCGATGCGGCATAACCCCAGCTGCAGGCCGTCGAACTCCAGGACACGCTAGTGCCCGGCTTCTTGTGCAAGGTTACTCCGTCGGGCCGCAAGGTGTTCAATGCGAGAAGCGCCATTGGATGGATCTCCATCACCTCACGCAACTCGGTCAGCTGTTGAGCGTCGGCCTTAATGTGATGGTCAGCCTGACCTAAATGCCTCGGCAGGCGTCAAACCTGCTGAGGCATTTTTTCTTCTTCGGGGAGCTGCATCCGTGCCTTGCCTGAGTTCCACAACTCCGCTTTTGCGCTTCTGTATCTGATCGGATTAGATGGTTTGCGTTCCCGCTCCAGTGAATCAATGCGGCTGGCCGAGAGCGGTACTGCTGTGCGGTGAATTCTTGCTTGACCAGCATCCCAGGGCAGGGACCGCACTTGATCCTGAAGCTCACTCAACTGACGACGCCTATCCGATCAATTCAATTGGCAAGTGGTTTCATCACACCTGCCATGGCGGCTGTAGGCGGAAGCGCTGTCGATAGTCCGAAGGCGTGATGTTGAGCACTCGGCGAAAAGCACGGATCAGGGTATCGACCGAGCCAAAGCCGTTGTTGCTCGCAATCAGCTCAAGTGTGTTGCTGCTGGTTTCCAGTTGGTTTCGCGCGGCTTCAACACGTACCGCCTCGACATAGGCGGCTGGCGTCATGCCGAGTTCATTCTTGAATATCCGTGTTAGTTGACGCTCACTGACATGCAGATGTTCGGCAAGCTCGGGGATGGTGAGTGGTGCACGCAAGTGCTGGGATATGTAGTGGCGCAGTTTGTCCATGCGCCGCGTCGATGAAATAGGCTCCAGAAAAACACTGAACTGACTCTGTCCGCCGGGGCGTTTCAAGTAGAGAACAAGCTGTCGGGCGACCTGTTGTGCCATGGCCTCGCCGAAGTCATCTGCGACCAGGGCCAGGGAAAGATCGAGGCAGGAACTGATTCCCGCACTAGTCCAGATTTGGCCGTCGCGGATGAAAATGGGATCGGCATCTACGGTGACCCCGGGGTGCTCTGCAGCTAACTGCCGGGCGGTAGACCAGTGGGTGGTGACGCGCTTGCCATTGAGCAAGCCGGTGGCTGCCAGGATATGGGCTCCCACACAAACTGAAGCAATGCGGCGGGCTCGCGTGGCAAGTCTGGCAACCAGTTCGACGATGTCTGCATCCACCAACGCTGTCACCCGCCTTTGTGTGTCGACCTGCACGGCCCCGGGAATAAGCAGGGTGTCGATTGATTGCTGGTCGATGGTGTCAAAGCACGTATCGGGCAGGATTCTGACCCCGGCCGAGGTGGTCACTGGGGCCAGCGTTTTGGCGGCAAGCAGGACACGGTAGCCCGTGGGTTGATCCATCTCGCGTTGTAGCAAGGCAAAGACCTCGGAGGGGCCGGTCACGTCGAGCAGATCGACCTGATCGAACACCACCACCACGATCAGACGTTGCCGTCCATTCATTTTCACCTCCATTCCGTGCCAGCCCAAAGATGTCCGATTTTGCAAGTTCTATGACATTGCCGACATTCCAGTCAAACCCTACCATCGAAGCCAGGGAGTTGCTGATGGAATTGATTTTCAACTAGACCGTAGAAATGAGGATGTCAATGGCACGCATAACACTTCGCCAGTTGAATGGCTTGGATGAAACTCCCGCGCCCTTGGGGAAATCGACCTTGGTGATGATCGATTTTCAGAATACCTATACCCGAGGTGTGATGGTACTTGACGGGTGGCAGCAGGCGCTCGAAGCTGCCGCCGATTTATTGGCCCGTGCGCGTCAACAGGGTACGACGGTGATTCATATCATCAATGATGGCGGGCCGGATACACCCTACGACATTCGAGCCGAAATCGGGCAGATTCACCCTCAGGTAGCTCCCATGAATGGTGAGGCAATCGTCGTGAAAACGGCACCCAATGCGCTAGTGGGAACCAAACTGGCAGAGTTGCTGCAAGATGCTGGTAATAATAACGTCATTGTGGCTGGATTTATGACGCATATGTGCGTGTTGTTCACCGCAGAAGGAATTTTCTTAGAGGGGAAAAGGCCTACGGTGGTTGCCAATGCGTGTGCCACACGACCACTGCCCTGCGTCACAGGGTCGGGCCAGGCCCTGCCTATCGAAATCTCGTCTGCACAACTGCACCATGGCGCCTTGGCCACTATCGCGGATCTCTACGGCGTGGTCGTTTCGAACGCTGACGAGCTCGGATAAAAGACAGGTATTGCTGATCGTTTGTATTCGTATCTGACCACGAACTTGTGCCGGTCGAAGCTGATCATCATCAATCAATATCCCAAAAAGGAAAAAGCCATGGAACAAGAAAATAATGCCTGTCCAGTCACCCGCCATCAAGGTCGAGATCTGAGCATTTCCAATGGGCTGTCACGTTCTCATCATCGCCGGGCGCATCGCAGGGCGGGTGGTCTGGATCTGTATGACTTGGACATGACTGCATACCGATCGAGATCCAGTGCTTCTTCGAGTTGATGCCGGGAGGCCAGGCCATACAAGGCATCCGGTCCTGTCAAGAACGCGCAGCCAACGAGTTGCGCCTTCTCGTTTGGGGGGGGACTTTGCAGAGCTGGTGATCGGGGACGAGGTCTTGCCGTGCGCAATCCATTCGCTATAGCGCTCCTGGGTTTGCTATCGCGATGCTCCT
This sequence comes from Aquitalea sp., assembly GCF_030150775.1. Classification (NCBI taxonomy): domain Bacteria; kingdom Pseudomonadati; phylum Pseudomonadota; class Betaproteobacteria; order Neisseriales; family Chromobacteriaceae; genus Aquitalea; species Aquitalea sp. Next base: position 24,179 of record NZ_JASLFG010000037.1, read on the forward strand.
ATGTGGCTCCCAGTCCAAAAATCAGTAGTGGGCCGAAGTCACCGGTAACCCCTTAAACTATTGCTGTCTATAGACTTTTAACGTGATATCTGCCATCAAGAAATGCTTGATGGTGGGCATTTTTTATGGCTGCATCGTTCCGGCCTGATGAGGCAAATCAAGCTGATGAAGCGGATCAAGGCTGGGGCTGTCGTTGCGGGTGGAGCCAAATAAAATCAGACCAGGCATGCTGGTCTGATGATGTTGCCGGGTGAGGGGGGTGACTTGCCCAGATAAGCTGGGCTAGACAAACTGCACCGGGACAAAGTAGCTGCGACCAGTGCGGGATACCAGCACCTGCGGTTGTCCGGCGCGGACTTCACGAAAAGCACGCGGCAGACGGCGCCAGTCCATGAACTTCATCTTGATCAGGCTCTCATCGATTTGCATCATGCGCTCCTTTACGAAACCGGATGGATGACGTTGGTCACCACACCCCAGATAAACAATGCCGCTTCTTCCGGCACTTCGATTGGCGAGTAAGCCGGGTTCTCCGGCATCAGGAACAGGCCGCTTGCCGTTTTTTCCAGCCGCTTCACGGTAAGCTCGCCGTTGATGACCGCCACCACCACCTTGCCGCTGCGCGCTGGCAGTGCACGATCGACAATCAGCAGGTCGCCGTCGTGAATGCCGGCGTTGATCATCGAGTCGCCTTTCACCGTTACCATGAAGGTACTGGCCGGGTGGCTCACCAGATGGGCATTCAGGTCGATGTCGGCTTCTTTCAGGTCATCGGCTGCCACGGGCGAGCCGGCAGGTACCCGGCTGGCGAACAAGGGTAGCGACAACTGGCTGAGGGTTTCCGACAGGGTGCGGATGTCCTGGGTATCTGCCGTCTTGACCGTACGCAGCTGGCGATATTCAGCCAACCAGTTTTCCAGCAGTGGCCGCAAGGGTTCCGGCACACGCATGGCTACGGTCTTGTCGCCACCGAATGCCGATTTGCGTCCGGCACCATCTCGTTTGCCTCCTTGTGCCATCTTGGCCCTTCCTGTTTCGCTTGCGTTGAACTGATTGTGTACAAATTCAAATGACTTGGCAATGCCGATGTGAAAATGCCGGGCTTTAGTGTGGCATTCTTGCTGCGCTTGTCATTTTTAAAATGATTAACATATTGAAAATAAAAGTAAATTCATTTATTTGCGATACGCGAGGTGTTGGGTGTGCCATCCGGGGCAGCAAACAGCAGAAACAAGCCGGCCTGCTGGCTGACGCCCAGTTTGGCGTACAGATTGCGCCGGTGCACCTTGGCCGTGTCCAGTGAAATGCCCAGCTCACGGGCAATGGCCTTGGTGGAGTGCCCGGCCAGAATCAGCAGGGCGACTTGCACTTCGCGTTCGGTCAGTTGCGGATTGCCGCGCTGGCGCAAGGCATCTTCCAGCCTTGACTGGCGTTCCACCGGGTTGTTGTGCTGTTGCTCGATCAGGCTGGTGTCAAATTGCCATGCCTTGCGCAGCAGGGTCAGCAGCCATGGGCTGAATAACTGGCAGCTGCCAATCTCGCTGGTACTGAAGCGCTGGCGGCTGGCCAGCGACAGTGACAACACGCCCTGACCGGCAATGGGCAGCAGGAATTGCAACTCGTCTTCCCCGACATTGCGGCTGAAATACTGGCGGTAGTATTCGGTGTCACGGAAGGAATCCGGTGCCACATCGTCCAGCCGATACAGGCCGGGCATCGGGTTTTGCTGGCTGAAGGCATAGAAGGGGTCGATGCGGTACAGCCCGGCGCGGTAGTCGGCAAACAGGTCGTCCGCTGCCAGATTGGCGGCATGATCCGCCAGGATCAGCGGGGGCTGGTCGGCCTGGAACAGCAGCACCACCCAGGTATCGAAGGTGGCAATCTCTCCCAGAAAGCTGGCCAGCACCGGCCAGAAGCGTGGCTCTCCCAGTTGTTCCAGCAATTTCCCCAGTCGGTGATGAAAGGCCAGGTCACTCACGGCGATCTGCATGTCTGTACTTGCTCCTGTGTCGGTTTTGGCCATGGTTTTGCATGATGCCGCAACTGTTCTGCCCGGGCGCTACCCCCAAGGGGTGAGTGGCCTCACCCATCAAGGCGATGGGCGGGGCCGGGTGGCCTGCCTAGACTGTGGCCATTGCATGTCAGTCTGTCTTTGAGTCGTGACTGGCAAAACCCGACAGGAGAGTAGCATGTTGTCATCGAAAGATCTGTCATTCTGGACGGCTTGTGCCACCGGCCTGCAGCCTGTTTCGCAAGCCTATATTGATGGCCGCCTGCAAGACGCCGCGGATGGCCGCCAGTTTGCCAGCATCTGTCCGCACACCGGACGTACCGTTGCCATGGTGGCGCGCTGTGCACAGGCGGATGTTGACCTGGCAGTGAGCGCCGCACGACGCAGCTTTGAGGCCGGGGACTGGTCGCGCTGCCATCCGCGTGAGCGCAAGCCGGTGCTGCAAAAGCTGGCACAACTGCTGCGCGACAACGCCGATGAGCTGGCCTTGCTCGATTGCCTGGACATGGGTAAGCCGATTTCCGATGCGCTGAATATCGATGTGCCGGCCACGGCAGCCTTGTTCGACTGGTATGCCGAGGCCTGCGACAAGCTGTATGACGAAGTGGCCCCCAGCGGCCCGGATGCGCTGGCGCTGGTGACGCGCGAACCGGTGGGCGTGGTTGCGGCGGTGATTCCGTGGAATTTCCCGCTGGACATGGCTGCCTGGAAAGTGGCACCGGCGCTGGCGGCAGGCAATAGCGTGCTGCTGAAACCGGCCGAGCAGTCGCCGTTGTCTGCCATCCGTCTGGCGCAGCTGGCCAGTGAGGCCGGTCTGCCGGATGGTGTGCTGAATGTGCTGCCAGGCTATGGCGAGGAGGCCGGGCAGGCGCTGGGCCTGCATCCGGACATCGACTGCCTGTCGTTTACCGGCAGTACCGAAATCGGCAAGCGCTTTCTGGCGTATTCCGCTGCGTCCAACATGAAGATGGTGTGGCTGGAGTGTGGTGGCAAAAGCCCGAATCTGGTGTTCGCCGACTGTGCCGATCTGGACGCGGCGGCACGCAAGGCGGCCTTCGGCATCTGCTTCAATCAGGGCCAGGTGTGTTCTGCCAGCTCGCGTCTGCTGGTGGAAAGCAGCATCCACGACCGTTTTGTCGAAAAAGTGCTGACCGAAATGGCGCATTACCAGCCGGGCAATCCGCTGGACCCGGCCACGCGGCTGGGCACGCTGGTGGATGCCGGGCATACCGGCCGGGTGCACGGTTTTATCGAGGACGGCGTGCGGCAGGGCGCGCGCTTGCTGGCTGGTGGTGAGCGGCTACGTATTGGTGACAGTGACTGCTATTTGCAGCCCGCCCTGTTTACCGGGGTGACGCCGCAGATGCGCATCGCCCGCGAAGAGATTTTCGGCCCGGTGCTGTCGGTGCTGCGCTTTGACAGCGAGGCCGAAGCCATTGCCATGGCCAATGACAGCATCTACGGCCTAGCGGCTGCGGTATGGACCGACCAGCTGCAGCGGGCCCACCGCGTGGCGCGTGCCTTGCGCGCCGGTACTGTCTCGGTCAACACCGTGGATGCGCTGGACCCCGGCGTACCGTTTGGCGGCTGCAAGCAGTCCGGCTTTGGCCGCGATCTGTCCCTGCATGCGCTGGACAAGTTCAGCCAGCTTAAAACCACCTGGATCAGCCTGTAAGCCGGTGCCCCGGCATGGAGACCTCAATGCGCACTAATCAAAATCAACGCAGTACCGCCGACTATCAGGCCATGGATGCCGCCCATCATATTCATGCCTTTCTGGACCAGAAAGCCCTGAACGAGGAGGGGCCGCGCGTCATCACTCGTGGCGAAGGGCTGTATGTGTGGGACAGCGAGGGCAAGCAGTATCTGGACGGGATGTCCGGCCTGTGGTGCACCAATGTCGGCTATGGCCGGCAGGAGCTGATTGATGCCGCCACCCGGCAGCTCAAGGAGCTGAGTTACTACAATATGTTTTTCCACACCACCCACCCGGCGGTGGTGGAGTTGTCCGAGCGGCTGTTTTCCCTGCTGCCCGGCAGTTACAGCCATGTGATTTATACCAACTCCGGTTCCGAAGCCAATGAGGTGCTGATCCGCACCGTACGCCGCTTCTGGGATGTGATGGGGCAGCCGGACAAGAAAATCTTCATCGGCCGCCAGAACGGCTATCACGGCTCCACCGTGGGCAGCGCCTCGCTGGGTGGTATGGCCTTCATGCACGAGATGGGCAATCTGCCGATTCCGGGGGTTGAGCACATTGACGAGCCGGACTGGTTCCGTCACGGCGGCAGCCTCAGCCCGGCGGAATTCGGCCTGCAGTGCGCCCGCGCGCTGGAGCAGAAAATCCTGCAGCTGGGTGCGGACAAGGTGGCGGCGTTTGTGGCCGAACCCTTCCAGGGCGCCGGTGGCATGATTTTTCCGCCGGAAAGCTATTGGCCGGAAATCCAGCGCATTTGCCGTCAGTACGATGTGCTGCTGTGTGCCGACGAGGTGATTGGCGGCTTTGGCCGTACCGGCGAATGGTTTGCCCATCAGCATTTCGACTTCCAGCCCGACACGCTGAGCATTGCCAAGGGGCTGACCTCCGGCTACATCCCCATGGGCGGGCTGGTACTGTCGCGGCGCATGGCGCAGGCCCTGATCGACAAGGGCGGAGTGTTTGCCCATGGCCTGACTTATTCCGGTCACCCGGTGGCTGCCGCGGTGGCACTGGCCAATCTGGATGTGTTGCAGGGTGAGGGCATGGTTGATGCCGTCAAGCAGGATACCGGCCCCTATCTGCAACGCTGCCTGCGTGAAGTGTTTGCCGGCCACCCGCTGGTGGGTGACATCCAGGGCACGGGCATGGTGGCGGCCTTGCAGCTGTGCGAAGACAAGGCTAGCCGCAAGCTGTTTGCCAATGAAGACGATATCGGCTGGCGTTGCCGCAGCCATGGTTTTGACGAGGGGCTGATCATCCGCTCCACCCATGGCCGCATGATCATGGCACCGGCACTGGCTATTTCCCGCAGCCAGATTGATGAACTCTTGACCAAAACCCGGCGGGCAGTCGATCGCACTGCCCGCGAGCTGGGCATGTTGTAAGCCCTGCCACCGGCATCCTCTCAGAGCCGTTCAGCGGCCATTCCTTGCCGGGACCACTCCTTCAGCACAGCGCCATTGTTCCCGCCACCGGTCAGCCTGGCCGGTGGACGGGTGTTGCCCGTCCGCACTACAGGAGTTTCACCATCATGCGCTTCACACCCACCCTGCGCCGTCTTGCCTCCGCCACGCTCTGCTGTCTTGGCCTCACCGCCCAGGCGGCCGAGCTGCATGTCTACAACTGGTCGGACTATATCGGCGAGCAAACCATTGCCGGCTTCGAAAAACAGACCGGCATCAAGGTGAAATACGATGTCTACGACAGCGATGACACCCTGCAGGCCAAAATGCTTACCGGCCGCGCCGGTTACGACGTGGTGGTGCCCACCTCAAACTACATGGCGCGTCAGGCTGCCGCCGGCATCTATCAGCCGCTGAACAAGGCGCTGCTGCCCAATCTGGCCAATCTGGACCCGCAGCTGATGAAAATGGTGGCCAGTGCCGACCCTGGCAATAAATACGGAGTGCCCTATGCCTGGTTTACCGACGGGCTGGGTCTGAACCTGAACAAGGTCAAGGCGGCGCTGGGCAATGATGCGGCGCTGGATAGCTGGGACCTGCTGTTTGACCCGGCCAGGGTGGGCAAGCTCAAGAGTTGTGGCGTGTCGATGCTGGATCAGGCCAGCGATGTGTTTGCCATCACCCTGCATTACCTGCACAAGGACCCGAACAGCAAGAACCCGGCCGATTATCAGGCGGCGTTTGAAACCCTGAAGAAAATCCGCCCCTATATCACCCAGTTCAACTCGTCCGGCTATATCAATGACCTGGCCAATGGCGATGTGTGTCTGGCGGTGGGCTGGTCGGGCGATATCGGCATTGCCCGGCGCAGGGCGGCAGATGCCGGTAAGCATTACCAGATTGCCTACGTCATTCCGAAGAGCGGCGCCCCGTTTTCGGTGGACATGATGACCATACCGAAAGATGCGCCCAACCCGGCGGCGGCGCACCAGTGGATCAACCACATCCTGCAGCCGGATGTGGCCGCAGGTATCACCAACAAGGTGTTCTACCCCACGCCCAATATCCCGGCGCGCAAACTGGTGCAGCCCGCCATTGCCAGTGATGCCGGCATCTACCCGCCGCCCGCGGTGATGCAGACACTGTTCCTGCTGCAACCCTTGCCAACGGATATCCTGCGCTTGCAGAACCGCTTGTGGACGCAACTGAAAACAGGGCGTTGAAACCGTGGCAAATCCTGTAATCCGGGATGTTGCTGCTGGCGAGGCCGGAATCCGTGACAGTGGCGAAGCAGGGCGGATTATCAATCGTTACCGTTGAATATCCGGGCTGGGCGGGGTAGTCTCTGCAGCCGTCCCGTTACTGCCGTGCAGATGGCTGCAGGCAAGGGATGAACAGGAGACAGCAATGCGAGTACAGGCAAATCCGGCCGATATCGGTCGTTGTGGCTGTGGCCGGCGCGACTATTGTGATGGTAGCCATGGCCTGACCGAAGAGCAGTGGCAGGCCCGGCTGGCCGAAGAGCAAAAGCAGGCAGACGAGCAAGCCGCCGCTGCGGACTTTGGCGACGATTGAATGCCAGTCTGAGCTGGCCTTGCTCAGTCAAGCGCAAACAGCCCGCACATCCGGCAGGATGGCGGGCTGTTTGTCTGGGGGAGGCTTATTTCTTTTTGTCGCCGCTATTTGGCGGCGGCTGCAGGTAGCTGGCCATGCCTTGCAAGGAGTTCTGCATGCTGGAAAGGTGCTCCAGTGCCAGGCCTTGCAAGTCTTCCTGTGCCTTGGTCAGGATGCTGCAGAACTCGCCAGAGCATTCCATGGCCCGGTTGGCATTGGCTTTGGCCAGATCGCTGATCTGGCTGATGGCTTCTTGCGGGGTGCTGGCCTGACTCAGCGCGTGCAGCGACCTGGCGTAATTGTCCAGATGCTCGCGGCTGGTGCTGATCTGGAAATTGACCAGCTGTTCGACGTTGTTCATGGAAACTTGCAGGAATTTCAGCGTGATATCCACGCCGGCAGTCTGATTAGGCTGCTTGGACTTGTCGTTGGATGACATGGTGCTTCTCCTTGGGGACTGGACGGTATCGGGGAGGGCAGTTGTTGCGCGTGCAACAACTGCTTGGAGCACACCTGCCGTCAATCGTTCAGCATTTTTCCTGTCCAAGAGGAGTGGCCGACCCGTGAAAAGGAACCGGGGCGGTCAGTGCCGCGCCAGCGCCGCTTCAGCCAAGGGCGCGGGCAATGAAATTGCGCGGTACGCGCGACTTGGGTACCCGGCCGCTAAACCAGTTGCGTACATCCTGATCCAGCCCGATGCCGTGCATGAAGTTGTACAAGGCCTTGTTGAGCGCCTTGCCCATGGCGTCGTGATCGGTGCCGGTGGGGTCGATGAAGCCGACATCATTCTTGGCGAAGCTGACTGGCGGCAGCGGGCGCAGGGTGACGCCGTATTCTTCCGGATTCTGGCCTACCGGCGAGTGCACGGTGCAGGCAAAGCGGTGGAAGAAGCCGGACTGGATGCAGCCGGTATCAAACAGCTGGCGCACGTATTCCAGTGCATCCACCGTGTCCTGCACTGTCTGGGTGGGAAAGCCGTACATCAGGTAGGCATGCACCAGCACACCGGCTTCGGTAAAGCTTTGCGTCACCCGCGCCACCTGTTCCACCGACACGCCTTTTTTCATCAGCTTGAGCAGGCGGTCCGAGGCCACTTCCAGCCCGCCGGAAATGGCAATACAGCCGCTTTCTGCCAGCAACTGGCACAGCTCCGGCGTGAAGGATTTCTCGAAGCGGATATTGCCCCACCAGGAAATGGACACATTGCGGCGCAGCAGCTCTTCGGCCAGGGCGCGCAGCATCTTGGGCGGGGCAGCCTCGTCGACAAAATGGAAGCCGGTCTGGCCGGTTTCGGCAATGATGGCTTCGATGCGGTCCACCAGGGTGCTGGCAGAGGCGGTTTCGTAGCGCGAGATGTAGTCCAGTGTCACGTCACAGAAGCTGCATTTCTTCCAGTAGCAGCCGTGTGCCACGGTCAGCTTGTTCCAGCGCCCGTCGCTCCACAGGCGGTGCATGGGGTTGAGCATGTCCAGCAGCGACAGGTAGCGGTCGATGGGCAGGCCGTCCCAGGTAGGGGTGCCGACTTCCTCGAACGGAATATCGGCTTCCATCATGTTGATGTAGCGCACCTGGCCGTCTTCGCGCATGAAGGTGCGCACCAGCCTCGATGCCGAGCGTTTGCCTTGCAGGTGTTCCAGCAGGGCCAGCAGCGGTTTTTCGCCATCGTCCAGCGTGATGAAGTCGAAGTAATCGAACACCCGTGGTTCTTTGAGTTCGCGCAGTTCGGTGTTGACGAAGCCGCCGCCCAGCACGGTGCGGATGGACGGCCAGCGCGCCTTGATGGTCTGGGCGATGCGGAAGGCTGCATACACCGAACCGGGGAAGGGAACCGACAGCAGCACGATGTCCGGCTGATGACGGGTAATGGCTTCTTCCACCAGTTGCTGCAAGGTGTCGTCCACCAGCGAAGGCTTGCCGGCCAGGGCACGCGCCAGCGGGTCGAAGGTGGGCTGGCTCATGGCCAGCGATTCGGCATAGCGCACGAATTCAAAACGCTCATCCACCGCCTCGCGCAGCACATCGGCAATGTCATTCAGGTACAGCGTGGCCAGATGGCGGGCGCGGTCCTGCTGGCCCAGTGCGCCAAAGGCCCAGGCCAGCGGGTCGCCACCATAAGGGTCGTCCGGGTCCACATACACTTCCAGCGCGGCAAAGCGCTCGCCTTCCGGCAGGAAATTGCGGCCGCAGATGCGGTGGGCCACGGTAGAGTCACGCCCTTGCAAAAAGGCAATGATCGGGCCGATGGTGGCCAGGTAGCGCTCGAACTGGCCGACAAAGCTGTGCAGCTGTGCACTGCGTTTTTTCGGTGGAATGGCGTCAACCTGCTGGCGTACGGCCTGCAGGCCACTTGCCGAGAACAGTCGCAATACCAGCTGCAAGGCCAGGTCTTCCTGAAAGGCCGTGACCTGGCGCGAGCGCAGAAAGCCGGTGATATAGGCGGTGGACGGGTAGGGCGTGTTCAGCTGCGTCATCGGCGGGATGAGCGACAACACGCGTGGCGACGCATTGGCTGTGGACGTCTGCATGGGGGTGGTATTCAACTGCATGGCTTTCATTGATTGCTGCGGCCCGCCGGGGCATCGGGTTTAGCGGCGACAGGCGGTATTCATGATGTGCGCGGTGCGGTGGCCAGGCTGGCCAGTAACTGTTCGACCGCCTGCAGGCTGTCGGGCCGTACCAGCCGGGCCATTTCCTGCCCGTCTTGCAAGAGCACCAGCGTGGGCCACAGCTTGACCCTGAAGTTGCGGCCCAGGCGACGGCCTTTGCCGTCCTCTATCTTGAGGTGCGGCAAGTCCGGGTACTGCTGCATGGCGCTGGCCAGCAAGGCTTGTGCTGCCTGACAGTGTGCGCACCAGGGCGCACCGAATTCCAGCAGTAGCGGGCCGTGCTGCGCCGCCAGTTGCTCGGTGCCGGGTTCTTGATCCAGTGGGCTGAAGCTGCTGCAAAAGGCCATGACGGGCTCCTGTCGGCAAAGGCAGCAGAGGATAACACTGTTGTGCAAAAACGGCCCGGCTTCCTTGTGCGGAAAGACGGGCCGGTTGCTGCCGTGCGACAGGCTCAGCGGCTGGCGAGCTGGCTGCTCAGTCGTGATAAAAACGCATCGCAAGCGGCCAGTTGATCCAGCGCCAGCCATTCGTCCGGCTGATGCGCTTGGGCGATATCGCCAGGGCCGCATACCACGGTGGGAATGCCGCAGCGCTCGGCAAACAGCCCGCCTTCGGTGCCAAAGGCAATCTTGCGTGGCGGAGTGTGGTCGTTCAGCAAGTCCTGCACAAAGCGCACGACGTGGGCGTCCGGCGGGGTGAGCAAGCCCGGATAGCTGGTTTTTTCGCTGAAGCCAAAGCCGCAGTCGGGGTCGACTGCCTGCATTTCCGGCTGCAACACCTGCAGGGCATGGTTGCGGATGGTGTCCAGCAGGCTTTGCGGCGGGTCTTCCGGCAAGTGGCGGATTTCAAAGTCGAACTGGCAGTGCGCGGGGATGATGTTCAGCGCGGTGCCGCCTTGCATGGTGCCGACGTGCAGGGTGCTGTAAGGCACTTCGTACAAGGGATCGAAGGGGCCGTGCTGACGGCGCTGGCGGGCCAGGCTGCGAATGAAACTGACCAGCTCTGCGGCGTATTCCACGGCATTCACCCCGGCAGTCGGATTGCTGGAGTGGCCTTCGTGCCCACGTGCCGTCACCCGCCAGGCAGTCTTGCCCTTGTGGGCGGCCACCAGCTTCATTTGTGTCGGTTCGCCGATGATGCCCATTGCCGGCAGTACCGGTAGTCCACCCAGCACTTCCAGCAGGCGGCGCACGCCGATGCAGCCGATTTCTTCGTCATAGGTGAAGGCCAGGTGTACCGGGGTGTGCAGCTGGCTTTGCGCCAGTTGCGGCACCTGGGCCAGCACGCAGGCCAGGAAGCCTTTCATGTCGGCCGTGCCGCGGCCATAGGCCCGCTCATCGCGGATGTCCAGCTGGAACGGGTCGCTGTGCCAGTGCTGGCCGTCTACCGGCACTACATCGGTGTGTCCGGCCAGCATTACGCCGGGGCGGTCGGTGGGGCCGATGGTGGCGTACAGATTGGCCTTGCTGCCGTCTTCGTTTTCCACGATGTGGCTGCTGATGCCGTAGCCGGCCAGGTAGTTTTTGACAAAGCGGATCAGCTGCAGATTGCTCAGCCGGCTGGTGGTGTCAAAGCCGATCAGCGTGTTGAGCAGGGTCAGGGATTCCATGATGTTGATTCCGGTGATGGGCGGGGTGCTGATTACGGGTGGATGGTGCATGTGGGGTGTGCGGTATTTTACACCCCGGCAACAGCCCTTGCCGTTGTCTGGGCATTGTTCTTGCTGGGTCAGGTGCGGGCGGTGATGCGGCTTGCTGCTTCAGGCCTGCTGGTTGACAAGGCGAGTGTAGGTAGCCACAGTGAATACCGAAAATATTATTATTTTTTCAGCTGGATAGATAAAAATTATGCAATATACCCTGCGGCAACTGGCTTACCTGGTGGCGGTGGCGGATCACGGCAGTGTGACTGCTGCAGCCAATGCCTTGTACACCTCGCAGCCGGGGATTTCCAGCGCCATTGCCCAGCTGGAGGAGCAGTTCGGCCTGCAGTTTTTCATCCGCCATCATGCCAAGGGGGTGTCGCTGACCCCGGCCGGGCAAAGCTTTGTCGCGGCGGCGCGCAACCTGCTGGCACATGCGGACGACCTCAGCCAGCATGCCAGTGCGCTGAGCCAGTCCTTGCAAGGCACGCTGGCGCTGGGTTGCTTCACCACCATTGCCCCCTTGTTTCTGCCGCGCCTGCTGGCCGCCATGCGCGAGTCCTACCCCGATATCACGGTACAGCTGCACGAGGGCGATACCGGCCAGTTGCAGCAGGCACTGCTCAGCGGGCAGACCGAGCTGGCCTTGCTGTACGACCTGGATCTGGCCCCCAGCCTGTACCGGCAGACGCTGCAAACCGTGCTGCCCTATGCCGTGCTGCCGGCCAGTCATCCGCTGGCCACGCAAACGGCAGTGTCGCTGCATGATCTGGCCGATTTGCCCATGGTGTTGCTGGATCTGCCGCATAGCCGGGAGTATTTCCTGTCGGTATTCCGTCTGCACAATCTGGAAGCACGGGTACGCCACAAGACGGTGAGTTTTGAACTGGTGCGCGGCCTGGTGGCGGCGGGCAATGGCTATGCGCTGCTCAACCTGCGCCCGCAAACCCGGCAATCCTATGCTGGTGATGCCCTGGTGTACCTGCCGATTGTGGAGGACGTCCCGGCCTTGAATATCGTGCTGGCATGGCCACAAGAGCTGCGGCTGACCCGGCGTGCAGAGGCTTTTGTTTCGCTGTGCGAGCAGAGCATCAGCCGCTTGGGTTGAGCGCGGTTTTGGTGCATCGCAAAAACCGATGCAGTTGACAAGGTAAAGCTATTTTACCAATGCCCGCTGCTGTCCCTACAGTGTGCTTGCAGCCGCCCACCTGGCTGCGTCTCCTGTAAGGATTTGCCATGCCCTCATTCAAGCATTGTCGTGTTGCAGCCGTAGTTGGCTGCGTATTGCTGGGCGCAACCGCCCAGGCTACCGAACTGACCGTGGTGTCATTTGGTGGTGCCAACAAGGAAGCCCAGCAAAAGGCCTATTACCAGCCCTTTGCCGCCAGCAGCGGCATCAAGGTGGTGAGTGGCGATTACAACGGGGAAATGGCGCGGGTACGTGCCATGGTAGACAGCAAGCGGGTGAGCTGGGATGTACTGGATGTCGAATCGCCAGACCTGCTGCGCGGCTGTGACGAAGGCATGTTCGAAAAGCTGGACTACCGCCGCATCATCAAGCCGGCCGAACTGCTGCCTGGTGCCGCCCAGGCCTGTGGCATGGCGGCCTACGCCTGGAGTACCGTGCTGGCCTATAACAGCGACAAGCTCAAGACCGCCCCGCGTTCCTGGGCCGATTTCTGGGACGTGAAGAAATACCCGGGCAAGCGCGCCTTGCGCAAAGGGGCCAAGTACACGCTGGAAATTGCCCTGATGGCAGACGGGGTGGCACCGCATGATGTGTACAAGGTGCTCAATACCCCGGCAGGCCTGAATCGCGCTTTTGCCAAGCTGGACCAGCTCAAGCCTTATATCCAGTGGTGGGAGGCCGGGGCCCAGCCTGCGCAATATCTGGCTGCTGGCGATGTGGTGATGAGTTCGGCCTATAACGGCCGCATCAGCGCGGCGCAGAAGGAAGGCGGCAAACAGCTGCAAATGGTGTGGAACGGCAACATCTACGATTACGACTACTGGACCATTCCCAAGGGCAGTCCCAATCTGGATGCCGCCTACAAGTTCCTGGCCTTTGTCAGCCAGCCGGGCGCACAGGCCGAATACGTGAAGGGCATCAGCTACGGGGTGAGTCACCGCAAGGCCCCCGCGCTGATCGACAAGGGCATACTGGGCAATCTGCCCACTGCCCCGCAAAACCTGAAGCAGGGCGTGGCGATTGACAGCAGCTTCTGGGTGGATCACGGCGAAAACCTGGAGCAGCGCTTCAACGCCTGGGCGGCGCGCTAAGCCCAGCGGCCATGGCCGGGCTGGCGGATGGCCCGGCGCATGGCGAAAATCAGGGCAAGGGGCTTGCCAAATGGCATGACTCGTTTACAATGCCACCCGTCATCAGGGAGTAGCCGCCCTCCGAATGCGAGAGGGACGTGTGTCAACAGACTTGCCGGTTCCGGCATGGCACACGTGGTCCGAGACTTGGCGAGACTTTTGACCGTAATGCTCTGCATGGCCGGGACGCATTGCGGTCACTCGTTTTCGCGTCCCGGCCATGGAGAACACTTGATGCAGTCTTTTCTGGTATCCACCGGTGTAGTAGCCCTGGCCGAAATCGGCGATAAGACCCAACTGCTTTCCCTGATTCTGGCGGCGCGTTACCGCAAGCCTGTTCCCATCATTCTTGGCATTTTGCTGGCCACGTTGGTCAACCATGCCGGTGCCGGTGGCCTGGGTGCCTGGCTGTCCACCGCGCTCAGCCCCAATATCCTCAACTGGACGGTTGTCGCTTCCTTTGCCCTGATGGCTGGCTGGATTTTGATTCCCGACAAGCTGGATGAGGGTGAAATCGTCATGCCCAAGCGCCAGATGGGGGTGTTTGCCACCACCGTGTTTGCCTTTTTCCTGGCGGAAATGGGTGACAAGACGCAAGTGGTGACCATTGCGCTGGCAGCGCGCTTTCATGACTTCATGCCGGTGGTGGCTGGCACCACGCTGGGCATGATGCTGGCCAACGTGCCGGTGATCTATCTGGGCAGCCGTTTTGCCGATCGCCTGCCCACCAAGGCCGTGCATATTGTCGCTTCGCTGATTTTTGTGGTGCTGGGGGGGCTGGCGCTGATGAATGCCATCAATGGTAACCAGCTGCTGGGTTGATCTGACTTGCTCCGGTAGTAAAAAACGCCGCCCGGCCTATGCCGCAGCGGCGTTTTTGCTGTCTGCCTCCTGATGGGTATCAGGCCAGCAGGCTGGCGAGGTTGCTGGTGGATTGCTGCATCTGGGCCAGTGTGGCGTTCAGCGTGGTGTATTGCTGCAGATAGGAAGCGCGCAAGGCATCCAGATTGGTCTGGATTTCCGTCTGATGGCTGGTTTCGTCGGTAACGCTCTGGTTCAGGTCGTTCTGTTTGGTCACTACGATGCCGGTTGGTCCCAGCAGATTGTTGATGGTGCTGTTGAAGCGGTCGGCAAAACCGGTGCTGCTGCTGTTGCCAAACAGGTTGGCCACGGCGCTGGGGTTGCTGGTGAGTGCCTTGTTGAAGGCAGTCTGGTCCAGTGCCAGCGTGCCGTCCTTTTGCAGGGAAATGCCCACCTGTGACAGATAGGCATAGGAAGTGCTGGCATTCACGCCTGCTACCTGTGTCTGCAATACCGAGGACAGCTGGTCCTGGATGGACAGCAAGGAGTCGTCGCCCTTCATGTCACCGTTAAAGGCACTGTTAACCGTGCTGTACACCTTGTTGTAGGCATCAACAAAACCTTGCAGGGTGCTGGCAATGCCGGAGGTGTCCTGGGCCATGCCGATGGTGACCTGGCCTGTTTTCTCCAGGTTTACCGTGGCGCCATTGATCACCCCGGTAACGGCATTGCTGCTGGATGAAACATTGACGCCATTTACGGTCATGAGGGCATCGCTGGCGGCAAGCGACTCGCTGGTTGCGGTGCTACTTTGCTGCAAACCAGCCAGGGTGTTGCCGCTGGTGTTGCCACTATCGGTCCCGCCAGCGGTGACACTGAAAGCATTGGCCGAGCCGGAATTGGCCGAAGCAATCACCAGCGAGTAATTGCCGTTGTACTGCACGATGGAGGCATTGACCCCGGCATTGGCCGAGTTGATGGCATCGGAAATATTTTGCAGGCTTTCACCGCTGCTGCCGCCGTTGTTCAACTGCACGGTGGTGCTGGTGCCGGCTACGCTGAAGGTGAGCGAGGAGGGCGCGCCACTCAGGGCCGCGGTGGCGCTGGTAATGGGCTGTCCGCTGCTGTTTTGGTCGAATACCAGCTGGCGCGACTGTGCCAGCTTGCTGACATTCAGCTGGTAATTGCCGGCAATCCCTCCGGTGCTGGTGCTGACGGATGCAATGGTGCTGTCCGAGCTTGTGGCCTTGAAGGTTTGCAGGAAAGCACCGGAAGACAGGCTGCTGACCGATGATTGCAAGGCGGATAGCGCAGAGCTGATCTGGCCCATGTCGCTCAGGTCGGTCTTGTAGGTGGAAACCTTGTTCTGGCTATCGGTAAGCGGTTGCTGCTCAACCGACATCAGCTGGCTGACAATGGACTGAACGTCCAGTGGGCCGGCGGTCGTGGTAATGGATGCTGAACTCATGCTGTTCTCCTTGCTGTCCGCAGATAGGCAGACAGGCCCTGTTCAGGCTCTATCTGCATTATCGGGCGGGAGAGGGGGCAGCTTGATGGCAAATCACCGTTAAAAGATGTTGCCAACTGTTAAGGTTGTCACAAATTGTCAAACAGGCTGTCGGCAGCATTGCCGTGCCAGTCAGTTGCCGGATCAGGAAGACCCAGAAGATGAACCGGCGGAGCTGACACCAGCCATCAGACCGGACAGATTGCTGGTGGATTGCTGCATCTTGGCCAGGGTTGCGTTCAGCGTGGTGTACTGACGCAGGTAGTTGGCCTGCTTGTCACTCATCTTGGTTTGCAGCTGAGTCTGGTGGCCGGTTTCATCCGTTACGTTCTGGTTCAGATCATGTTGCTTGGTCACGACTATCCCCGCTGGTCCCAGCAAATTGTTGATGGTGGTGTTGAAGCGGTCGGCAAAGCCGGTATTGCTACTGTTGCCGAACAGATTGCCCACGGCTGTCGGTTTGTTGCTAAGCGCTTTGTTGAAAGCGGACTGGTCCAGCGACAAGGTGCCGTCCTTTTGAATGGAAATGCCCACCTGCGACAAATAGGCGTAGGAGGTGACCGGGTCGGCCCCGCTGACCGGGGTTTGCAATACCGCGCTGAGTTGGTTGCGGATTGATGTCAGTGCCGCATCCCCCTTCATGCTGCCGCCGGACGCATTGTCCAGCGCGCTTTGCACCTTGTTGTAGGCATCAACAAACCCCTGCAGTTTGCTGGCAATGCTGCTGTTGTCCTGCGTCATGGTGATGGATGCTTCACCGGACTTCTGCAGGCTGATGGTGGCACCGTTGATCACGTCGCTGACGGTGTTGCTGCTGGACGATACATATACGCCATTCACCGTGAGTGAGGCGTCGCTGGCATCGCTGGATTCACTGATGGCGGTGTCGCTTTGCTGCAAGCCGGCCAGGGTGTTGGCGCCGGTTTGCGTCAGGCTGCTGTCGCTGCCGCCAGCGGTAATGCTGAACGCACTGTCCGAGCCTGATTCGGCGGAAGCAATCACCAGTGAATAGCTGCCTTTGTAATGCACGATGGAGGCATTGACGCCGGTATTGGCAGCATTGATCTTGTCGGCGATGTCCTGCAGGGTGACGCTGGCCGGTGTCGCGGTGGTGGTGCCATCGCTGCTGCTGGCGTCGGTTGCCGTGGTGCTGACCGGGTCGCGCAGCTGCACGGTGGTGCTGTTGCCACCCACTGCAATGGTGAGTGAATCAGGAACATTGGCCAGCGCAGTACTGGTGCTGGTAATGGATTGCCCGTCCGATGTAGTGTCGAACACCAGTTGACGTGGCTTGGCCAGATCTTCCACATTCAATTGGTAGTTGCCGGCAAGGCCGCTACCGTTGGTATCCACCGTGGCGATGGTGGCATCCGAGGTGCTGGCTTTCAGGGTATGCAGGAAATTGCCCGATGCCAGGTCGTTGACTGCGGTTTGCAGGCCGGACAAGGCGGAACTGACCTGCCCGATATCGCTGAGTTTGCTGTTGAAGGTTTTTAGCTTGGTCTGACTGGTGGCGAGCGGCTGCTTTTCCACCGTCATCAGTTGACTGACGATGTTCTGCACGTCGAGCGGGCCGGCGGAGGTGGTAATGGATGCGCTGCTCATCTTGTCTGTGCTTGCCTTGAGGGTGAGGGCATGACGGACACATGCCGGTACGCACGATTATCCCTGAGCGTGAAGCTGGCAGGATGGGCAAGACAGGTCAAAAAATGTTTGCTTTTGCAAATAGGGTAAGGATATGTAAAAAGCAGGCCGGTACCTGCCAGTGCGGATGGGACTTGGGATGGGTGTTGCTGGACAGAAGGTGCGCCGGAGTGCCTGCTGGCCGCTCCGGCGCGGTTGTGGCGAGCAGCTCAGACGCCCAGTTTGTCACGCAGCGAATAATACCAGGCACCCATGGCGGTGAATGGTACCCGCAGTAGGTTGCCACCCGGGAAGGGGTAGTGAGGCAGGGTGGCGAAGGCATCGAAACGCTCGGCCTGACCACGCAGCGATTCAGCCATCACCTTGCCGGCCAGGTGGGTGTAGGTAACGCCATGACCACTGCAGCCCTGGGAGTAGTAAATATTGTCGCCAAGGCGGCCAACTTGCGGCAGGCGCGACAGTGTCAACAGGAAGTTGCCTGTCCACGCATAGTCAATCTTCACATTGCCCAGTTGCGGGAATACCTTCAGCATTTTGGGACGAATGATGGCTTCGATATTGGCCGGATCACGGGCACCGTAAACCACGCCACCACCAAAAATCAGTCGCTTGTCTTGGCTCAGACGGTAGTAGTCCAGCAGATAATTGCAGTCTTCCACGCAGTAATCCTGCGGCAACAGGCTGGCGGCCAGTTCGTCGCCCAGTGGTTCGGTGGTGATCACCTGCGTGCCGCAAGGCATGGATTTGGCGGCCAGTTCCGGCAGCAGATTGCCCAGGTAGGCATTGCCGGCGACAACCAGGAAGCTGGCCTTTACCCGGCCTTGCGGTGTGGTAACCACCGGCTGTTTGCCGCGTGCAATGCTCAGCGCCGGGGATTGCTCGTAGATAACCCCTCCCAGTTGCTCTACGGCAGCGGCTTCGCCCAATGCCAGGTTAAGCGGATGGATGTGGCCGCCGCTCATGTCCAGCATGCCGCCCACGTACTGGTCGGTAGCCACAATGCCGCGCATGTCGTCCTTGCCCAGCAGTTGCAGTTGCTTGTGTCCGTAGCGCTCCCACAATGCCTTTTGTGATCGCAAATGCCCCATCTGCTTTTCACTTAGCGCAGCAAACACGCCGCCGTCTTTCAGGGCGCAATCGATGTTGTATCGGGCAATGCGCTCGCGGATGATCCGGCCGCCTTCAAATGCCATGTCGCCCAGCAGGCGGGCTTGGGGGCCACCTACACTGCGCTCGATCACGTCGATGTCGCGGCTGTAACTGTTGACGATCTGGCCGCCGTTGCGACCGGATGCGCCAAACCCAACCCGGGCTGCCTCCAGGACGGTAACCTTGAAGCCGCTTTCCAGCAGAAAGAGTGCAGTGGAAAGACCGGTGTAGCCGGCTCCGATGATGCAGATGTCGGTTTCGATATCGCCTTGCAGGGCCGGACGGGACGGGACCGGATTAGCAGAGGCGGCGTAGTAGGATTCTGGGTAGCTGGTTTGTGGCATTTCGTTAAACTTTTTCGTTTAATATTTTGCACATGCCAGATGATTCTAGCCCAGACTCTCTGCCGTTGCCAATAAATTTGATCAAATATTTGTTTGTTGCGACTGATTGGGGGGTGCCATGGCTGGGGCGCTTGGCTGCGGTGAGGAAGGGGCTGCGGGCGGGTGAGGGGGCGGTCTGAAGGCAGGACACCTGCAATGGCAACTGTCCTGCAAGCAATGGCTTATTTGTTGTGCTGATGGCCGCCAACGGTTTCTTTCACCTGGCCGGTCACTGCGGAGCTTTGTTTCTTGTTTTTCTTGTGTTTTTCTTTCTTTTGTTCTTGTTGTTTGATTTTCGCGTGATCAGCTTGCCAGGCTTTTACCTCGCTGGCGGTGGGTTGCTCCTGATGCAGCTTGTTGGCCAGTACCGGGCCGGCAACGAAGGTGGTGATGAGCGCAAGTGCGGCATATTTCATGAACGTCTCCTGAGTGGTGGGCTGAGTGGATTTGTCCGTTACCGAACAGGAGACAGTCTATGAATTCACCATGCGCTGATTAAGCGGCTTAGTCCTAATCTAATTAATCTTACTTCCTGCAACTTCATAAGATATTTCCTTGGTTAGTTTCCAACTACTTCCCGGATGTGGTGCGAATGCAAACGGAAACCATGTCATCTGACTGTCGTAATTAACAGTGATGCTCAGTGTTAAGCTTGGCCATATCCGAATCATTGTGACCAGTTTTACAGCTGGCGATTTCAAGAAAGTGTTGCAAGTAATGAGCCTGTCTATTGTCAGCAAAACCTATGGCGCTGATCAGGTTGGCTTGATCAGCGGTTTTCGTTTTGCTCCCGGTCAGCGTGGGGAAGCCATCGAGTCGGATGAGGCACTGGATTTCCTGCGGGATAGCCAGGGTGAGGATGGCTTTGTCTGGCTGCATTTCAATCTGGCACATGTCGCGTGCGAGCGCTGGATGCGCGCCAACCTTGACTTGCCTGAGGGCTTCGACGAAATGTTGCATGCCGGTGGTGGCTCCACCCGCATTGAACCGTCAGACGGCATGTTGCTGGCGGTCATCAACGATGTGGCGCTGGGTTTCGGTGTGGTCAGTTCGGATGTGGCCACCCTGTGGGTGGCAGCCGGTGCGCGGCTGCTGGTTACGGCGCGGGTGCGACCGCTGCGTTCGGTGGACAGGCTGCGGGGGGCGGTAAAGGCCGGGGAGGTGTTCCCTTCGGCGCGTTCGCTGTTGTTTCACCTGATGCAGGATCAGGCCGATGTCATGGCTAGCATCGTGCGAGAAACCACTTGCAAGGTGGATCATATCGAAGACCGGCTGTTGGCCGAGCGGCTGCAGGATCATCGTGCAGAGCTATCCAGCATGCGGCGCACGCTGGTGCGCATGCAGCGTCTGCTGGCCCCGGAGCCGGGGGCTTTGTTCCGGCTGCTGAACCGCCCGCCGATCTGGCTGGCCGAGCCGGATGTGCAGGCCTTGCGTGAATCTACCGAAGAATTTTCCTTGGTGCTGAACGATCTGGCCACGCTGGTGGAGCGCATCAAGCTGTTACAGGAAGAGCTGGCTGCCAAGTTGAACGAGCAAACCAACCGCACCTTGTTCACCCTGACCATGGTGACGGTGTTGGCCTTGCCCATCAATATCGTGGCCGGCTTTTTCGGTATGAACGTAGGGGGGGTGCCGCTGGCCAATCACCCACATGGTTTCTGGGTGTTGGTGGCACTGGTGGCCAGCTTTACCTTGCTGGCCGGGCGGTGGGCCTTTAGCCGTCAAGCGGCACGCTGAGTAGGTAGGTCGCTTGATTAACCCTGTAGCGGGTGGGTGAACTTGTGGGCAGTCTGGCGTACAATAGCGCGTTTTACGCCACCGTCTGCGGCCGGTGGAATCTTATCCAGTCAGATTTACAGCAAGGTATAGCATGAGCGGTTTGCCCAATTGTCCCCAGTGTGGTTCCCAGTTCACCTATGAAGACGGCGCCATGCTGGTGTGCCCGGAGTGCGCACACGAATGGTCGGCCCAGGCCGAAGCGGCCGGTGAAGAACAGGGCCGTGAAGTGCGCGATGCCAATGGCAATCTGCTGCAGGATGGCGATACTGTTACCGTGATCAAGGACCTGAAAGTGAAGGGTTCTTCACTGGTGGTCAAGGTGGGTACCAAGGTAAAGAACATCCGCCTGGTGGATGGTGACCACGATATCGATTGCAAGATCGATGGCATCGGTGCCATGGGTCTGAAGTCTGAGTTCGTCAAGAAAGCCTGATTCTTCTGCGTCCGGTTTCCTGCAAAAAAGCACCCGCTAGCGGGTGCTTTTTTCATGTCGCGACGCATATGCTGCCTTGCAGGTGCACCGGCTTTGCTACCATGCCATTTTTCTGTCTGCCTGATTCATGATGATTTCCATTTTCGGCTATTCTCCTCCGCGCACGTGCCAGCTGATTGGCTTTGCCATTCCGGTGATGCTGGCTGCACTGGCAACTCCATTGATGGGGCTGGTGGATACTGCTGTGCTGGGCCGGCTGGGCAGCCCGGTGGCGCTGGCTGCAGTTGCCGTGGGTGGCAGCATTTTCACTGTCTTGTACTGGTGTTTCAGCTTTCTGCGTTTCACCACCACCGGACTGGTGGCACAGGCATCCGGACAGCGCAGCCCGGATGCCGTGGTTCTGGCAGGCCTGCGTCCCATGCTGGCCGCGTTGCTGGGTGGGCTTGGCCTGTTGCTGTTGCAGCAGCCTCTGTTGTGGCTGGCCCTGCGTCTGCTGGCACCGCCGGCAGAGGTGGCCAGGCTGACGCATGATTATTTTTCTGCCCGTATCTGGTCTGCACCGTTCACCTTGTTGTCCTATGCCCAGTTCGCCTGGCTGTTGGGACTGGGCAAGTCACGCCAGGTCATGGTGTTGCAGCTGCTGATGAATCTGCTTAATGCGTTGCTGGCTGTTTGGCTGGTATCGGTGCTGGGCTGGGGTGTCGCTGGTGCAGGCTGGGCCACGGCGATTGCCGAAGCGGTGGGTTGTGTGCTGGCCTGGCGGGTGATGCTGCGTCAGGCTCCGTGGCCGCAATGGCAACAGGCCTTGTCCCGCTCTGGCGGACGGGCCGCCTGGCGGCAACTGTTTGCTGCCAATATCGACATCATGGTCCGTACTCTGCTGTTGACGGTGGCGTTTGCCTTGATGACGCGTAGCGGCGCGCAGCTGGGTACGCTGACGCTGGCGGCCAATCAGCTGCTGCTACAGGCCTTCATGGTGTGTGTCAGTCTGCTGGACGGCTTTGCCGTGGCAGCCGAGGTGCATGGTGCGCATGCCATCGGTGCGCAAAGTCGTAACGGGTTACGGCTGGTGGTGCGGCGATGTGCCTGGCTATCGCTGGGATGGAGCAGTGTGCTGGCGCTGGGCATGGCCTTGTTGGGGCTGGTTTATCTGCCCTGGATGACACCGGACCGGCAGCTGCAGCAACTGGCAGCACAGTACTGGAGCTGGCTGGTGGTTTTGCCGCCGGTATGCATCTGGGCCTTTTTCTGGGATGGCGTGTTCATGGGCGCCATGCGTACCGCCGTGCTGCGCAATGGCATGTTGTTGAGCTTTGCGATGTACCTGCCTGCGCTGTTGCTGTTGCAGGGCCTGCTGGGTAATCACGGTATCTGGGCTGCATTGCTGGTGTTGATGGCGATGCGCGGCATTCTGCTGACCCTGGCATGGCCACGCTTGCGGGACAGTGTGGGAGTCAATGCATTGAGCGGGGGGCAGTAGCCTGCTGCGGCAGCGCTATAATCAGCCGCAGTGCAATCAGGAGCATGGATGGTGACATTGAGCAAGGAAGAGTCTGCAGCCTTGCAGGCTTCGATCAGGCAAGTCAGTCAACGGGTGGCGCGGGAGCTGCAGGCCAGGCCCGGAGTGGGGCATGCCTTGCATTTCATCAGCCATCTGCACGCAGGCATCGACAAGATCGTGATGCAAGCAGAGCAGCGCGGTCAGGCGCCCGCCTGTCAGGCTGCTTGCAATAGTTGTTGCTATCTGCGTGTGGAGGCCAGTCAGGCCGAGGTGCTGCTTATCGCCCGCCATCTGCGACAGGGTACGCTACCGCAGTTGCAGGAGATACGGCAGCGCCTGTTGCAGCGTCAACAGCACATGCAGGCCGCTACTGCGCCATTAGCTCGCCTGGCTTGTGCATTCCTGCAGGATGGCCTGTGCAGCATTTACCCCTTGCGACCGGCCAGTTGCCGCAAGGCTCATTCGTTTTCCGCAGCTGCCTGTCACACACAGGCAGCTGAAATTCCGCAAGACCTGTCCATTACCCTGGCGGCAGAGGCCTTGCAGCGTGGTACGGCTGCAGGGTATCGACAGGCTGGACTGGCGGCTGACCCGCTGGAACTGACTGCCGCCATGTTATGGGCGCTGGACGATGCTGGTGCAGAGGAAGGCTGGCTGGCCGGGCAGGGTGATCGGGCAGGTTAGCGTACGCGCAGGATGTTTTTCACCAGCCGTGGCTGTGCCGGGTTGGGCAGTTTGCTTTCCTGGTGGTGTTCTGCCAGCAAAAGCAGTATTAACAGTAATCCCAGCAGGCAGGCGGTTTTTGCAGATGACATGACAGGTGAGCGAGGGGCAGCAGTTTCTGCAGATGAGAAGCGGCTGATTGTACGCCTGATTTCATGCTAAGAGAATGCGGCTTGATCTGCGGTCAGTTCGAATACAAAGGAAGTCAACGATGGAAAGCTGGTTTGTCTGGGCCTTGTGCTCGGCGGTGTTTGCCGCATTGACTGCGGTTCTGGCCAAGCTGGGGCTGCGCGGGGTGGATTCTGACCTGGCCACGCTGATACGTACCGGCATCATTGCCATGGTGCTGTCGCTGTTTGTCTGGCTTACCGGAAAATGGAGCAACCCGCTGCAGCTTTCCGGCAGGACCTGGTTGTTTCTTGGCCTGTCCGGCTTGGCAACCGGAGCCTCCTGGACCTGCTATTTCCGCGCCCTGCAACTGGGCGAAGCCAGCAAGGTGGCCCCCGTGGACAAGCTTAGCCTGGTACTGGTGGCTGTGTTTGCCGTGCTGTTTCTGGGGGAGCGTCCGGCTCCGCGCGAATGGCTGGGCATTGCCCTGGTGGCGGTGGGGGTGCTGGTGCTGGCGATCCGCCGCTAGCAGCGATGGATCGGTTCTGGTTCAGGCGGGGTGGCAGGAGCGGCATTGCAGCACAGGCTGGGCCTGCTGCTCTTGCAGCCATTCGTAGAAAGCTTGATCCAGCAACCAGGCATCGTTGCCATGCCGCAGAACCCACATTGGCCCGCCACAGGGGCCAGTGCAACGTCCGGCAATGTCGTAAACGCCAGCAGGCATACGTCTGACGGACTCGAATTCGGGCAAGGCCAGCCCAGGCAGGCTATTGCAGGCGTGTATGGTAAGTACGGGCATCGTGGACAAAGAAAACCCACGCCGGGCGTGGGAAAAGAGTCGTCTACAAAGGAGGAATGCCAACCTTACGCTTTTTGCAACGTGCTTGTCATCGGGGCTTCTACTTAGCTGGTAACTGGCTGCGCTAGGCCCGCCCTGCGGCCTTGCCTGGCTGTTACGGATTAGTGTTATTACCCAGCAGATGGCGCAATACCTGCTCGGCCACATTTTGCCATTTGCTGCTGGAAATCACGGCATGGCCGGCATCTTCTATCATCACCGGTGTGGTGTCATAGGAGCGGGCCGTGGCGGCTACCACGTCGGGCGGAATCAGCTTGTCACGGCTGCCACCTATCACTTGTACTTGCGCGCTGACATTGTCCGGGTTGACGTAGGCCGGCTTGCCTTCGGCCGCCTGAATGGCAATGGCCTTGCCCAGCGGGTCGCCCATGAACTCCACCACGGTATCCAGCGTGCCAGGTAGCAGACCCCACGGCGGTACCGAACAGATCAGGCTGGCGCGTTGCAGATCGTCATTGCCTTCCAGTACACGCTGGGTCAGGAAGCCGCCCATGGAATGGCCGACGATAAGGCCGGGCTTGCCGGGCAGGCCGGCCAGTACCTGTTGAACATCTTCCTCGTAACCACGCAGTGTCTGGTTTTGCCGCGCCGCGCTGCCGCCGTGGCCGCGCAGCGACAGGGCCGAGCCACTCAGGCCGTGTGCAGCAAACCAGGGCAGCATGTTTTCCCGCCATTGCCAGCCATCGCCTGCCACGCCATGAATGAACAGCACATGGCCGCGTGGCTGGGGGGCATCGGCATGAAACACTTCAATGTCATCCAGCATTTCGTAGCGGCAGGCATTGGCCGGATCGTCCTCGGCCAGGGTGATCTGGCAGGCGGTTTCTGCGCCTTCCTGCGCAAAATATGTGCTCAGCCCACGGCAGAGTGAGGCCATGCGGCCATTGCGGCGTAAATACTGGATGCGCAGTCGGTTTACCTTGCGTCGGCGAGCGTGTTCCAGTGCCTGGTCGAACAACAGGCGACCAATGCCCTTGCCCTGGCAGAAGCTATCCACGCTGATGCCCAGCTCGCCGCAAGGGTAGGCTTCGTGTTGAAAAACGGCGATGTGTACCACGCCGATCAATAATTCCCGGTAATGGGCACCAATCACGATGTCGCGGTTGAAGTTGATGCTGTCGACGTAGCTGGATAGTGCCGCAGGAGCCAGCTCCAGCCCGAAGCGGGTGAAGCGGTCATCCGCACTCAGCTCCGCCAGGTGTTCCAGAATGGCCGGTCTGGCAGTGGCCTGCAGACGGCTGAAAGTAAGTGTCATGATGCCTTCTGTATTGTGCAGTGCACAATGAGAGTGTAGTCCTTGCAGCGCCAGATGCAAGGGCAAGCGCTGCGGTATCCGGCAGCGGTAGCGGCGCGGCAGCATGGCCATTGGCAGCATCCGGGGGAAGGGACTGCCAAAACCGTCGGCATGACGAGCAAATATCAGCTATCAAATAGTGATGAGCCGTATTGTGCGGCCCACGCCGGTTTGCTGCCGCACTACGCTCATGACCAGCCGGCAGGATAAAACAACCACCTGGCACAGGAGTCTTGTGTTCAATCATCATCACTCATTTTGGCGTTTGCCGGGGGGAAGTGGCCTGCTGGGTATCGTGCTGCTTTGTGTTGCCACACTGGCACATGCGCGCGAATGCCTGTCATTCATCTATGCCAGCGGCGGGCGCGACTACTGGGCAAATTTGCAGGCAAACGTAGCCAAGGAAGGTGGGCGGCGGGGTTATTTCATCTATGACCGTGGCTCGGTGGATAGCGAACATCTGATTGATGATGCGCAGATCCAGTTGCTCAATATTGCCGTTGCCCGGCGTTGTCGCGCCATCATTCTGGCCCCTAGTGCCACCATCGAGAACTACAATGAAATCCTGCGTTTTCTGCCGGTACCGGTGGTTCTGATCGACCGTAATCCTGGGTTGACCAGCCAGTACGGATCGGTCACATCCGACAATGCCGCCATTGGCAGGATGGCCTGGGCGCAGCTGAAAAAGAATAATCCGGCCATCCGCCGCATTCTGGTTTTTCCCAATCATGGCCGCGTGCCATCCACCGAACAGCGCATGGAGAGTTTTACCGCCGCTGCGCGCAAAGATGGTGCCACCTTGTTGTACGGTCCGGCGGTCGACCAAACCATCGGTCAGGGGCGGCGGACCGTGACGGCTTATCTTGGTGGTAAGCCGCCAGCATTTGATGCCATTTTCACCCCCAACGAATCTACGACGACCGCCACCGTGCTGGCACTGCGCCAGTTGCAACAGGCCGGGCGATATGACTTTGTTGGCGTGGACCGTAACCCGGTCATTGTGGATGCCGTGCGCAACGGCGAAATGCTGGCCACCATAGTGCAGGACAGTGAAAAAATGGCTGGTCTGGCGGTAGACATGGCAGATGCTGCCATCAAGGCCCCTGCGGGTACTGGCAGGAATATTCTGTTGCCGCCTTTTGTGATGGACCGGGCGGTGCTGCGCAATGCCCGCTGAGCCAGAAAGAATCAGCCCATGAAAACGGCCAACGTTCGCCTTTGCCAGTACTATTTCGAACAGGACAGCATGTCGATCCGGCTGTCTATGGCTGTTGCGCTGGCCATTTACCTGTCGCATTGGAACAGTAATCCGGGATGGACCGGCTCCTGCTGGCTGCTATCGATGGCAGGCATTCAGTCAATACGGCTGTGGCATCTGGGAAAAATGCGCAGC
The DNA here is from genome assembly GCF_030150775.1 of Aquitalea sp. NCBI lineage: Bacteria > Pseudomonadati > Pseudomonadota > Betaproteobacteria > Neisseriales > Chromobacteriaceae > Aquitalea > Aquitalea sp. The sequence continues at coordinate 51,047 of NZ_JASLFG010000037.1, forward strand.
CTGCTGACTGATCCGGCCCGGTTGGAAAAATATTTCAACTCTTTCTATGTATCGGTATTTGCGGCAGCTGTTGCCTGGGGTGGCATGCTGTTTGCGTTTCCTCATCGTCAGTTTGATTTTGTCTACATGTTCAAGATCATTGCGCTGGCTGCTATCAATAGCGTCACCATCCTGTCGCACGGGCTGATTTTCCGCTTGTACGCGCTGTTCAGTACGGTAATCACGGTGATGGTATTCATCCAGCTGCATGGTTTTGACCAAGTGATGTCAGCATCCGATCGTTATGCCTTTTCCGTTATCGCCTTGCTGTATCTGGTGTTCCTGTTATTGACGGACTGGAAATACGCCCGGCGTAATTTCGATTTTTTCGAGCAGCAAGTCGCCATGGAAACGCTGGTGAGCAAGCTCAAGCGGCTGCATAACGAGGAGGTGGACCTGCGTTCCAGCCTGGAGGCCAAGTCCGCAGGACTGGAGGAGGCGCGTAATGCGCTGCTGGTGATTGCCGCCACCGACAGCCTGACACAGACCCTGAATCGCCGTGCCATTCTGGAACACCTGAATGCGCAGGTGGATAGGGTGAGTCATGCCGAAGGCTCGTTCTGCGTCATTACCTTTGATGTCGACAACTTCAAGAAAATCAACGATGTATTTGGCCACAATGTCGGCGATATCGTATTGCGGGTGCTGGCGGACGAGGTGAAATCGGTGCTGCGGGCTGATGATCTGTTCGGCCGCATCGGTGGCGAGGAATTCCTGGTTATTCTGCCCGGCTTAGCCCTGAGCCGCGCGGTGGAGTGCGGCGAGCGCATCCGCCTGAAACTGGTGCAGAGCACGCGCATGCAGCAAGAGGCCGGCTTCGGGGTAACGTTATCGCTGGGCTGTTGTCTGGCATTTCCCGGTGAGTCGGCCATCGACATCCTGAGCAAGGCGGACAAGCTGATGTATGTCGCCAAGCGCGATGGCAAGAACCGCCTGTGCTACTAAACGCCTCAGTCTGCTGTAGTTTCGTCAGCTGCCCAGTCGGCAATCGGTACCGGTTTGCCAAACAGATAGCCCTGATAGGCATAGCAGCCGTAGCTTTCCAGATAATCGCGCTGTGCGTGTGTTTCTACCCCCTCTGCAATCACCTCCAGCCCCAGCGAACGTGACATGGCCAGAATCGCTTTGACGATGGCCGTGGTGCTGGCGTCTTTGCCCAGTTCGCGGGTGAAGGATTGATCGATCTTGATTTGATCCAGCGGCAGGCGCTTGAGATAAGACAGCGAGGAGTAGCCGGTGCCAAAGTCATCCAGTGAAAAACGTATGCCCAGTGCGCCCAACTGGTGCATGCGTGCCACCACCAGGTCAACATTTTCCAGCACGATGCTTTCCGTCAGTTCCAGCTTGAGCCGGGCCGGATTGGCACCGCTTTGCTGCAGGCTGTTTTGCACCGAAGCCACAAAATCAGGCTGGTGGAACTGACGTGCGCTGACGTTAACCGCGATATCCAGCGTGCAAAAATACGGGTGTTGCTCCCAGGCCTTCAGTTGCCGGCAGGCGCTGTCCATCACCCAGCGTCCCAGTTCGATAATCAGCCCCATCTCCTCGGCCACCGGAATGAACTGGGCTGGCGACACCATGCCACGTTCGGCAGAGCACCAGCGCAGCAGCGCCTCGGCACCGATGCGGGTGCCATCCTGCCCTACTTGCGGCTGGTAGTAGAGCACGAATTCCTCGCGGGCAAACCCCAGTCGCAGCGCGTTTTCCAGCAGGCTGCGCGCTTCTATGCTGGCTTGCATGGTGGGGCTGAAGAATCGCACCCGGTTGCGACCGGCATCCTTGGACTGGTACAGCGCAACATCGGCCTGCTTGAGCAGGTTTTCCATGGAAGTCACCAGACCGCGGAATAATGTCAATCCGATGCTGGTGGTATAGACGTGGTCGGTATCCTGATCCCCTTCCAGCCGGTAGGGACGGGACAGCTGGTCACGGATGTTCTCGGCAATCTGTTCGGCACGCTTGGCCGCAACGGTTTCATTGGGGCCAAGGTTTTCGATGATGGCGACGAATTCGTCCCCGCCAAGCCGGGCCACGGTGTCGGCTTCGCCAACGGTGTTGCGCAGGCGACGGCCCACCTGTACCAGCAGCTTGTCACCCATCTCGTGGCCCAAGGTGTCGTTGAGCTTCTTGAACTGGTCCAGATCCAGCATCATCAGCACACCATGTTCGCGGGAGCGTTCGCTGATTTTCTGTGCCTGCTGCAGGCGGTCGAATAGCAGGCGGCGGTTGGGCAGCCAGGTAAGCGGGTCGTAGTGGGCCAGCTGGCGGATTTCGTCTTCTGCTTCCTTGCGCTCGGTAATGTCGTGCAGCGTGGCACGCTGCCCCAGATAGCTGCCATCTTCGCCGTAGATTGGGCGGCAGGTATAGTTTACCCAGCGGATGTCGCCATCTTTCCGGCAGATGCGCAAATCCAGGCCCACCGTTTCCATTGCACTATCGTGCGTGTGCTGCCGGGCCAGCCATTGCGCGCGGTCTTCCGGGTGGATGATGGCGTCTAGCAGGGCCGGGTTGCGCTCGAATTCGCCGGCGCGATACGCGCTGATTTTTTCTGCCGACGGGGTCATGTAGTGAAATTGGCCGTCAGGCTTGATCCAGTACACCCAGTCACTGGCCCAGTCCATCATGGTGTGGAATTTCAGCTCACTCTGGCGGATGGCTTCGATGGCGGCCTTCTTGTCGGTAATGTCATCCTTGATGGCCACATAGTGGCTAACCTTGCCATCCTGCTGGCGTAGCGGGGCAATCACCACTGCTTCGACATATTCGCTGCCATCCTTGCGCCGATTGATGAATTCGCCTTCCCATACCGCGCCGGCCATCAGGGTGGACCACAGATCGGCATAGGTTTCTGCTGAGGTTTTACCCGCATGCAGAATGCGCGGATTCTGTCCCAGCACTTCATCCTGGCTGTAGCCGGTGTTCTTCAGGAAAGCCTCGTTCACATATTCGATGCGGGCATCCATATTGGTAATGACGATGCTGGCCGGGCTTTGTTGTATCACCAGCGAAAACTTCTTCAGCTGTTCCTCGCGGCTGAGCAGTTCGGCAGTGCGTTTTTCGATTTCGGCTTCCAGTTGCAGCTGGTGGGATTGCAGATCCTGCTGATTGCTCTCCTGGGCTTGAATGACCCGGCGCATCTGGCCGGCAAACGGGATAAAGATGAACAGCGCCTCGGTCAGCAGCAGCGCAAGGGCGGCCAGCCAGGCAATGTTCTCTGCTGTTTGCAGCTGGTCGACGGCAGCTTCGCCTTCCAGCTGATAGCGTTTGACTGCGGTATCCAGTGCACGCAGCAGGTCGCCCTCTGCCAGTGCCAGCAGTTGCTGCAGGCCGGGGTCTGCCATGCTCAGCGTGCCATCCGGCTGCGCCAGTATGTGTCTGGCCAGCGCCAGATAACGGTTTTCCAGGAAATGAATGGCTTGCGGGTTGCCAAAATACAGTGCATGCACTGCTGGCGACATGGTCTGCGGCAAGTGCAGCTGCGGCTGGCCATTGATCAGGCCTTGATGACTGGTCGCCATCAGGCTGACGGCCTGCTGCAATTGCTGGCGCAGACGGGAGGAGCCACCCTGTGTGGTGGCCAGTTGCTGGCTGAACAGGGCGATGCGCTGGCTGAGCATGCGCTGGCGGCCACTGATATTGACTAGGGCGGCTGTGCTTTGCTGCGTGGCAATCACCAGTTTTTGCGAAACAAAGGCGCTGGTTGCCAGTATTGCCATCAGGGATAGCGCAATGATGTAACGCAGCTTGAAGGAACGGAGCATTCGGTGTTCACGCGTCATGCCGGTGTTTCCTGACAGATTCTGCAGGACATCATGCATGACAACGGGCTTTTATGAAAAGCCCGTTTCTGCGTCCTCAGGCAAAAATGCAGTGGTTTTACATCGACTCGGCCCGGAGGCGACAGGCTTAGTCTGCTACTGGTGTGCTGGCACGCAACAGCCGGTCACGCACATGCAACCAGGCGGGCGTATCCGGCGGCATCTCGATCAGAATGCGGTTGCAGCCGCTGGCTTCCGCCTGGTGCAGCACGGCATAGATCTGGCTGGCATAGGCAGCCGGATCGGCCGGCAGCAGATAGCTTTGCGTGGCCGGCAGTGGTGTGGCCGGCCTGCCCACCATGCTGATGAAGGCCAGATCTTCAGCCCATACTTGCGCAGGAAGCCGGGGGCGGTGTGCGGCTTCAAAACGATGGCAGGGAATCCGCGGGGCATAGTGTGAAGCCAATGCGCCGGGAACGCGCGGTACAAGGTCACGCGGACCCTCATCCAGTGGCAGCACGCGGGCCAGCTGGGCGGCGCTGATGCTGCCAGGGCGCAGGATGCGTGCCTGTGGACCGGACAGGTCGACAATGGTGGACTCCAGCCCGAAGCGGCAGTCCCCGCCATCCAGCACCGCCTCGATGCGACCTTCCATCTGGCGCGCCACATGGGCGGCACTGGTGGGGCTGATGTGGCCGAAAGGGTTGGCCGACGGCGCGACCACCGCATGGCCCAGCTGGTCGAGCACGGCCTGGAACAGCGGATGTGCCGGCCAGCGCACGGCAACGGTATCCTGCCCGCCGGTAATCAGGCGCGATACCGTGGGTGCCGCCGGCAGCACCATGGTAAGCGGGCCGGGCCAGAATGCTGCGGCCAACTGGTAGGCTGGCGCTGGTATCTGGCTGACCCAGTGCTGCAGATGAGACAGGTTTGGCAGATGCACAATCAGCGGGTGATCGGCCGGCCTGCCCTTGGCGCTGAAAACCCGGCGGATGGCTGCAGGGTCTTGCGCACTGGCGGCCAGGCCGTAGACGGTTTCGGTAGGTAGTGCCACCAGTTGACCATTGCCCAGCAGGCTGGCAGCGCGGTGGATGTCCGCGGCATGCGGATTGAGGTATTCCATATGTGCTTTCGGTGGTGCGGCTCAGGCGCCATGCGGTAATCCGGCTGCCAGCCAGTTGCCGTTGCGCCAGTATTTCATGCCGGTTTCGGCAAAACGGTACAGGTGTAGCCAGCGGCGCTTTACCAGCATGGCAACTTCCGGCTGCTGTTCCAGCGCCAGGCTGATCAGCCGGGCAGGGGCGTCGATGCAGGCAGCCAGCCGCAACGGTGCATGACGCCATTGGCTGCCGTCATGCACGGACTGTTTGGACAGGCCGATGCGCAAATCGCCGCTATTGCCTTCGAACACGCCAATGCGCCCGCCCACTACGTTGTGCAGCAGCTTGTTGCCACTGCCATAGCGTGTGGGGTCGGCAACGGCGGCGAAATACTGCATGTTGATCCAGTGGGCCACCACTAACGGGCCACCAAAAATGGCCGCCAGCTGGCTGGCTTGCGGGTCTTGCCGCCAGTCGTATTCCTGCAGGAAGGCCCGGCCATGCAAATTGAGCGCGGCGGTGCGGCTGCGCGGTGCGGCAATGAAACTGTGATTGCCGGCCAGTCCCCACTCGGGACGGGTTTCCGCCCAGTGATGGCCTTTTTGCCGGAGCAGGGACAATAGCTTGCCCGTATGGATATCTGCGGGAATGCCGTCCTGGCCGGCCCGCCGGCTGCGCGCCAGGCTGGCCGCCTCATCCAGCAGCGGCTGTACTTGCAGGCCGCGCTGTTGCAGGGCCGGGGATTGACCATCGGCTTGCAAGACCTGTAATTCGTCACTATGGGTCAGGTGCAGTACCGGTAAAAACAGGGTGGCTGTCGGTATGGCCCAGCCACGAGCAGCCAGCCCGGCGCGTACGGCCGGGCGCTGCAGCCAGTCACTGAGCAGCAGTACGTGCAGATGGCCGCCATGGCCGCCGCAGGCTCCGCATTGCAAGGCTGATGCCTGTGGATTGTTGCTGCTGTGGCTGGCATGGCCCACCAGCAATACCGTGCGGGGAAAGCGCTGTCCCAGCCCCATGGCAGGCAGCAGGTGCTCCAGGCTTGCCACGATGTCATCGGTATTGAGCTGGCGGCCAGCGGAGACCATGCTCTTGTCCTTGTCGTTCAGCCAGGGGTCCAGCTCGGCCAGTGTCGCCCTGCGCTTGCCGGGAAAGGCTTTGCGCAGCAGTTTGCCCGCTTTGCCCAGTCCGGCGCTTTCCACCAGGGTGAAGGACGATAGCGGGGCGCGCTGGAAGGATCCCCATTCCTGCAGGCCCTTTTCCAGCGACGGCATGATGGCTTCCCAGCTAGGGGCCAGCAGACCGGGCAGGCGTGGCTGGCTGCGGTCTTCGCCGGCAAAGCGGATAGCCAGCGGCAGGCCGAAAAAGCCGGCAAATCCGGCGGTCGTGGCCGCGGGCAAAACCTGCTCCAGGGCGCGGCGCATCGGTTCCGAGCGCACATCAATGCAGAAGACGGCATGGATGTCGGCTCCGGCAAGTTCTGTGGCGGCGGGCTGGACGCTCAGGCGGGACAGCAGTGGGGCGTGGCTGGCCAGCTCGGCGGCACGTTGCCAGATCAGGCCGCGCGCGTTGACAGGCGGTATTGTTGATTGGGCATCCCATGCTGCATGCCAGTGTTGCCAGTGGCTGTCCGGTGTGCGGTCGCCATCGTCCAGCAGGCACTCCCAAGCCAGCTGCATGGCCAGTAATTCTGCCGGCAGGCTGCTGGCGGTGCCGGCCAGTTCGGCTTGCCATTGCTGGTAACGGCACCATGCTGCCCAGCCGCTATTGCGTTGCAGCAGCACGTAAAACCAGTCGCTCAGCCAGCCTGGCTTGGCTTGCAAGCGCTCCTGCGCGTGGCGGAACAGGGCATGGTGATCCTGAGGCAGCGCGGCAATGGCACCGCGCAGGTGTTCGCGCGCGGCGGCATCCGGGCTGGGTGGCGGTTGCAGCGCCATTTCGGCCAGCCAGTTCTGATAGAGCCGGCCATGACGATCAGGCTGCCATTCTGCCTGGTCGTGATCGAACCATGCTGCGCAGCATTGACTGATTTGCTGGGTAATCACCTGTTGCCAGTTTTGCAGGCCGGCGTGGCCGGCAGCGTCCTGCCGCCAGTTGCTTTGCAGCAGTCTTGCTGGTGCAGTGTGGCGTTCGGCCTGTCCCTGTTGCAGCCACTGCACGGCAGATTGCTTGATACCGGCTTCTTGCAGCGCGGCACTCAGGTCGGCATTGCTGATCTGGCCCGCGGCGTACTGCTGCCGGTAGTCGGCTTCATCCAGGTGCAGGCGGCTGTCTGCCAGGCTTTGCAAGGTATGGTGGGCCTGTTCGAACGATTGGTTGCGCAAGCCCCAGTAAGGCGAGCTGGCCAGCAGGCTGTCCAGTGGCCAGCTGGGTGCAATGCGGCTGGCCGCGGCCTGGGCGGCACTTTGCCAGAGCGTGTCAGCGGATGTCATGGGCAGTGGCTCCGTTGCGGGTGAGGGGTGAGCGTCGCCCCAACCGGTGCAGGCGGGTGCGCATGGTGGTGCGCAGCCACCATTCGTCCAGATAGAGGCCGCCAAAGGCGCGCGCGTACAGGCGCTGGCTCAGGTGGTGGCCGGGGTGTCTATCTATCCAGCCTTGCAGCAGGAACAGCCCGCCAAAGAACAGCGCCAGCAGCAATTGGCAGGCAAGCGGGGCCGTGGCATGGTCAGCCTGCATCCTGGCAAACAGGGTGTGTAGCAGCAGGTAGGTCTGGCACAGCAGCAGCGCCAGTCCATAGCCGCGTATGCTGTGCTGGCACAGCGGTGCCAGGCCAAGGCCGATGATCACAATCAGCAGCGGCGGCGGTTGCAGGGTATGGCCCAGTGCCAGTTGCCAGCCTTGCAGGCTGGCCAGCAGCAAGGCAATGCCGGCCACGCCGCTGGCCAGATGCCAGCCCTTGCCGCTAGCCGGAGCGCTGCTTGACTGACGGATGGTGGCTCGCACCTGGTTGCCCGAGCTGAGAAAGGCATGTGCCTTGTAGATGGAATGGGTGATCAGATGCAGCAGGGCCAGCGAATATTGCCCCAGCCCGCACTCCATCAGCATGAAGCCCATCTGGGCGCAGGTAGACCAGGCCAGGCGCAACTTGATGCTGATGCGGGTCTGCATCACCCAGCAGGCCAGACCAGCGGTAACGCCACCCCATACCACTAACAGCCAGGCCGTCAGCGGCACCACTGCCCACAGTGCAGCCAGTTTGATCAACACCATGCCGCCCAGATTCACTACCCCGGCATGCAGCAGGGCCGAAATCGGGGTCGGGGCTTCCATGACCTGGGTCAGCCAGCCGTGAAACGGCAATTGTGCTGTTTTCAGCAGTACACAGCACACCAGCAGTAGCGCTCCGGTATTGCGTGCCAGTTGTGCGATGGGCGATGCCAACGGACGTGCGATATCGGCAAAGGCAGGCGAGGCCACCGCCCAGGCTATCAGCCCTGCACCCAGCAACAGGCATAGTTCGGCCAGACGGCTGGCCACGGCCTCGCGCCGGGCGGCAATGCGCGCTTGTGGCCGCTCGGGATAAAAGGTCAGCAGGCTTTGCAGCGCCGGGCTGGTCAGCAGCCAGCCGGCCAGCAGGGTGGGCCAATCCTGGCTGGCTACCACCAGGGTAGCGCCGGCCAGCAGCCAGCCCACCGCACGCAGAAAGCGGGCCTGCCCCGCTTCGCCGCTGAAATAGCGTGCCGAGAAGCGCAGGATCACCCAGGCCAGCAGCTGGATAAGCAACTGAAATAGCAAGGTCGGCTGCAGGCCTTGTAACAGCATCAGCAGCAAGGCTGCCACTGCGCCAGCGGCGGCGCTGGCCTGGGCCAGTTGCCAGTGACGGGGCTGGCTGGTGCGCACCAGTGCCGGCAGCACCCAGAGCAGGGCCAGCAAGGTATGAAGAGACAAATCCATAAGGTGGATGGCGTATGAGTGAAAACACCGGCACTATGCCCGCCATCACTTGTTCGGTAAAATACATTAATATTGACAAATCAATCTATTAAACAGAATGATAAATCGCCTCAACTATCACCACCTGTATTATTTCTGGCGCGTGGCGGCAGAAGGCCATCTGACGCGCACCGCCGAGCGGCTGCATATATCGCAATCGGCGCTGTCGGCGCAGATCCGCCAGCTGGAAGAACAACTAGGCATGCCGCTGTTTCTGCGTGAAGGCAAAAAACTGCTGCTGACTGAAATGGGCGCATCGGTGCTGCGCTATGCCGAGGCCATTTTTGCGCTGGGTAACGAGCTGCTGGCCACCACCACCAGCCAGGATGCCGGCCAGGGCGGCCAGCTACGCATTGGTAGCGTCTCCACCCTGTCACGCAATTTTCTGGAAGGCTTTCTGCACCCGGTGCTGGGGCGGCAGTCGGTAAAACTCAATCTGGAGGCCGGAGGGCTGGATGAGTTGCTTGGCCGGCTGGCAGCTTTTGAGCTGGATGTGGTGCTGAGCAATCGCCCGGTGATTGCCGATGACAAGCACCCGTGGCGTTGCCGCACGCTGGCGCGGCAGGAGGTGTGCCTGATCGGCCCGCCCGGCCTGGTGCAAGGGCCGTTCGATTTGCCGCAGATATTGCGCCAGCAACTACTGATGGTGCCCAGTGCCAAGAGCGAAATCCGCGTGCGCTTTGACCTCTTGTGCGAAAAACTGGGTATAGAACCGCGTATCCGTGCAGAAGTGGACGATATGGCCACCTTGCGTCTGCTGGCGCGCGATGCCGGTGCGGTGGCGCTGATTCCGGCCATTGTGGTCAAGGATGAACTGGGCAAGGGATTGCTGGAAAAGTACGGCTCGGTGCAGGGTGTGGAGGAAACCTTCTATGCCATCACCGTACGCCGCCGTTTTGAAGCACCACACTTGAAGGAGCTGTTCCAGCTGTTTGCCATGCCAAGCTGAATCAGCCATTGGCACCGCTCGGTGCCGTGCATTTCCATTCTCTTGGAAATGGCAGGCGGCTATATGGCGGATGCAATCGGCATCAATACCGTCAATGTGCTGCCTGAATTTTGCAGGACGGGGCTAAGCGGGGTGTGGTTATTGGTAATGTAAGATTGGGTAAATAAAGTTATTGATGTTTAAATTTGCCATTACATTATTAATGAATTTCCATGCAGGCAGTGCAGGTTAACTGCCTGTAAACATCTTGAGTCAAACCCGCTTTTCAGTTGCCCATCCTCATGCGTCATTTGAAGACCGCACGCCTGCTTATTTGTTGTATTGCCATGAATTATGGCCTGGCCGCCACAGTGCGGGCGCAGGCTGCGCCACTGTACTGGCAATGCAGCGACCAGTGCGAACAAAATGCCGAAATGGAAAACAAGCCGGTACACAAGGAAAAAAACGGCAATCTTTCCGTCTGGTGGAGTGTCAACTTTGCCCTTGGAGGTAGTGCGGTGCACAGTGCGGAAGTGATGACCGAACTGGATTGCCTGGCTGGCTTGGGACGGGACCGTGCGATTGTGTATTTTGAACAGCCCAGGCTGGCGGGCGGGGTCAAGGGCTTCAGCATTGACAATGGCTGGTACACCTTGAATACACAGCGTTTCAATGACTTCCTGCTCAAGGTTTGCAGTGCGCACACTGCGTTGGCTGATTGAACGCGCGACGCGTTGTTGCACTCAGTCCGGCCCGCGATAGCGCAAGGCGTTCAGCACCAGTGCAAAAGCAGGCGAGGGCTGATGCCGGTGCGGGTAGTACAGGTGGTAACCGGAGAACAGCGGCCAGTAATCCTGCAACACAGCACACAATGCACCGCTTGCCAGGTCAGCCTGAACCATGTCTTCAGGCAGGTAGGCCAGGCCGTGGCCATCCCGCGCCGCTGTCAGCATCTGGCCGGTGGTATTGAATACCAGCTGGCCTTCCACTCTGGTTTCCACTGTTCTGCCATCCTGCACGAACTCCCAGGCATACAGCCCGCCGTGCGTTGGCAGCCGCAGATTGATGCAGCGATGCGCGGCCAGATCCTGCGGTAGCTTTGGCAGACTGCGCCCGGCCAGATAAGCGGGGGATCCCACCACGGCCATGCGGTAGTCCGGGCCGATGCGGGCGGCAATCATGTCGCCATTCACCTGGCCGCCGCTACGCACACCGGCATCGAAGCGTTCGGTCACGATATCCACCAGCGCGTAGTCGATGCTGATTTCCAAGTGTATGTCCGGATAGTCATGCAACAACTGGCGCAGGCGCGGCCACAACACACTGTCGGCTGCATGGTCGTGGGTGGTAATGCGCACTGTGCCTGCCGGTTTTTCCTTCAGTTCACTCAGGGTGGCCAGTGCGGATTCGATATTGTCGTAGCTGTCGGCAATGCGCGCCAGCAGATGCTCGCCAGCCTCGCTGGGGCTGACACCGCGCGTGCTACGGGTGAGCAGACGCACACCCAGCCTCTCCTCCAGTACTCGTATGGAATGGCTGAGCGCGGACTGCGATACGCCAAGCTGCGATGCCGCCCGGGTAAAACTGCGCTCGCGCGCGACCAGCAGAAAGGTTTGCAGGCTGTTGTAATCGGTGCGGGCCATTAATGAAAACACCTCATGCAGATGGGCGGTTTTTGCAAAATATCACAAAGACTGATGAGCTGTATTCATAAGGGTATGCCATGCAAGAGACCTACCGCCAGCAGGCGGGCGGGCCTAGAGTGATACTGCCGCTGTCAATATCGTTGCCAGCCGGCATTGTTTGAACTTGCCAAGGAGCAGAACCATGGATTTGCATATCAGCCACGCGGGCAGTCAGCCCGCCATGCATGGGCCGGCGGAATGGTTTACCGGCCAGGTCAGGGTGGACATGTTGTTCCAGCCGCAGGAGCCGGCGCGGGCATCCGGTGCCAGCGTTACGTTCGAGCCGGGTGCTCGTACCGCCTGGCATACCCACCCGCGGGGGCAGACCTTGCTGGTCACTGCCGGCTGTGGCCTGATTTGCCGCTGGGGTGGAGAAACCCAGGTCATCCGTCCCGGCGATGTGGTATGGATACCCGCTGGCCTCAAGCACTGGCATGGTGCCACGACCAGTACGGCCATGACACATATTGCGATTCAGGAGCAGGAAAACGGCGTTGCCGCTCACTGGGCGGAACCGGTCAGTGACAGCCAGTATCAACAAGAGCAGCCAGCGGCGCTGCAGTAAATATCATTACGCTTTGCTGGGTGAGCGCAATGTCACGCTGGCCTGCTTACTCTGGCAACGCGTCTTTTGCCGTTTGCTGCCGGTAATGGTGCTGGTGCTGATGGCAAAAGCCCCACATCCGATACGGCCAGAAGGCTTCGTGGCTGATGATGTGGCTGCGCAGTGCCTCTGGGCTGTAGCCGGTTAGTGCCTTGACCTGACGGCACAGGTGGGACTGGTCGGCATAGCCGCTTTTGCTGGCGATGTCCGACCAGTTGGTGTTTTCTTCCAGGCTGGAAATGGCCAGTTCAAACAGAACCTGCTCGGCCCGGCCTATGCCGCGTAGTTCGCGCAGCGGGCGGCCGGTCCAGCTTTTTATGCGCCGCTCCACCTGACGCACGCTTTTGCCCAGGCTGGAGGTGGCGGCGTGGGTGGTCAGGTATTGCACCCAGTCTTTCAGAATCCAGTTTTCGTTCTTGTTGCGCTGTTTGTGGTGTTGCCAGCGCGGCTGCAAAAAGCGCAGCACCAGCTCGATGCGCGTCTTGTCATCAGGAGCCTGTTGCACTGCCTGGCACCAGCTCATCCACTCTGCGTCCAGCAAGCCTTCCAGCGGTACAACCCGGTTCAGGTAATCCAGTGGCGTAATGCCGGTGAGTGCAGCAAAGGCATCCGGCAACAACACCAGGGCAAATGAATGGCAGGCTGCCGGATTCCATGCGCTGTGCGGGCGGGTGGAGGGGGCCCACAGCGATAGGGCCGGGACGACGGTCCGTGTCCGGGAGCGGTCTTCCTGCTCACCGGGTGCCAGCAACTGGAACTCACCGCGGACAGTCCACAGCAAAATGCAGCCTGGGTTGACCGGGAAACGGTTGAACCGCTGCTCCTTACTGAGCGGCACACCGCTGGTGTCGCGCATCATGATGGCGCGAATGCAGGATGCCATGGCTGGCGGCGGCAGCCAGAGTTCGTTTCTGGCATTGCTGATCGGGGCGTGAACCACCATGTCGGGCCTTGTTGTCATTGGGGCATGTATTTTTGATTTCTCTGGCTGGTCGGCATCTTACCCGTAGTAAGCGTTGTTTTTACATTGAAATCCGCTTTTTCCTGCTGCAGTCCGGCGGTATGCGCTTGTTGGCCACGGCGTGGCAGGATGTCGTTTTCGTTCAATACCGATGACCGATAGCTGATTAGCATGCCCGGCAAGCCCTGATGGGCAGTCGGGTGGCAATGGTTGCTGCCTGGTGAGCGGGGATGTGGATGGTATTGAAAGCAGGAACGGGCGGCAGTCGGGCGCAATGGGACTTTCCGGCAGGGCTGATGGCGTGCCACGGGAATGGTGCAGACTGCTTGCCCGCAATGAGCCTGCCAGGCAGGACAGAAAAAAACATGGCCTATCCGGATTTCAAGGCCGGTCTGGCTGCCGAACTGGCCATGGCGCACCGTGGGCTGCTGGCGGTCAAATGCCTGTTTGATCGGCTGAGGGCGGATGCGGGCAGGAAATCATCGGTATCTCTGCATGATATCCGCGGTGTGGTGGGCTGCCTGTATGCGTCCTTGCTGCGCAATCAGGATGCTTTGCTGCTGCTGTTGTTCTGTCGTGAAGTGGAAAAAGACTACTACAGCCACTCTGCTGCGGTATCTGTGCTGCTGATGCTGTATCGCATGCAGGGTGGTGCCAGCGCCATGGCGGTGACTGATGCTGGCATCGGAGGTTTGATGCATGACGCCGGCAAGCTGTTTGTGCCGACAGCCATCCTCAACAAGCCAGGCACACAGCCCGCCGACGCGTATGCCGCGGCGCGGCATCATGTGGTGTGCGGCGTGGATTTTTTGCAAAACGTGCTGGGTTTGCAGGGGGATCAACTGCTACCGGCACAAGAACATCACGAGCGCTTTGATGGCTCTGCCTATCCGGTGGCCCGGTCTGGTCATGCCATTTCTGAGCTTGGCCAGATGACGGCAATTGTCGATGTCTACGATGCGCTGGCGGTAGAACGCTGCCACCACCAGCGCACGCCGGTGCGCCATGTGCTGTCTTATTTGCTGGCACGCAAGGGCAGCGACTTCAATCCACGGCTGGTGGATGTCTTCATCGGCATCGTCGGCCACTTTCCCATCGGCTCGCTGGTGCAGCTGGAAAACGGCCATTGCGGCGTGGTGGTGGGGCGCAGTCGACAGGCGCGGGCCTTGCCGTATGTCATCGGATACAACCCGTCCGCCTGCTTGTGCACCCCGCCAAGCTTCAGCCCGCACCAGATCCGCCATCCAAGCCGGGTGCGGCATCTGCTGAGCGAGCGCAGGGCAGGACTGGACACCCGTGCACTGGTGTCGCGCTGGCTGCAGGCGGATTTTTCCATGTTGTCACTAGCCGGTGATGGTGTCTGACAAAGATGCCCGCGACCATGCTGTCAGAGGCGAGCCGTCCAAGGCCGCCCATGTGGCTGTTCAAACAGGATGGCCGTAATCGGGCGCACTGTCTGGATGCAACCTGAGCGTCAGATTCAGGCCGGGCTATCAGGCAGCTTGTCGTCAGCCGGCGGCTGGGCCGGAATGATTTTCCAGCCATTGGCGCAGGCCTGTACGTGCGGGTAGAACATTTTGCTCTGCGCGCAGTAATACCAGAAGGCCGGCTTGGGTTTGGGAGACACCATTTGCTGCTCTTCCGCTGCCGGGCTGCATTGCTGTTGTGCTTGCATGCCGCGGCTACCGGGTTTGCCACCCTGGTCCGGGCCGGGCATGTCTCCCATGCCCTGGGCCTGACAGTAGCCGGCCAGCAAGGTGAGTGCCGGGATTAAACGTGAAATCTGCATCGTGTTCTCGCCTGGTTGAGTGCAGCACATCGTAATCAGATGCTGCAGGCGGCAACAGCGCAGGAAAGGTAATTTATTGTCAGGCGGTGCTAAGGATGCGGCGCATCGGGCTGAGGCTTTGTTGCACAAATCAGCCGCAGGTCGAACTACCCCAATCCCCAGACGGATTTATCCCATGCGGACCGTTTGCGGCGTGCCCAGTGCTGTGAAGCGATTCAGAATCGCTGCACAGATTTGAAGCTCCGCCACCTGCCGGTCAAAGTCCCGTGACTTAACCCGGTCTGCCAGCAATTTGAAACAGTACATCTTCGTTTCGACCAGACTGCGGCGATGGTAGCCGCTCCACTTTGTCCAGAGCGTGCGCCCCAGATACTTCACTGAGCGTAGCGACTCATTGCGAGCCTGATTGCCCTGTGAACTCCCTTTCCAGAATTGACCGTTTCGACGCGGGGGAATGATGGCCGCCGCCCCACGCTCTGCAATCGCTGCGTGACATAGGCGTGTGTCGTACGCCCCATCAGTGGTCACCGTCACCAGTCCCGCTGTCACCGGAATTTGCGATAGCAGCTCTGGCAGCATCGTGGCATCACCGGTGCGATTGTCGGTCACTTCCATTGCCCGGATTTCCAGCGTTTGCGCATCAATTCCCAGATGCAGTTTGCGCCATTGGCGGCGGTAGTCAGCGCCATGCTTTTTCACCCTCCACTCACCTTCACCCATCATCTTGATGCCGGTGCTATCCACCAAGAGATGCAGACAACCCTGCTTTTTCTGTACCGGAATGCGGACCTGCTGGTCTTTCTGGCGGCGGGAAAGCGTACTGAAGTCGGGAACGGCCCAGTCAAGTCCAGCCAGGCGCAACATGCTTTTTACCATACCTGTGGCTTGACGTAGCGCCAGACCAAAGAGGCATTTGATGGTGAGACAGAACTGGATGGCAGCATCGGAAAAAGTTGGCTGCCGTCCCCGCCTGCCGGTAGCCGGTGCCAATCAGTTCATGTCTTTGTCGAGCCAGAGAAGGAGCTGCCCTCGTTGCTTGAGGGACTGGTTGTAGGACTGCCAGTTGATGGTTTGGTACTTGGGAGGAAGGGGCTTGCTCATGCGGTCATTCTACCGGACAGGCGCAAGCCCTGATTTGTGCAACAAAGCCCTGACCATGCAAGCGAGCCGGCCCGTGATGACTGATGCAAAGCTGCTTACCCCCAGAGAAAAAGCCGTCATCGCACTGATGGCCGAATCCCGCTCCAACAAGCAAATCGCCCGGACGCTGGAGATTGGCGTCTCCACGGTAAAAAGCTATGTTTCGTCCATTTTGCTGAAACTGGCGCTGAAAAGCCGGCTGCAAGTAGGGCTGTATGCACTGCGGCACGGTCTGGTGACCGTGGATGCCGCGTTCTACCAGCGGGTGCTGGGCTGCGATCCCCTGCCAGAGGACGGCGTGCGGCTGACTGCGCGCCAGCGCGATATCATCCGGCTGGCGGCTGCCGGCCTGTGCCTGAAGGAGATGGCGATACAACTGCAGATCAGCCTGTATACGGTGAAGGTGCATCTGCACCATGTACTGCTGCGGCTGCAAGTGGGAGACCGCTACAGCGCCATCATCATGGCCATGCGGCTGGGGTGGCTGGAGCTGCCCGCCATGGCCGACTGAGACGGCAGGCACGAATATTGCACGGTTACTGGCAACCACTTCCAGATGCTGCCATGACTGCCTCCTCTCCATTACGACTGTTGCTGGTCAACGATACCGACCGCCCGATGGCCGAGCTGCATGCCGCGCTGACGGCGGCCGGTTATCTGGTGATTGCACAGGCCCAGGGCGCAGCCGAGCTGCTGCAGCTGGTGGACAGCCAGACGCCCGACATCATCATCATCGATACCGAATCCCCCTCACGTGACACGCTGGAACAACTGGCGCTGATGGGTCATGCCGCACCACGGCCAGTGGTGATGTTTGCCGAGCAGGGCGGGCTTTCCGCCATTCAGGCCGCTGTCAGCGCCGGGGTTACCGCTTATGTGGTGGACCAGGTGGCAGCCAGCAAGCTCGCCCCCATCATCGACATGGCACGGGTGAAGTTTGAAGAAGACGCGCGGCTGAAAAAACGCCTGGCCGAGGTGGAAGAACAGCTGGCCGACCGCAAGCTGATCGAACGCGCCAAGGGCATCCTGATGGAGCGCCGCCAGTTGAGCGAGGCCGAAGCCTATGCGCTGCTGCGCAGCCAGGCCATGCAAAGCGGCCTGCGCCTGGCCGAGCTGTCCCGACAACTGATCAATTCCAGCAAGCTGCTGGGCTGAAAGCCTTTCATGACTGCTCCTGCATCCCTACACCAACTCAAACTGGGTTTTGTTGCCCTGACTGACTGCGCTGCACTGGTGGCCGCCCACAAGCTGGGGCTGGACCGGGAGCTGGGTCTGCAGTTCTGCCTGCAGCGCCAGCCTTCCTGGTCTGCCGTGCGCGACAAGCTGATGAACGGGCAGCTGGATGCCGCCCATGCCTTGTACGGCCTGGTGTACGGCATGCAGCTGGGCATGGGCAGCCCGCAATGCGACATGGCCATTTTGATGACGCTGAACCAGAACGGGCAGGGCATCAGCCTGGCTCCGGCGCTGGCGGATCAATACCGGCAGGGCATCAGCCTGGCTGAGATCAGCCGGGATCTGGGGCGGCCACTGGTGCTGGCACATACCTTTCCCACCGGCACCCATGCCATGTGGCTGTATTACTGGCTGGCGGCCCAAGGCGTGCACCCGCTGCGCGATGCCCGCTGCGTGGTGATTCCACCGGCGCAAATGGGCGCTGCGATGCAGGACGGCATGCTGGACGGATTTTGTGCCGGTCAGCCCTGGCATGCGCAGGCACAGCAGCTTGGCGTGGCCAGCCGGGTGGCCGACAGCGCCGCCATCTGGCCGGAGCACCCGGAAAAGGTGCTGGCCTGCCGCCGCGAGCTGGTACAGCAGCAGCCCGAGCTGGCCGGCCGCCTGGTACAGACCCTGTTACTGGCCAGCCACTGGCTGGATCAGCCGGAAAACCATGCGCAGGCGGCCGCCTGGTTGGCTGAAGACGCCTATCTGGCGATGCCGGCGGAGCTGATTCTGCAGCATTGGGAAAGTGCCGATGCCGGCCAGCTGCGCTTTTGCACCGATGGTCGGGTCAATTACCCCTATCTGTCGGACGGGCTGTGGTTCCTGCAGCAATACCGGCGCTGGGGCATGTGGCAGGGCGAGGCCGGGCAAAGCGTGGTGGCCGCAGTCAACCAGACAGCGCTGTACGAGCAGGCTGCCAGATGCTGCGGTCTGCCGCTGCCGGCTCCGGCAGATCGCCATAGCGTGCTGATGGATGGCTGCCACTGGCCGGAGCGCGCCGATGCCGCGCCCAGTGTCGGTGCGATGCTGAATTTTACGCACTGATGCGGTGCAGCATGGGGCCGAAAACAGCGTAAACCGGCCTCCAGCAGGTATTTTGCAGCTGGCACGCTATTTGCAATGATTACCACGCAGCGGCGCAATGGCGTGCCGCCTGCACCAGACATCACGGCAGCGGCCAACGGCGGCCACTGCCGATACGGACAACGGCGTCCTCACCTGATTCCAACATCAGGGAGGACGCCGTTTTTGTTTTGGCCATTTGGCGGGAAGCACGCTTCCCCGACAGGAGCAACACATGGACCGCACTTTCTGGCAAGCCGGACACAAGCCGACCCTGTTTTCAGCCTTTCTGTATTTCGACCTCAGTTTCATGGTGTGGTATCTGCTGGGGCCCTTGCAGGTGCCCATTGCCACCGCACTGCATCTTTCCACCCAGCAACGCGGCCTGATGGTGGCCACGCCGATTCTGGCCGGAGCCATCCTGCGCCTGCTGATGGGCGTGCTGGTGGATCGCATCGGTGCCCGCGGTGCCGGCATCATCGGCCAACTGATCGTGATTGCCGCCTTGCTGGCAGCCTGGCAGATCGGCATTGCCAGCCTGGGTGGCGCGCTGCTGCTTGGCTTGTTCCTGGGCGTGGCCGGAGCCTCGTTTGCGGTATCGCTGCCGCTGGCTTCGCGCTGGTATCCGCCGCAGCACCAGGGCACGGCCATGGGTATTGCCGGGGCAGGTAATTCCGGCACCGTGCTGGCCGCGCTGTTTGCCCCGGCGCTGGCGCTGGTTTTTGGCTGGCAGAACGTATTTGGCCTGGCCTGCATTCCGCTGCTTGCTGCGCTCATCATCTTTGCTGTCTGTGCCAAGGATGCGCCCAATGCACCGCCGGCCAAGAAGCTGGCCGACTATCTGGCCGTGCTGAAGGAAAAGGACGCCTGGTGGTTCATGTTCTTCTACTCGATGACCTTTGGCGGCTTCTCCGGTTTTGCCAGCGCATTGCCGGGCTACTTCCACGACCAGTTTGCCTTTGATGCCAAAACAGCCGGCATGTACACCGCCGCCTGTGTGTTTGCCGGCTCGGTCATGCGTCCGCTGGGCGGCATGCTGGCCGACCGTCTGGGCGGCACCCGTTCGTTGCTGGCGGTGTATCTGTGCTGCGCGCTGCTGATTGGCGCTGCCGGCTTCAATGTCGGCGGCCCTTCGGTGGCACTGCTGCTGTTCATTCTGGCCATGCTGTGCCTGGGAGCCGGTAACGGCGCGGTGTTCCAGCTGGTGCCGCAGCGCTTTGGCAAGGAAATCGGCGTGATGACCGGCCTGGTGGGCATGGCGGGCGGGGTGGGTGGTTTTGCCCTGGCTGCCAGCCTGGGGGCCATCAAGCAGGCTACCGGTGGCTATGCAGCTGGCCTGTGGCTGTTTGCCTGCCTGTGCTGCCTGGCCTGGCTGAGCCTGGCCGGAGTGAAACAACGCTGGCGCAGTGGCTGGACCGTAGCCGCAGCCCGGGTATAAGAAGCGAAGGAGAGCAAGATGGATATGGCAGAACTGCAGGGCAAGACCCGGCAAAAGCTGGTGGTGGTGGGTAATGGCATGGCCGGCATCCGCACCGTGGAAGAGTTGCTGGGCCTGGCGCCTGAGATGTACGACATCACCGTATTCGGTGCCGAGCCACACCCCAACTACAACCGCATCCTGCTGTCGCCAGTACTGGCCGGGGAGCAGGCTTTCAAGGACATCATTCTCAACAGTGTGGAGTGGTATGCCGAACAGGGCATCACCCTGCATATGGGCAAGAATGTGGCCACCATCGACCGGGTACGCCGCAAGGTCATTGCCGAGGATGGCACCGAGGCCGCTTACGACCGCCTGCTGCTGGCTACCGGCTCCACGCCCTTCATCCTGCCGGTACCGGGCAAGGAGCTGGATGGCGTCATCAGCTACCGCGACATCCGCGATACCGAGCTGATGATGGAAGCCGCCAAGACCAAGCGTCAGGCAGTGGTGATTGGCGGTGGCCTGCTGGGGCTGGAGGCTGCCAATGGCCTGAAATTGCGCGGCATGGATGTCACCGTGGTGCATCTGGGCGACTGGCTGCTGGACCGCCAGCTGGACGACGTGGCCGGTGACTTGCTGCGCCGGGCGCTGGAAGAACGCGGCATCGGCTTTTTGCTGGGTAAGCAGACCGCCGCCATTCTGGATGACGGGCAGGGCGGCGTGGCCGGGGTGCGCTTTAGCGATGGCCAGCAGGTGGACGCGCAACTGGTGGTGATGGCGGTGGGTATCCGACCCAATACCGCGCTGGCCGAATCCTGCGGCCTGCATTGCGAGCGCGGCATTGTGGTGAGTGATGCGCTGCAAACCTACGACCCGCGTGTATACGCGGTGGGCGAGTGCGTCAGCCATCGCGGCGTGGCCTATGGCCTGGTCGCGCCCTTGTTCGAACAGGCCAAGGTGTGCGCCAACCATCTGGCCCAGTTGGGCATTGGCCGCTATCAGGGCTCGGTGCTGTCGACCAAGCTGAAAGTCACCGGGATTGATCTGTTCTCCGCTGGCGACTTCATGGGGGGCGAGGGCATGGAGGACATCGTGCTGTCCGACCCGGCTGGTGGCGTGTACAAAAAACTGGTGATCAAGGACGACAAGCTGGCCGGGGTCTGCCTGTACGGCGATACCGCCGACGGTGCCTGGTATTTCAAGCTGCTGCGCGAAGGGCGTTCGGTGGCGGATTTGCGCGATACGCTGATGTTTGGCGAATCCACCATCGGTGACGCCGGCGTGCAGGGCCAGAGCAAGGCCGCCTGCATGAAAGACAGCGACGAAGTGTGCGGCTGCAACGGCGTGTGCAAGGGAACCATCGTCAAGACCATCAAGGACAAGGGCCTGTTCACGCTGGACGAGGTGAAAAAGCACACCAAGGCGGCCAGCTCCTGCGGTTCCTGCTCCGGCCTGGTGGAGCAGATATTGATGAGCGTGGTGGGTACGGATTTCCAGGAAACGCCCAAGACCAAAGCAGTGTGTGGCTGTACCGAACGCAGCCATGGTGAAGTGCGCAAGGCCATCCGCGAACAGCATTTGCTGACCCATGCCGAGGTGTTTCACTTTCTGGAGTGGCGCACCCCCAATGGCTGTGCCACCTGCCGCCCGGCCATCAACTACTACCTGCTGTCCAGCTGGCCGCATGAGGCGGTGGACGATCCGCAAAGCCGCTTCGTCAACGAACGGGTGCACGCCAATATCCAGAAGGACGGCACTTTCTCGGTGATTCCGCAGATGAAGGGCGGCGTCACCACCGCCAGCGAGCTGCGCCGCATTGCCGACGTAGCCGACAAATACCAGGTGCCGATGGTGAAAGTCACCGGCGGTCAGCGTATCGACCTGCTGGGGGTGAAGAAGGAGGACCTGGTCAATGTCTGGCAGGACCTGGGCATGCAGTCCGGCCACGCCTACGGCAAATCCATCCGCACGGTGAAAACCTGCGTCGGCAGCGAATTCTGCCGCTTTGGCACCCAGAACAGCACCCAGATGGGCATTGATCTGGAAACCATGCTGGCCAATATGTGGTCGCCGCACAAGGTAAAGCTGGCGGTGTCCGGCTGCCCGCGCAACTGTGCCGAAGCCGGCATCAAGGACGTGGGGGTGATTGCGGTGGATTCCGGCTGGGAGTTGTATGTCGGCGGCAACGGCGGCATCAAGACCGAAGTGGCGCAGTTTCTGTGCAAGGTGAAAACCGTCGAGGAAGTAAAGGAATACAGCGGTGCGTTTTTGCAGCTGTACCGCGAGGAAGCCTATTACCTGGACCGCACCGTGCACTACATCGCCCGCGTCGGTCTGGATGTCATCAAGGCCAAGGTGGTGACCGATGCTGCCAGCCGTCAGGCCTTGTACCAGCGGCTGCTGTTCTCGCTGCAAGGCCTGCCCGACCCATGGGCGGCGCGCATTGCCGGTACGCAGAAAAACGAATTCATTCCGATCAAGCTGCACGCCTGAGGAGCATAGGTCATGACAGACAGCCAACACTGGGTACACATCTGCGCCCTTACCGACATTCCGCCGCAAGGCAGCCGGGTGGTGGAACGCGCCAGCGGCAATGTGGCGGTGTTTCGCACCCACGACGACCGGGTGTTTGCCCTGCTGGACCGTTGCCCGCACAAGGGCGGGCCGCTTAGTCAGGGCATTGTGCACGGCGAATCGGTGACTTGCCCGCTGCACAGCTGGAATATCGACCTGGCCACAGGTGAGGCTCGCGCGCCGGATGAAGGCTGTGCCCGCCATTTTCCGGTGAAGCTGGAACAGGGCATGGTGCTGCTGGGATTGTGAACAAGACCGATTGCAACGGGACCTTGTCATCAGAAAAGGATGGGCAAAATGGGCAAGACTGAAACCCGCTCCACCTGCTGCTATTGCGGCACCGGCTGTGGCGTGCTGATTGCCAGCGAAGATGGACGCATTACCGGTGTGCGCGGCGACCCCGAGCATCCGGCCAATTTTGGCCGGCTGTGCAGCAAGGGGCTGAACCTGGCGGCCAGCGCCGCCAGCGACAGTGGCCGCGCACTGTACCCGGAAATGCGGCTTACCCGCGATGCGCCGCGCCAGCGCGTTGACTGGGCAAGCGCGCTGGACAGCGTGGCGGAAAGCTTTGCCCGCATCATCCGCCAGCACGGGCCGGACGCGGTGGCTTTTTACGTGTCTGGCCAGTTGCTGACCGAGGACTACTATCTGTTCAACAAGCTGGCCAAGGGCGTGGTGGGAAGCAACAATATCGACACCAACTCCCGCCTGTGCATGTCCAGCGCCGTTACTGCCTATAAAAAAGCCTTTGGTGCCGATGGCCCGCCAACCTGTTATGCCGATCTGGAACAGGCCGACTGCGTGCTGTTTGCCGGCAGCAATCTGGCCTACGCCCACCCGGTGCTGCTGCGTCGGCTGGAAGAAGCCCGCGCGGCGAGGCCGGACACGCGCTGGATTGTCATCGACCCGCGCCGCACCGACACCGCCGCCATGGCCGACCTGCATTTGCAGATTCAGCCCGGCACCGATGTCGCCCTGTTCAACGGCATGCTGCACCACCTGATCTGGGAAGGGCTGGTGGCGGAGGATTACATCAGCGCCCATACCGCAGGCTTTGCCGAACTCAAGCAGATGGTGCGCAACACCACGCCGAAAATGGCGGCGGAAATCTGCGGCATCCGCGAGGAAGACCTGATCCAGGCCGCCGAGTGGTTTGGCCACAGCCCGGCCAGCCTGTCGCTGTACTGCATGGGCTTGAACCAGTCCAGCCACGGCACCGACAAGAACCTGGCGCTGATCAACCTGCATCTGGCCACCGGCCAGATCGGCAAGCCCGGAGCCGGCCCGTTCTCGCTTACCGGCCAGCCCAATGCCATGGGCGGGCGCGAAGTAGGCGGCATGGCCACCATGCTGGCGGCGCATCGTGATATCGACAATGCCGAACACCGTGCCGAAGTGGCCGCTCACTGGGGCGTGCCAACCGAGCGGCTGTCCGCCACGCCCGGCCTGCCCGCCATCGCCATGTTCGACGCGTTGCAGCAGGGCCGTATCAAGGCCATCTGGATTGCCTGCAGCAACCCGGCGCACTCGCTGCCCAATCTGCCACAGGTACGCGCCGCACTGGCGCAGGCCGAGCTGGTGGTGGTGCAGGACGCCTTTGCCCATACCGACACCACCGCGCTGGCCGACATCCTGCTGCCTGCCGCCACCTGGGGTGAGAAAGAAGGCACAGTCACCAATTCCGAGCGCCGCATCAGCCGGGTGCGTGCCGCCGTGCCGCCGCCGGGCGAGGCACAAAGCGATGGCTGGATTGTCAGCCAGATTGCCCGCCGTCTGGAGGCACTGCTTTATCCCGGCGCAGCCAGCCTGTTTGGCAATACTGATGTCGCCAGCGTATTCGACGAGCATCGCGCACTGACCACCGGGCGTGATCTGGACATCAGCGGGCTGAGCCATGCCGTGCTGGACAGCGCCGGGTCGCAGCAATGGCCGTTGCCCGCTGGCGCGGTACAGGGCCAGGCACGGCGCTATGTCGATGGCGTGTTTGCCACCGCCGATGGCCGCGCCCGTTTTCATGCTGTGCGCTACCAGCCACCGGCAGAGAATGTGTCGGCGCACTATCCCTTCCGCCTGCTGACTGGCAGGTTGCGTGACCAGTGGCATGGCATGAGCCGCACCGGCCGTCTGCCACAGCTGTTTGCCCATCGCCCGGAACCGGCACTGGAAATGCATCCGGACGATGCCGAACGCCGTGGCCTGCAGGCGGGCGATCTGCTGCGCATCAGCAGCAAGCGCGGCCAGCTGGTATTGCCGCTGGCCCTTAGCCGCGAGCTGCCCGGCGGCACGGTGTTTGCCGCCATGCACTGGAATGGCCAGTTCCTCAATAGTGGCGGTATCAATGAAGCCAGCCAACCACAGGTGGACGGTCAGTCTTTCCAGCCGGAACTCAAGCATGCGGCGGTGAAAGTGGAAAAAATCAGCCTGCCGTGGCGAGTCACGGCTGCGCTGCGCTGTGATGATTTGCCGGCCATGCAGGCGCGGCTGGCACCGCTTCTTTGCCAGTGCAGCTATGCCGCCATTGCGCTGCACTGCCCGGATGTCTTATTGTTGCGCGCCGCGCACCAGCAGGCGCTGGATGACTGGCTGCAACAGCTGCTGGATGTGCTGGGCCTGCAGCCGGGGCCGGAGGTGCTGGAATACCGTGATGACCGCCGCGGCGTGGTCAAGCGCGTGGCCTGGGCCGATGGAGCGCTGGCGGGCTTTGTGTTTGCCAGCAGCAGCGCGACAGATGGGCCGGCAGCGGACAGCCTGCTGCTGCAACTGCAGGCAGGCGAACCATGGCAGGGTTCGCGGCTGACGGTGTTTGCCCCGGCCGGACAGCGTGCCGTGGTGCGGGAAAAAGTCATCTGCCAGTGCAAGCAGGTGGGCGAAAACGTCATCCGCCAGTGTCTGGAGCGGGGCGATAGTGTGGAACACATCAAGGGCACACTGGGTTGCGGCAGCGTCTGCGGCTCCTGTGTGCCGGAAATCAAACGCATGGCCGCCAGCGTGGCGCAGCCTGCCTGACAACAGGAGTGGAATCATGAAACGCGCAACAGGCAAGGTAGTGCTGCTGGGGGCCGGGCCCGGCGATCTGGAACTGCTCACCCTCAAGGCGGTGCGCCAGTTGCAGGCGGCCGAAGTGTTGCTGCTGGACGAGCTGGTGAACCCGGACATCGTCAGCCTGGCCCCGCAGGCACAGGTGGTGCGGGTGGGCAAGCGCGGTGGCTGCAAGTCCACGCCGCAGGATTTCATCCAGCGCCTGATGCGCCGTTATGCCATACAGGGCCGGCAGGTGGTGCGGGTGAAGGGCGGCGAGGTACTGTTGTTTGGCCGTGCCGGTGAGGAAATCAGCTATCTGCAACAGCACGGCATTGCGGTGGAAGTGGTGAACGGCATCAGCGCGGCGCTGGCAGCAGCCGCCAGCCTGAGTGTGTCGCTCACCCATCGCCAGCATTGCCGTGGCGTGACACTGGTAACCGCCCATGCGCAGGACCACAGCGAGCCGGACTGGCAGGCATTGGCCGCTACCGGCACCACTTTGGCCATCTATATGGGCATGAGCCGCATCGCCAGCCTGAACCAGGCGCTGTTGCAGTACCTGCCCGCCAGCACCCCGGTGGCGGTGGTGCAGTGGGCCAGCACCCCGCAGGAGCAGCGCCTGCTGAGTACGCTGGCCACGCTGGAGGCCGACGCCCTGGCCGCAGGCATGGGCAGCCCGGCCATCATTCTGGTGGGCGAAGCCATGGCCGAAGCCAGCCTGCCCGCCATGCCCGTGGCCATGCCAGCGCAAAACCGGGCCTGATTCTCAGGCCTGCGTATCGTCTAGCCCCACCGGCTGGCACAGCACCGTTGATGTCACGGAATTGGCGATAAAGCAGTTGAGGTGGGCCTGATGGTGTAGCTGGGCATGCTGGGCCGCGCTGGGCGGGTTGGCACTACCAAATTGCACATCCGGTCGCAGCGTGACGCGGGTAATGGCCAGCTGGCCGGCGGCATTCTTGCCCATTTCGCCGCTGGCCCGGTCCAGATAACGCTCCACGGTGAAACCGGCACGGGCGGCCAGGTCCAGAAACCACAGCATGTGGCAGCTGGACAGTGCCGCCACAAAGGCTTCTTCCGGGTCTACTGCGCTGGCGTCCGACATCGGCAGTGGCACCACGGCGGGGGAGGACGAACCCGCCACCTCGGCTCCGCCATCAAAACGCAGCACATGCTTGCGGCTGTAACGTCGCTGCAGAAAATCCTGCCCATCGCTCTGCCATTCCACTTCCACCACGAATTGCGCCATTGTGTTCTCCCGTTCAGGCTGTCTGATGCAGAAAGATGGTAAGGCTGTCCTTGGGCGGGCGGATATCCGCCTCGGCCAGCATGCGTCCCACCATGCCGCGATGATAGCTGCCGTGGGTGATCAGGTGCAGCAGCATCTGGCTGCGTTGCATATTGCCTGGCTTGCCATCGACAAAGCGGAAGTCCACCGCCTGTGTCAGTGCGGTGCCATCCAGTGTTTCCAGATAGACGCGATACCAGTCATCGCTGGCCTGCTGACGTGCCTGTAGCTCGGCCAGCGTTGGCGTATCCGGCGTGTTCAGGGCGTCAAAGCCGTGCGGCAGCTGTTGCAGATTGGCCTGGAATATCTGCTCCACCAGCCACACATGGTTCAGCATGCGCAGCGCGGTGGTCCGGGTGTCTGCGGATAGTCTGTCGAGTTCTTGTTCCAGCAGGGCAAACAATTGCCGGTTAGCCCAGGCCTTGGCCTGAAACAGGGTGTGCAGTTGGGTATGCATCAGGTGTCCTCCGTGAAAAACCTAGCTTATTACGCATGACGGGTTTTAGAATCTGCCAGTCAGGAAATTCATTACTGAAGCAGATTCAGCAATATGATAGAAACGCAAACCACCGAATTGCTGGCCGTACTGTATCTGAGCGAAAGCGCCAGTTTTACCCGGGCGGCAGAACGGCTGGGGCTGACCGCGTCGGCCTTGTCCAAGGCGATAGACCGGCTGGAAAAGCGCCTGGGCTGTCGGCTGTTTGCCCGCAGTACCCGCCGGGTGGTGGCCACCGCGGAGGGCGAGCGTTTCATCGCCCATGCTCGGCGCATCGTGGACGACCTAGCCAGCGCCGAGGCCGAGCTGCGCCATGGCCGCAATATTGCGCAAGGCACGCTGCGCATTACCGTGGGTACCGCCTTTGGCAACCAGCAATTGCTACCGGCACTGCCACGCTTCATGGCCATGTATCCGCAGGTGCGGCTGGCGCTGTCGGTAAGCGACCATCTGGTGGATATTGCCGCCGACGGTTTCGACCTGGGCTTGCGGCTGGGGCCGCTGGGCCCGGTGGACAATCTGGTGGCGCGCCCCATTGCCAGCCTGCCGCGCAAGGTGTGTGCGGCACCGGCCTATCTGCGCCAGTTTGGCAGCCCGCAACACCCGGACCAGCTTGCACAGCACCAGTGCCTGGTGGTGGCCGATGTGGAGCAGGCTGACCAGTGGCCCTTCATGGTGGATGGCGCATTGCGCCGGGTGGATGTCAGCGCCCGGCTGAGCGTGGACAGTGCCGAATCCCTGCTCAGCCTGGCCTTGGCCGGGGCTGGCATCATCCGCCAGTCGGCCTTCTTGCTGGAGCCGGCATTGCAGGACGGGCGGCTGGTGGAAATCCTGCAGCCGTGGCGGGTGGATGACAGCATGCCGCTTACCGCACTGTATCCGCCTGGCCGTCAGCATCAGGCCAAGCTCACCGCCATGCTGGATTTCCTGCAGGCCACTTTTGGTCAGCCAGCCTAGTTGCAGCTGGCCAGCTGTAACAGGCCGTGTTCGCCCTGCAACTGCATGCTCAGCTGGGCAGGCCCGCCCACGGCCTCCAGCAGCAAGGTTTCACCGCCGGCCTTGCCCGGCGTCCAGCTGCTGCCGCGCCCCAGAATC
Organism: Aquitalea sp.; assembly: GCF_030150775.1. Classification (NCBI taxonomy): domain Bacteria; kingdom Pseudomonadati; phylum Pseudomonadota; class Betaproteobacteria; order Neisseriales; family Chromobacteriaceae; genus Aquitalea; species Aquitalea sp. The sequence continues at coordinate 79,164 of NZ_JASLFG010000037.1, forward strand.
ACATCCTGGCCGCAGTAGCTGATCCATATCCGCCCCTGCAGTACCTGCAGTGATTGCGGCAGCTGGCCGTTCAGGCTCATCAGTTCGCCATTACCCAGTATCAGTGTGGTCATGTTGCGTGCTCCCGTGCTGTTGATGTCTCACAGCTTAGAGAGCCTGCTTGCCGCCCGGTAGCCACACAGTTGTCGATAATCAGCCATGACAGTTGCTGTTTTTTGGTAACTGTACTGCCTGTTTTTGTGCACAACTGTGCGTGGTGGTGGGTGGGCAATCCCTTATCATGGTGGCATGGATACCCAGCCTCTTTACCTGCAACTGGCGGATGACATTGCCGCCCAGATCAGCGCCCGCGTGCTGCGCGCCGGCGAACGTCTGCCTTCGCTGCGCGAAATGAAACTGCGGCGCGGGCTTAGCCTGAGTACGGTGCAACAGGCCTTCCGCCGTCTGGAAGACCTGGGCCTGGTGGAAGCCAGGCCACAGTCCGGCTACTTTGTGCGTTACCGCAGCGAGGCCGGGCATGCACTGCGGCTGGCCGCGCCCACCGAAGTGGCGGTGGACCCGCTGCTGTGGAGCTATGTGGAAGACCAGTCGGAACAACGCACCGAACGCATGCAGGGCTTTCGCAGTGCAGTGGCCCCGCATGCGCTGCTACCTACCGCCCAGTTGCAGCGCATGACACTGGACTGCATGCGCCGCCATCCGGATTTGCTGTCCGACTATGGCCGCCCCAGCGGCTATCTGGATTTCAAACGCCAGATTGCGCGGCTGGCCATGGAGTGGGGCGGCCAGCTGCACCCGGAACAACTGATCGTCACCCAGGGCACCATCGAGGCGCTTAACCTGGCCTTGCGCGCGCTTACCCGGCCCGGCGATGTGGTGGCGGTGGAGTCCCCGGCCTATTTTTCCCTGCTGTACACGCTGAAGGCGCTGGGGCTGCGGGTGGTGGAAATCCCCACTGATCCGGTCAGCGGCATTTCGGTGGACGCGCTGGAGCTGGCCACCCGTGATGCCGCCATCAAGGCGGTGATCCTGGTGCCCAATTTCTCCAACCCGCTGGGCGCGCTGATGCCGGATGCTGCCAAGGAAAAGGTGGCCGAACTGCTGGCCGCACGCGGTATTCCGCTGATCGAGGATGATGTCTACGGCGAGTTCTACTATGGCCGGCAGCGGCCACGCCCCATCAAGGCTTTCGATCGCAGCGGCAATGTACTGTACTGCGCCTCGCTCACCAAGGATGTGGCACCGGGCCTGCGCATAGGCTGGATAGACCCGGGCCGTTACCGCAGCCAGGTGGAAGTGCAGAAATACCTGAGCACGCATTCCACGCCCACGCTCAACCAGGCGGTACTGGCGCGCTTTCTGGAAAGCGGTGCCTACCCGCGCCACATGCGACGTCTGCGCCGGGCCATTGCCAGCCAGATGCAGGGCTTGCTGGACGGGCTGCAACAATATTTCCCGGCCGATGTGCGGTATACGCGCCCGCAAGGCGGCTTTGTCTTGTGGCTGGAATTCCCCCAGGAGTTCGACAGTCTGGTGCTGCACCGGCAAGCGCGGCAGGAAGGCATAGGGCTGGCCCCCGGCCCGCTGTTTTCCCCGCGCGGCGACTATCGCAACTGTGTGCGGCTGTCCTGCGCCGAGCCGTGGACCGAGGCCCAGCAGGCCAGGCTGGCGCGGCTGGGCCAACTGGTGCACCAGCAATATGCTGGCTGAGCCCGGCGGATTGCCGCTTTCGCACGGCAGATGACAAAACGCCCAGGCACCACCACGGTAAGCCTGGGCGTTTTGCTGCTGGCAGGCTGCCTGCACGCAAGGTGCAGCCAGCCCGTCATCAGGCCTTAGCGGGCCTTGGGTGCAGTACCTTCGGCGTGAGCCACCACGGCATCGATCTGGATCAGCGCATCCTGTGGCAGCGCGGCCACGCCAACGGTACGGCGTGCCGGGGTGCCGGTGGGGAAGAAGCTGCTGTACACGCGGTCAACGGCGGCGATGTCGTCGATGTTCTTCAGGAAGATGTTCACCTTCACCACATCGGCCAGCGAATGGTTGATGCTTTCCACGATGGTCTGGATGTGCTGCAGGCACAGCTTGGCCTGCTGGCTGATATCGCCGGCCACCAGTTTGCCGCTGCCTGCTTCCAGCGGCAGTTGGGCCGAAATGTGGTTGTAGTGCGAGAAGGCCACGGTCTGGGTGGCAATGCGGCTGCGCGGCGCATCACTGGTGTTGGCTGCCTGGATGACGATGCCGTGACGGTCTTCCACCGCTTGCGGCGGGGTACCGTCACCATGCGATACCACGGCTTCGATCTGTACCAGCGCATCCAGCGGCAGGCCGGCAGCGGCAATGGTGGTGCGTGCCGGGAAATAGGCAGCGGCGCGGGCAATGGCGGAATCCGGGAAGAAAGTGGTGTATACCGCGTCCACGGCAGCGGTATCGGCCAGGTCTTTCAGGAAGACATTGATTTTCACGATGTCGTCGAACGGGACATCAATGCTGGTCAGAATGGACTTGATGTTCTTCAGGCATTGCGCAGTCTGTTCTTTTACGCCGCCGGCCACCAACGCGCCGGTTTGCGGGTCGATCGGCAACTGGGCCGAAATATTGTTGTAGTGGGAAAAGGCCACGGTCTGGGTGGACAGCACGCTGCAGGGCGCTTGTTTGCTATTGCGTGACAGCTTGATCAGGTCACCGGCCTGCGGTGCATTCGGGATGGTGCCTTCGCCATTGGACAGCAGCGCTTCCACCTGTACCAGTGCCTGCAGGGGCAGGGCATCCACAGCAACGGTGGTCAGCGCCGGAACGTGGCCGGTGAAGAAGGAAGCATAAACCTGATTCACCACCTCGATGTCTCGGATATCTTTCAGGAAGATGGAGATGCGTACCACGTCGTTCAGATCATGGCCGATGCTGTCGATCACGGCCTTGATGTTGGCAAAGCACTGCTGAGCCTGTGCCTGAATGCCACCTGCCACCAGCTTGCCGGTAGCCGGGTCCAGCGGCAGTTGTGCCGACAGATTGTTGTAGTGGGAAAAGGCCACGGTTTGGGAGTAGGGGCCGATTGCCTGCGGGGCTTTGTCGGTATTGTGTGCCAGGACTGCGTTGAAGTTGCTCATAGTGATACTCACCTTGTGCTGAATGTGGATTGCGACGGTTCTGCCTGGCAGTTTTCCTTGCCGCATGGCAGGGGCTGACGGGCCGGGCGGTACGTCCTGATTGATCAGCCGTGAATATAAGCGTGTGCTTATTTTTTGTAAATTAGCAAACGTTGATATAAGTCAACAATGTCATCAGATGGCAAAAATCAGCCAGCAAGCAGCTGATTTCATTCAATGACAGCAAAATATCAAGCTTGCTCACAGCAAGTGATGTCAGCCGGGGCAAGGGTCTGCTTGATATTCAAATCAGATTTTCTTGGTTCGTCGTGGCAGCGTCATGCCATATCGTGGTGCTTCATCCGCACGCCAGACGTGCTGTTTACGGAGTCACCATGACTAGCCCCCAATCCTTGCCCGTCATCGATTTCAGCCTGCTCGATGGCAGCAACGAACAACGCCAGCAACTGCTGCAACAACTGCGCGGCGCGGCATGCGACCACGGTTTCTTTTATCTGGTCGGCCATGGCATTGCCGCTGACAAGGTGACGGCGCTGCGTCAGGCCGCACGGGCATTCTTTGCCCTGCCAGAGGCCGACAAGCTGGCCATCGACATGGAAAACTCGCCGCATTTTCGCGGCTATACCCGTGTCGGTGAAGAACGCACCCGTGGCGCTGCCGACTGGCGCGAACAACTGGATATCGGTGCCGAGCGCCCCCCGCGGCCCGACCTGGCAGCGCAGGGCCCGTGGTGGCGTCTGCAAGGCCCCAATCAATGGCCGACGGCCTTGCCGCAACTCAAGCCGGTGCTGCTGGACTGGCAGCAGGAAACCACCCGCCTTTCCATCCGCCTGTTGCGTGCCTTTGCCGAAGCCCTGCAGCAACCGGTCGACATTTTCGACGATGCCTTTGTCGAAGCTCCGGTTGAGCATCTGAAAATCATCCGTTATCCGGGCAGCCAGCAAGGCGCAGCCGGGCAGGGCGTGGGGCCGCACAAGGACGGTGGCTTCCTCACCCTGTTGCTGCAAGACGATAGCCAGGACGGCCTGCAAGTGGAAGCCGAGCAGGGCTGGCTTGATGCGCCCTCACTGCCGGGCAGTTTCATCGTCAATATCGGTGAATCGCTGGAAATGGCATCTGATGGCTATCTGCGGGCCAATGTGCATCGGGTGCTGAGCCCGCCAGAGGGCAAGGACCGCTTGTCGGTGGCCTTTTTCCTCGGACCACGGCTGGATGCCACCATTCCGCTGCTGCAATTGCCGGCACCGCTGGCCGCCGAAGCACGCGGCCCGGAGGCCGACCCGGACAACCCGCTGTTTTACCGTATTGGTGACAATTATCTCAAAGGACGGCTGCGCTCCCATCCCAAGGTAGCCGTCCGGCACCATGCCGACCTGCTTTCCCCGCAAGCATTGCAGGCAGCTTCCCTTCCCACCTCCGCAGGAGAATATGCATGAAACGCGCAACCCTCTGGCTGGCATTGTTCGGCCTGGCCACCAGCCTTACCGCCCACGCTGAAGTGCTGACCATCGGTGCCGAAGCCGTACCGCACGCCGAGATCCTGGAACACGTCAAACCGGCGCTGGCCAAGCAGGGCATCGAGTTGAAAGTGAAGGTGTTCAGCAATGGCCTGCAGGAAAACCTGGCGGTGGCCGGCAAGGAAATCGACGCCAACTACTTCCAGCACCAGCCTTTCCTGGATAGCTTCAACAAGTCCAAGGGCACCCGGCTGGTAAGCGTGGCGGCCATCCATGTGGAGCCTTTCGGTGCCTACTCGCACAAGTACCACAAGACCAGCGAGCTGCCGGACGGCGCCACCATCGCCATTCCCAACGATCCGTCCAATGCTGGCCGTGCACTGCTGTTACTGCAAAAACAGGGCCTGATCAGCCTGAAGGACCCGGCCAATATCCTGGCCGGCGCGCGTGACATCAGCAGCAACCCGCACCATTTCAAGATCAAGGAACTGGAAGCAGCCACCCTGCCACGCGTGCTGGACCAGGTGGACATTGCGCTGATCAATACCAACTACGCGCTGCAAGGCGGGCTGAAACCCAAGCGTGATGCGCTGTTCAGCGAGGGCAGCCAGTCGCCTTACGCCAACATCATCGTATCGCGCGAGGATAACCGCAGCAGCCCGGCGCTGAAAAAACTGGTGGCGGCGCTGTCCACCGACGATGTGCGCCAGTTCATCGACCAGCGTTATCAGGGCGCGGTGGTGCCGGTGTTTTGAGCCCGCTTCTTGCCGGTATCGCCTGTGTCTAGCGTTGCCAGTTTTGCGGCACACCTTGTTCTGATCGGCCAGATTGCGCTGCGGGACGATCTGGCCAGCAAAGGTGGGGGAAGTCAGCTACCATGACAACGCCATTGATGGCGGCGTGAGCCGGTGAAAGGAGTAAGCATGGGTGTGCCCCGCAAGATGCTGTGGATGTGCTGGCTGCTGGTCTCCCTGATGGTCACCAATACCCAGGCTGGCCAGCCTCGTAGCGAAGGCGACCTGCGCCGTTTCATGCATGGAGTGGCCGCGGTGCAGGCTGAAGAGCCCGGCAGCTTCAATGTATTTTTCAGCAGTTCCGGCCTGCCACCACGCGGGCCGGACCGGCAAGGCAACTGGACGCATGATGTCTATGTGTTGCAGTGGCGGGCAGATAGCGGTGTCACCCGTTTGCCTCGGGTATTCATTGCCAGACCGGAAGCGCAGGAACCGGTATCGGCTGCGCGCAACAGCAGCGGCCAGGTGATGCTGACTTTCGAGGATGGCTGGCGGGCGACTGAGGAAGTTACCCAGCGCTACGGAATTTACGACGCGGCGCTGCGCCCGGTAAAACCGTATCCGCAAACGGTAGAAGCCGGCACGCACTCCGGCCATGTGGCTGCTGTGGGGGCGCGCTTTGTGTTGTTTTATTCCGATGGCTGGGTGGATGGCGGCGGGGTGGATGATCTGGGCAGCGGTAATGGCGTCTATGCCAAAGTCTATGACGCTGGCGGCCGACGGCTGTTCAGCATGGATATTGCCGATGAGCAGCGCGAATGGTGGCCCATGCTGGCTGGTGGCGATCGGGTTGCCCTGCTGCTGTGGCAGCAGTTTGTGCCGGGGCGGCAGGATGCGCGGCTGAAAATGGCGGTGCTGGACCCGTGGGCGGGTACGGTCAGCAGCCCGCGTGTGTTGTGGGAGCATCTGCAGTATTACAGCTACAGCCTGGTCTGGCTGCCGGGACCGGCTCGTTTTCTGCTGGCGGGTAATGCCGATGGTCACGGCTTTGCCATGCTGCTGGATAGTAGCGGGATAAGTCAGGCCAGGATTGACTGCCTGCCTGCCGTGGTGCGTGAGGCTGGCATGGCCGTCAGTGGCAAGATGGTTTATTTGCCTGCTGCTGATGGCAGGCTGATGCAGTTGGAGGTGGGCTCTGCGTCGTTGCAGCTAGCTGGCCTGTTGCCAGCCAGCAATGGCCGCCGGGTAAGCTGGCGGCCACTGGGTAGTGTGGGGCTGCAACGCAGCAATGGCCTGCAGGACTGGTTGTCGCTGACGGAAAACGGCCCGCAGTGGCTGCAGTTTGATCCGGCAATGGCAACGCCGCCTGGCGCTGCCGATGACTGCCGCCGGTAAAGTGCCAGTCTGCCCGGGCTGGCTGGGCGCAAGTCGACTTAGCCTGCGTCTGGCAACCTGGCTGGCTTGTGCGGGGCTGGCGGCTGGTGATGTCGCTTGTGTTTGCCATGATGCATGGCATGGCGGTCGGCGGCACGCGCCTTGCCCTTGTCACGATCAAGTGCATTTGGCCCGTTGCTGTTAAGGTCGCTGCTTGCGCTGGCATGGCTGGCGGATTTGCCACCGCTGTTGCCGTGATTGCCGGACTGGCCGGCCGCCATGGCGCTGCTGCTGATGGCCAGCAACAGGGCGGACATCAGGATGGCTGGAGTGTGTCTGGTCATTGTTACTTCTCCTGGTACGGGCTTGTCAGTGTGACAAGGCCCGGCTGGCTATGCTGTTGTGGCAAGCGCCGCAACAGCCACTACCCCGATTCCTGGATTAACTGCCTGATTTTTTATGATTTTTTGTCTGCACTTCTGTTGTGGAAGCATAGGCCACGTGGACCCTGATGGCGACAGCCTAGCATTTCAAACCTGACGGTTTGTAAATAGTTGTGAATAATTATTACATAATACCCTGCTGTTTCATTGGGATTGAGTGCCGGTTGGTAACTGCTTGAGCGGAATCAATTTCCCGGCAGCGCCTGAGGGCTAAGGTCGTGAGCGTACGGCAGCCGCATCGCCAGGACTCCAGCTGGAGACCGGATGCTGCAATGCCTGGAGGTGTCATGGGGTCGTTCAGTCTGTTGCATTGGGTGATTGTGCTGCTTGTTGTCATTCTGATTTTTGGTACTCGCAAACTGAAGAATGTGGGCGAGGATCTGGGTGGTGCCGTGCGCGGTTTCCGTCAGGGTTTACATGGTAGTGCCGGTGAGCAGCTGCCTGCCCGACAACCGCATGGCGATGATGCGGCGTGAGCGGGCCAGAGTGCCTGTGTTCTGCCTGATGGTCTGATTTTCCTGTCTGCTGATGTCGGTAGCCTGCGCTGCCGACCATCTTCCCGTTTTGTTCTGCTTTTCCTGTCTTGTGGTCCCGGATATGGGTATGGGTTTGCATTGCTGTGTCGCAATGTACTTGGCCGGTGCTGGCATACAAGGTTTTACCTCGACATTTTATCCAGCAGTCATTGCAGCTCGGTTTGATTGATTCGTATCAATTCCAGCAAAAATGCCCAGGACGTAGGATGCACCCGCTGCGACAAATTGTCGCACCTTGCCGCTTGTACTGATAGGAAACCCCCACCCCCGACAGGCGGAAAGCGGCAAGACACATCGGACTTTCAACGCGAGAGAGCGCACCATGACTACTCCGAACAACAAGCAGGAAGCTGAAAGTACGCCGGATCTGTCCCGGCGCAAGTTCCTGGGTACCACAGCAGTCGCCGGCCTGGCCGGTGCCGGCCTGTCGATGGGTCTTAGCGCCTGCAACAAGGGGGCGGGCGGCAGCGATGCAGGTGCGGCAAGCGCCGGTGCTGCCGACAAGGCGGCAGTAGCCATCGATTATGAAAAGTACGAAGTGCATCCGGGCAAGCTGGATACCTACTACGCCTTTTCCAGCGGCGGTCATTCCGGCGAAGTGCGCGTGCTGGGCATTCCGTCTGGCCGCGAGATCAAACGCATTCCGGTGTTCAATTACGATTGCATGGTCGGCTGGGGCATTACCAACGAATCCAAGGCCATCATCGGCACCAAGCCGGACGGTTCGCTCAAGTACACCACCGGTGACACCCACCATGTGCACATGAGCTATACCAACGGCACCTATGACGGCAAGCACATCTTCGTCAACGACAAGATCAATGCCCGTCTGGCGCGTATCCGCCTGGATACCATGGAATGCGACAAGATTCTGGAATTGCCCAATGTGCAGGGCTTCCACGGCGTGTTCCCGGACAAGTGCGACCCGGTAGATCCCAAGATCAACCACACCACCCGCGTCTTCTGCGGTAACGAATTCCACATTCCGCAGCCCAATGATGGCCGCGATCTGGAGGCGCACGAGAAGTACTTCTGCCTGTTCACCTGCGTGGATTCGGAAACCATGGAGCCGCGCTGGCAGTGCAAGGTGGACGGCAATATGGACCTGGTTGCCACCTCCTACGACGGCAAGATTGCCTGCTCCAACCAGTACAACACCGAAAACGGCGTGCATTACGAAGACATGATGGCCGCCGAGCGCGATGCCTGCGTGTTCTTCCACATCGAACGCATCGAAGCGGCGGTGAAGGCCGGCAAGACCTTCACCATCGGCAAGTCCGGCGTACCCATTGTCGACGGCACCAAGGACGCCAACAAGGATCCGAAAACCGCGCTTACCTGCTATGTGCCGGTGCCGAAGAACCCGCATGGCGTCAACACCTCGCCGGATGGCAAGTACTACGTCTGCGCCGGCAAGCTGTCGCCGACTGCCACCGTGATCCAGCACGACCTCATCCTCAAGTGGTTCGAGGGTGGCCTGAAAGAGCCGCGCGACACCGTGGTGGCAGAGCCGGAAATCGGCCTGGGCCCCTTGCATACCGGTTTTGACGGCAAGGGCAGCGCCTATACCACGCTGTTCCTGGACAGCCAGATCGTGAAGTGGAGCCTGGATGCGGCCATCAAGGCTTTCAAGGGCGACAAGAGTGCCAAGGTGGTGCAGGACCGTATCGACGTGCACTACCAGCCGGGTCATGGCTTTACCTCCATGGGCGAAACCAAGGAACCGGATGGCAAGTTCTTCCTGTCCGACAACAAGTTCTCCAAGGACCGCTACCTGCCGGTAGGCCCGTACCATCCGGAAAATGCGCAGCTGATCGACATATCCGGTGACAAGATGCAGCTGATTCACGATGCTCCGGCCTATCCGGAGCCGCATGACTCCATCATGGTGCGTCGCGACATCATCAAGACCCGTCAGATTTACAACCTGGACGAATTCCCGCTGGCCGTCAAAAACATGAAAGACAGCCGCGTGGAGCGCAAGGGCAAGAAAGTTACGGTTTACCTGGCATCCCAGGCACCGACTTTCGGTCTGCGCGAATGGAAGGTGAAGAAGGGCGATGAGGTCACCATCATCGTGACCAACCTGGACAAGGTGGAAGACCTGACGCACGGGTTTGCCATTCCCAAGTACAACATCAACTTCGTCATCCATCCGCAGGACACCAAGTCGGTGACCTTCATCGCCGACAAACCGGGCGTGTTCTGGTGCTACTGCACCAACTTCTGCCATGCACTGCACCTGGAGATGCGTTCACGCATGCTGGTAGAAGCCTGATCATTACTTGCAACGAGACGAGCAATGAATTCCGGGGGAGTTCGCTCCCCCACTTTTTTTCCGAGGCTTGCGTGGTAAACATCCGCACCGTTTTCCCTTTGTGGCTGCTACTGCTGGTGCTGCAGCCGGCACTGGCTGCCACCCTGCAGGTTGCTGCAGGCCAGGGTGCCATTGCCGCGGCGCTGCATCAGGCACGTCCGGGCGATACCCTGCTCTTGGCACCGGGGCGTTACCGGGAAAACCTGCTGCTAGACAAGGCCATCATCCTGCAGGCGGCCAATCCGCAGCAGCGGCCAGTGGTGGACGGATCAGGGCAGGGCGATGTAATCCGCATTACCGCCCCTGGCGTGGTCTTGCGCCAACTTATCATTACCGACAGCGGCAGCGACCTCACCGCCCAGAATGCCGGCGTTTACGTACAACCCGGCGCACATAGGGCAAGGATAGAAGGCTGCGATATCGCCTACAGCCTGTTTGGTCTGTGGATTGAAAAATCCAACGACGTCACCGTCAGCCATAACCTCATCACCGGCAAGCGCGATCTGCAATCCTCGCAGCGCGGCAACGGTATCGAGCTGTACAACACCACGGGGGCGCACATAGAAGGCAATCACATCAGCTATGCCCGCGACGGCATCTATGTGGACGTTTCCCACCATGCCCGCTTTGTCGGCAACCGCATCCACAATGTGCGCTACGGCACGCATTACATGAATTCCTATTACAACGTCTGGGAAAACAACGAGGCCTACCACAACCGCAGCGGTCTTGCGCTGATGGAAACCCGCAACCAGATCGTGCGTGGCAACCGCGCCTGGGGCAATAGCGATCACGGCATCATGCTGCGCACCATCCAGGACTCGGTGATCGAAAACAATATCGTCGCCGGCAACCAGCGCGGCTTTTTCATCTACGACGCCGAATACAACGTGCTGCGCAACAACCTGGTGGTGGACAACGTCGTGGGCGCCCATTTGTGGGCCGGCTCCTACCGCAATCAGGTGTCGGGCAATGACTTCATCCATAACCGGGAGCAGATCCGCTACGTCGCCAGCCGCGACGTGCCGTGGTCCGGCAACTTCTGGAGCAACTACGCCGGCTGGGACCGCAAGGGCAAGGGCATAGGAGAAGTACCTTATGCCGCCAACGACGTGGTGGACCGGCTGATGTGGCGTTTGCCCGCCATCCGCATGCTGATGGGCAGTCCGGCCATCCAGACGCTGCGGCTTATCGCCCAACAGTTTCCGCTGCTGCGCGCCCCCAGCGTGGTGGATGACCAGCCGCACATGCACCCGCTGCATCAGGGCTGGGAACAGTGGTTAGGAAAAAGCAATGATTGAAATCGACAAGGTCAGCAAACGTTACGGCCCGCATCTGGCGGTGGATGGTGTCAGCCTGCAAGTGGCGGCTGGCGAGCTGTTCGGCCTGATCGGCCATAACGGAGCCGGCAAGAGCACGCTGTTTCGCATGATGCTGGGTTTGATTCCGGTCAGCCAGGGTGATATCCGCCTGTGCGGCCAATCCACCCGTAGCGGCGCATTTCGCGAAGTGCGCCGCCAGTTGGGCTATCTGCCGGAAAATGTGGTGCTGTACGACAACCTGACCGGATTGGAAACCCTGCATTACTTTGCCCGCCTCAAGGGCGCGCCGCGGCAGGAATGCAGCGTGCTGCTGGAACGCATGGGACTGACGGCGGCTGCCGGTGCCCGGGTGCGCTCTTACTCCAAGGGCATGCGCCAGCGGCTGGGCTTTGCCCAAGCCCTGCTGGGCAATCCGCAACTGCTGTTTCTGGATGAGCCCACCAACGGGCTGGACCCGGAAGGCGTGCGCGAGTTTTACCAGATCCTGCGCGAACAGCAGGACCGGGGCGTCACCATTGTCATCACCTCGCACCTGCTGTCGGAAATCCAGGAGCGGGTAAGCCGCCTGGCCATATTGCGCGCTGGCCGCCTGCAGGCGGTGGGCAGTCTGGAAAAACTGCGCGAAGGCTGCAGCCTGCCGCTGACCTTTGACATCCGGCTCAGTCATCCGGCCAGTGACGCTGTGCGCAGCACCCTGCAGGCCCTGCAGGTGGATAGGCTGGAAATCAGCGGCGATCGCGCGCGGCTGGCCTGCCAGCGCGGTGCCAAGATGACGGTGCTTGGTGCGCTGTCCTCGCTGGGGGCGCAAGTCAGCGATCTGCAGATTCGCGAACCCTCGCTGGAGGATGTGTTCCTGGGCTACAGCGGAGAAGGCCGGTGAGCACCGACAACAGCATGTGCATGACGCACTGGTGCAACTGCACAACAAGGATGATGAAATGAACAGCCCAGTCTTTACCATCGCCGGCAAGGAATTTCGCGACCGGCTGCGCAACCGCTGGGTGGTGGCGGTTACGCTGGTATTTGCCGCTTTTGCCTTCACCATCAGCTATTTTGGTGCGGCCACGCAGGGCAGTGTGGGGGTGCAGGGTACCGAAGCCACAATCCAGAGCCTGGTCAGCCTGGTGATCTACCTGGTGCCGCTGATTGCGCTGATCCTGGGTTTTGATGCCGTGGTGGGCGAGCGCGAACGCGGTTCGCTGGATCTGCTGCTGGCCTTGCCGGTCAGCCGCATGGAACTGCTGCTGGGCAAGTACCTGGGGCTGGCCACCACCCTGGCCGTGGCCACCATGCTGGGTTTTGGTGCCGCCGGGGTGATGATTCTCACCCAGCTGCCCGCCAGCGCCTGGTTTCACTACGCCGGCTTCATGCTCAGCACCTTGCTGCTGGGGCTGGTGTTTCTCAGCGTGGCAGTGGCTATTTCGGTCATGGCGCAAGACCGCGCCCAGGCCAGCGGCATGGCCATTTTCGTATGGTTCCTGTTTGTGCTGGTGTACGACCTCTTGCTGCTGGGTTTGCTGGTGATGAGTGGTGGTGACATCGCCGGCCCGGCTTTTCCCTATCTGATGCTGCTGAACCCGGCAGACGTTTTCCGCATTCTCAACATCTTTGGCCCGGACGATCTGCGGCTGATGTTCGGTCTTACCAGCCTGTTTCCGCCGGCACTGGCCAGTCCCTGGGTGCTGGGTACGGTGATGCTGGGCTGGATGACCGCGCCGCTTTTGCTGGCCATCTGGAGGTTCCGCCGATGAAACCCATCACCCGCCGCTGCTGCCTGGGCATGTTGCTGGCCACACCGCTGCTGGCTGCCTGCAGTCACGAAACGCCGCCAAGCGCCAAGGCCGCGCTGGAGCCGAAGCGCGACACCGCCTGCAGTCTGGATGGCATGAGCTTGGCCGATTACCCCGGCCCCAAGGGGCAGCTGCAATACGCGCAGGGTGCGCCGGATTTTTTCTGCGACACCATCGAACTGTTTGCCGTGTACCTGAAGCCTGAGCAGCAGCGCATGGTGGCGGCGGTGTATGTGCAGGACATGAGCAAGGCCGACTGGGAGCACCCGGTGGGTAACTGGATTGATGCCCGCAAGGCATTCTACGTGGTGGGTTCGCGGCTGAAAGGCTCGATGGGACCCACCTTTGCCAGCTACGGCAGCGAGGCCGCTGCCCGTGCCGTTTCCGCCCGCGAAGGCGGCAAGGTTTATCGTTTCAACGACATCACGCCGGCCATGGCCGAGCTGGATGGCGGTGTGCTCAAAGACAAATCCATGTAAGGGAGTCGCAAATGACCCAATTTTACGACCAGCTCCCGCTGGACACGGCGCAGCAGATCGAGCCGCTCAGCTGGCTGTCCTACCAACTGCGGGAAAACCGCAAGGCCCTGCTGGCCCATTACGGTGTGAACAACGCGCAGGAATTGCTGGCCCGCATCGAAAGCGGCGCGCTGGATGAGCACCCGGCTTACGAACACTATCTGTCGCTCTTCATCCTGGAGCAGCAAAGGGACGCCACGCGCGAGCAACTGCGGCTGGTACTGGCCGGTAACGAGGAGCAAACACATGCTGCATCTGCATCTTAAGGAAGTGATAGAGGATGATCTGTTCGACATCCTGCGCGAGGAAGTGACCATCCACCAGGATGCGCTGATCGTGGCGCTGAAGAACGGCGTGGATATCGAACTGCGTTTCCGTGACGATCATGCCTATTCCATCAACTGGCGCTGGGGCGATGCCAGCTGTCGCATCGATACCGCACCCCTGCACCGGGATCTGGCCACCTTTCCCAATCATTTGCACGACGATGAGGGACGCTTGCGTGCCGATCCCGTTACCCGCCCTGGCGACAGTGCCTGGAGCAATGTACAGCGCTTGCTGCAAAAACTGACGCAGGACCCCTTGCTGCAAGCTGTCTGACTTGCACCTGCGGGTTTGCACCCGGCATTTTCATCTGCACATCCGCGTGGCTGCCGCCTGGCTTGCCGCGCTTTTCATTTGTCATGAAAACGTGAAACAAGCCATTTCATGGCATCTTTTTTTGATTGATTGGTATCAATTTAGAGTGACAAGGCCGAGTGCTAAGCTGCAAATCATCAAATCCTGATGCACAGAGGTTCTCATGCTTAAACAATTCGTACTCCTTGGAAGTTGTGTATTGATGCTGGCCGCCTGCGGCAAGAGTGAAACCGCCGCTCCGGCCGAACAACCTGCTTCGGCACCGGCTGCAGCAGCTGCCGCGTCGGCACCGGTGGTGCAGGCCGCTAGCGAAGTCAGCAATCCGGTCGGTGAAAAAACCTTCAAGTCGGTATGTTCCATGTGCCACCAGAGCGGTGCCGCCGGTGCGCCCATCGTGGGCAACAAGGATGACTGGTCGCCACGCATTGCCCAAGGCAAGGACACGCTGTACAAGCATGCGCTGGAAGGCTTCTCCGGCCAGAAAGGTGCCATGCCGGCCAAGGGCGGCAACCCGTCGCTGTCTGATGCCGACGTGAAGGCAGCAGTCGATTTCATGGTGGCCAAGGCCAGCTAAAGGGAAAGCACATGGCCGCGCGCCTGATGCAGGCCCTGTTGCTGCCTGCCGTGCTGGGCCTGCTGTCCATGACAGCGCCCATGCAGCCTTTGCAAGCCCTGCCGGTGTTCTCTCCGGATACCGGCAGGGTGCTGCTGTCGATGCCGCCCGGGGCGCAGGCATTGGCGGCAGCGGAGCAGTCGTCTGACCAGGACGGGCTGCACCAGATCGTGATGGCGGCGCCGCCATTTGCTCACCTGCGTGATGGTTACTGGCAGGTGGCGCTTGAGCGGCCTGCCGCCACACTGAAATTGCAGTCCAATCAGCGCCTGCTGTATGCCTGGCGCTCACCCCGCATCATCATTCCCCGTCCGCCTGCTTCACAGGCGGTTGCCATCATCCTGGATAAGACCCTGCCGTCTGCCGGCCTGGGTCGGCTATTGCTGGACGCTGGCCACATGGGCGCATTCCAGGCCGGTGTCATGCATGGCATCAGCCGCATCCTGCTGCTGGACGGCGAGGGCGGCAGCTGGGTTACACCGCGCATGCTGCCTGCCGTGCACTGGCAGGGCGGTGCAGCATCTTTTCAGATCCTGCAACGGGTTTGCCAGATGGGGCAGACGAAGACTGGACTGTAACGCTAGCCGGCAAAAGCGCTGCCGGGACAACAAGACAAGGAAATCAAGGTGCTATCCGCATGTATTAGCAGACTGTCCGCCAGTCACGGTTTGTGGCGTCGTTGTGCCACATTGTTGCGCATTGTCTGGCTGGGCTTGCTGTGCTGTCTGGCGCACAGTCCGGCTGCGCAGGCTTCCAGCTATGAACGGGAGCTGCCCAAGGCGCTGTCTACCGACCCGGACATGTGCCGCTGGGTGGACTGTGCGGCGGTATTGCCCGGCGCAACTTCCTTTTCCTTGCGCAAGGGTGCACCACCTTATGTGGAAGGCTATGGCGCGGACAAAAAGCTGAAGGGCTATGTATTTTTGTCTACCGACATCGTGGATACCCAGGGTTATTCCGGCAAACCCATTGTCACCCTCATCGGTATGGATGGCAGCGGTCACATCAGTGGCGTACGGGTACTCAAGCACAGCGAGCCCATCCTGCTGGTGGGGATTCCGGAAAACAAGCTCACTGATTTTCTCAACCAGTATCTGGGCCGTTTTGCCGGTTCGCGCATGGAAATCGGCGGCAGCGGCAAGGAGAGGCTGGATGCCATCTCCGGTGCCACGGTCACCGTGATTGCGGAAAACCAGCTGATTTCGCGCTGTGCGCAGGCCGTAGCCTACCAGGCTGGCATCATGAAACAGGCGGTACGCCCGCCGGCACGCTTTATTGACAGCAAGCAGCCCGCCAGCTGGCAGGCATTGCTGACGGACGGTAGCGTGCAACATCTGACAGTAACGCCCGCCGATATCGGCACGAGTGGTAGCGAGGCGTATCTGGACCTGTACTACGGCTATCTGAATGCCCCCGGTATTGGCCGCAGCGTGTTGGGTGACGAGGACTATGCCAAGTTAATGAAAACGCTGAAACCGGGCGAGCATGCGCTGTTCATCGTCAACAATGGCAGCGGTTCGTTCAAGGGTTCCGGCTTTGTACGTGGTGGCTTGTACGACCGTATCCAGGTGCGGCAGGATCTGTCGGCCTACACTTTCCGTGATACCGATTACCTCAACCTGTATGCCTTGCGCGCAGCCGGTGCGCCGGAATTCCGCGAAAGCGGCATCTTCATCCTGCGTGATCCGCATTTTGCCGCTGCCTGGCCGTGGCGCTTTGCTTTTCTGGCCAATAAGGAAGACCAGCAAACCGGTGCCAAGCAATTCACCTCTTTCGAAAGCAATTACTGGCTGCCGGACAATCAGCTGCAAGGTGGCCGGCCTGCAGTAGAGCTGCCGCAGGCTGCCTGGAAAAAGGCCTGGCAGGACAAGCAGCTGGAAATCATGCTGTTTGGTGGCTGGATGGCGGCGGTGCTGGTTTTCTTCATCAGCCGCGACCGCTGGGTGCGCCGTTCGCGCCGTGGCAGCAAGCGCTGGGTGTCCTGGCCCAAGACCATCAGCTGGCTGATTGCCATCGCATTTGCCGGTGGCCTGGAAATGGCCCAGCCATCCATCACCCAGGTGCTGACGGTATTTCATGCGCTGTCTGATGGCTGGAACTGGTCACTGTTTTTGAGTGACCCCTTCATCTTCATGTTCTGGCTGCTGATTGTACCCACCACGCTGATCTGGGGCCGTGGCCTGTTCTGCGGCTGGATGTGCCCCTTTGGCTCGCTGTCGGAATTGCTGTACAAGATAGGCCGCTTGCTGCATCTGCCGGCGGGCAAGCTGCCCATGGCCTGGCATAACCGTCTCAAGTGGCTGAAGTACGCCATTTTCTTCCTGCTGCTGGCGGTGTCCTTCTTCTCCATGCCATTGGCGGAAAAACTGGCCGAGGTAGAACCCTTCAAGACCACCTTTCTGGTCGGTGTGCTCAATCGCAGCTGGCCGTTTGCGCTGTTCCTGGCGGTGCTGCTGGGGCTGTCGCTGTTTGTCGAGCGTCCCTTCTGCAAATACCTGTGCCCGCTGGGTGCATCGCTGGGGCTGCCATCGCGTTTTAATTGGCTGAAACTGCGCCGCAAGGACGGCTGCACCAGCTGCAAGGCCTGTGCGGTGGGTTGTGGTTCTCTGTCCATCGATGCCAAAGGCCGTATTGATTCACGCGAATGCCTGATGTGTCTGGACTGCATGGTGATGTATTACGACGGCCACAGCTGTCCGCCACTGGCGCAGGAGCGCAAGCGCCGGGAAAAGGCCGGTCAGCCGCTGACGCCGATAGGCCGTGACGGGCTGTATATCCCGATCAAGCCGGTAGCAACGCCGGCCAAGGATACGCTCCGTGCCAAAGGCTGAGGTGCTGGCGGCCACTGCAGTCGGCAGGCCGACGCTAAGGCGACGCCTGCTGCTGTGGCTGTTGCCGCCACTACTGCTGATTGCGGTGCTGGGCCTGGCCCTGCGCCAGCCGGAACTGCATTCGCAGGGCAGCTATGTGTTTGGCACCCGGGTGCAGCTGTCCATCTCCGGGGTGTCGGCGGAGGAGGCGCGTCAGGCTGAAAATGCCGTGTTCAGCCTGTTTGAAGACATGCACCGCAGCCTGCATGCCTGGCAGCCATCGGAGCTGATGCGCATGAATGCGGCGTTGGCCGAGGGCAAGCCATTCACGGCTTCGCCACGGCTGGTGGAAATTCTGCGTGCGGCCCAGGCGCTATCGCGGGAAAGTCAGGGCCTGTTTGATCCGGGCATTGGCCGGCTGATCCAGCTATGGGGTTTTCAGGACG
This sequence comes from Aquitalea sp., assembly GCF_030150775.1. Taxonomy (NCBI): domain Bacteria; kingdom Pseudomonadati; phylum Pseudomonadota; class Betaproteobacteria; order Neisseriales; family Chromobacteriaceae; genus Aquitalea; species Aquitalea sp. The sequence continues at coordinate 97,273 of NZ_JASLFG010000037.1, forward strand.
ATCAGTTCAATGACAGTCACTTTCCCACCGATGCCGCCGTGCAGGCGCTGATGGTGCAGCATCCCAGTATTGCCGATCTGCAGATTGCAGCCGACGGTACGGTCAGCAGCCGCAAGCGGGTGGTGGCGGTGGATCTGGGAGGCTATGCCAAGGGCTGGGCGCTGGATCTGGCGGCAGCACGGTTGCGCCAGCTGGGGGTGAGCAATGCGCTGATCGACGTGGGTGGCAATCTGCTGGCGCTGGGCAGCAAGGGCGGGGAGCCGTGGCAGGTGGGCATCCAGCATCCGCGTACATCCGGCCTGCTGGCCACGCTGCAATTACAGGATGGCGAGGCCATTGGCACCAGCGGTGACTACTACCGCTATTTCAGTCATGGCGGCATCCGTTACTGCCATATTCTCGATCCGCGCAGCGGTTACCCAGCCCGACAAAGCCAGACCGTGACCGTACTGGCCGATCCCGGCCCGCATGCGGGAGCCATGTCCGATGGTGCCAGCAAGGCACCGTTCATTGGCGGGCCAGGCCATGCACTCACCCTGTCGCGTGCTACCGGTGTCAACAAGGTACTGATGGTAGATGCAGCCGGGCAGGTATGGCTGACGCATGCCATGGCTGCCCGGCTGCACTGGCCCGGACCACGGCCAGTCATTCACTGGCTGGACGGAGGCTGATATGGACGCAGTAAGCATTACCGGTGTGTATCAGCGCCGTGGACGGCAGCAGGTGCTGGTGGATGCCAATCTGCAAATCGCCGCCGGTGGACTGTGCGCGCTGGTGGGGGCCAATGGTGCGGGCAAAAGTACTTTGCTGGCCTTGCTGGCCACCATGCTGCAGCCCGACCGGGGCAGCATCCACCTATTGGGGCTGGATGTGCGCCGTCAGGCGGCGCAGATTCGCCGCCAGTTGGGGGTGGTGTTTCAGGACAGTGCCTTGGAGCCGCGGCTGTCGGTATGGGACAACCTGTTGCTGATTGCCTGTTGCTACGGTTATTCCGGCGCGGCGGCCCGCAGCCGCTGCACAGCACAGCTGGCGGCAGCCGGCTGGGAAAGCCGGGCCGGGCAGGCGGTGGAAACCCTGTCCGGTGGTCAGCGCCGGCAACTGGAGCTGATGCGGGCCAGCCTGGCTGCGCCGCGTCTGCTGCTGCTGGATGAGCCGACACAGGGCCTGGATGAGGCCGCCAGCGCAGCGTTCTGGCGACAGATCGCCATACAGCGCCAGCAAGGGGTTACCGTACTGTTCAGTACCCACCGGCAGGAAGAAGCGGAGGCTGCTGAGCAGTGCGTACGGCTGCTGGAGGGCAGGTTGCTACCGGTGCAGGCTGCTGGGCGCGGGGTGGCGGCATGATGCTGCGGGTGCTGTTGCCGCTGGTTTGGCTGGAGTTAAAGCGTTACTGGCTGAATCCGCTACGCATTGTACTGAGCCTGGCGCAGCCGCTGATGTATCTGTTCATTCTGGGTGCTGGGCTGGCGGGTGGTACGTATGCGCTGGACAGCAGTTACCAGGCCTATATTTATCCCGGCATCGTGGCGATGGCGCTGATGTTTGCCGCCGCATCAGCCGCGGTGGGCGTGGTGCACGACCGTCAGGTAGGAGTGTTCAAGGCACTGCTGGTTTCGCCTTTGCCGCGTAGCACGCTGGCGCTGGCGCGGATTCTGTCCGGTGCCGTGCTGGCGCTGGTGCAATCGGTATTGCTGCTGCCATTTGCGCCGTTGCTGGGGCTGGCATTCACGCCGCTGTCCTTGCTGTGTTTTCTGCTGGCCATGAGCTTGTGCGCCCTGGTGTTTTCCGCACTAGGGCTGGTGATGGCGCTACCATTCCGTTCGGTGATGGTGTTCCCCGTGGTATCCAATACCCTGACCCTGCCCATGTTCCTGCTATCCGGTGCCTTGTATCCGCTGGAACTGGCCCCGCGCTGGTTGCAGTTGCTGGCCCGGATCAATCCGGCTGCCTATGCGGTGGATCTGCTGCGCGGTGTGCAGAGTGGTCATTTTCAGTATGGTCTGACAACGGCGGTGGGTGTGTTGCTACTGATCGGCCTGCTGGTTATCGGCTGGGTGGTGCGCTCGCTGCATGGCCGGGGCGGGCGCGTGTAATTCAGTCACTGGCAGTGCTCAGAATTTGCCGTGACAGACGCTGTCGCTTTGGCGTGGCAGAAGGCAACTCGCCAGGAGGAGGCCAGGCAATGGCCAGGCGTAGCAGGGGACGGAAAGCCGTGTTTTTTGATTGTGCTGAAACACGGCGTGCCGACGCAGCTGTTGAGTAGTGAAGATATTCATGATTTAAATCAAGCGGTTGAATTCAAATAGCCATTGGCATGGATATTGCGCTCTGGGTAAACAATATGCACTGATACCCATGAGAACATTATGAAAATCACTAACCGCATCATCCTGACCCTATCGGTCGGCTTGCTGGCCATGCTAAGTGTTGGTTGCTACGGGCTTTGGCAATTGCATCAGGCGCAGCAGCGCTTCCAGTCGGTGGCATTCGATACGGCAGCCAGCATTGCCGCCATCACCGAAGCACAACACAGCACTGCAGAAATGCGGCTGGCAACCTTGAAGTTTCTGGTGGCACCGGATGCAACGATACGCCAGTCAGCCCTGCAGGCCATGGCCGACAGTGACCGCCAGCTGGATGCCTTCCTCACCGATTACCGGGCACACCATGCCGGGGATGAGGCTGATCTGCACATGCTGGCAGCCGATCAGCAGGCATTGGAGCGCTACCGGGCCGTGCGCGACCAGGTTATCCGTCAGAGCGCCACTGACCGCGAAGGCGCGTTCCGTACGCTGGTGGTGAATGCACGGGCAATGAGCAGTGCGCTGGGGATGCGCTTCAAGGAGCATGTGGCCTATATCTTCCAGCAGGTACGCAGCCTGGATAAGCAGAACCAGGATAGCTATAAGGCCTCAATGCAAATGGCCATCGGCCTGATGGCCCTGTCATTCGTGGTTTCCGGACTGCTGGGGGCGCAATTGTTCCGCACCATACGCAGCGGGCTGGCAGGTATCCAGGGCAGCATGCTGGAGGTAAGCCGCAGCCTGGACTTTACCCAGCGGGCAAGCGTGTTGCAGCAGGATGAAATCGGCAGCACTGCGGCCGCGTTCAATCACTTGCTGAACGTACTGCAGGCAAATCTGAGCAGCATTCTGCAAGGAGCGCAGCAGGTAGCACAGGCTTCGTCGCTGATGTCCGACACCGCTGGTCAAGTATCGTGCGCATCGTCCGAGCAAAGCCAGGCAGCCGCCAGCATGGCCGCCACCATCGAGGAAATGACCGTTAGCATCAATCACATTGCCAGCCGTGCACGCGAGGCCAATGCGCTTTCCGGAGACGCCGGACAGCTGCTTGGACAGTGCTCGGACATCGTCGGGCAGACCATCACGGATATCCGCGAGATCGCCAGCATGGTGGAAACGGCATCGGGCAGCATACGGGCACTGGAAGACGATAGTGGCAAAGTCAGCATGGTGGTCATGGTGATACGGGACATCGCCGATCAGACCAATCTGCTGGCATTGAATGCAGCCATTGAAGCCGCCCGTGCCGGCGAGCAGGGACGCGGCTTTGCCGTGGTGGCCGATGAGGTTCGCAAGCTGGCCGAGCGTACCGCGCGTTCAACACAGGAAATTGCGGCAACCATCGCCACCATGATTGCCCGTGCGCAGCAAGCCTTTGAACAGATGCAGTCGGCAGAACAACTGGTAGGCAGCGGCGTTGCCCGGGCGGATCTGGCAGATCATGCCATCAAGCAAATCGGCACGGCCTCGGCCAATGCCGGCAATCTGGTGGATGAAATCAGTGCGGCAATCAGCCAGCAAGGCGTGGCCAGCGACAATATTGCCGGAGAAGTGGAGCGAACCGCACAGATGGCAGAACAAGCCAATGCTGCCGCGCAGACAACCGCAAGTACCGCAAGCCATCTGGCAGGGCTGGCAGAAAAGCAAATCACCACCCTGCAAGCCTACACGCTGTAAACCACGCAGGCTGCCGCAGTATCTGGCAGTCATGCGTGTAGCACCCACAGGTAACAATGCATGAAAAAAGCCATTGAGAACCAGTAAATACTGATCATCAATGGCTTTTAGAGGTTCTGGTGGAGGCGGCGGGAATCGAACCCGCGTCCGAAAGTCCTCTACAGTGAGTTCTACATACTTAGTCGTGTCATTTGGATTTAACCTCCACTACGCCGACGGACAGGCTGAGCTTTGGCGAGTTACCTAAAGTTTCGCACCAGACCAAGTAACCCGGGATGGCACTAGCAGATGTAGAGTGACACTACAGGGTTTTGACGCCCCCGGCCCATCTGCGAACCGTTGTAGTGTCTAGCCGGCCGTTAGGCTGCTAGAGCGTAAGTTTCGTCGTTTGCGACTAAAAAAATTCAGTGTTTTACGGGGTGACTGAAATCCCGGTATGCCCCCATCTGCTTCGCAACCCCCGTCGAAACCAGGTCGCCCCCAGATAAGACTACCAATTATATAGACAAACACCTGCCAGCGCCAGCGTGGTGGCACTGGCAGCACCCCTTATTTGCTGGCGATCTGTACGCCCTGGGCGTCCTTGTCGGTATTGATGCGCAGGCTGATGTGCTTGGCCGGTACGCCGGATGCCACCAGGAACTGCTTCACGGCCACGGCGCGGGCATGGGCCATGGCGCGCGCATTGCTGCTGCTGCCACGGTGGCAGTAACCGCGCACGATCAGCTTTTTGTCGGCCTGGTAGCTGGCCAGCTGGCGCTGGATCTGGCCTTTGCCAACTTCATCCAGCTCGTGGCTGGCGGCAGCAAAAGGAACAAAATCCGGGTTGGCGGCGATATTGGCGTCAATCTTCTTGTCGAGTGCAGCCTTGGCCAGTGCTGCGCTGTCTACCACCGGCTTGGCGGCAAGCGGGGCGGCAGCTACCGGCGCGCTGGCCGGGGCCTGCGGCACCTTGCTGCTGGAACAGGCAGACAAGGCAAGGGTAGCAAGACAGCAAAGCAGAATGCGTTTCATGGTAAAGGTATCCAGTAAGGGAAAAGTAAAGTGCGCCAGGGCTGGCCTTGGCGCACCAACGCTCGACCAGATGGCCGGGCTCCCTTTTTTTAACGCAGCAGTGGCCGATGGGATGACAAGGGCCGGCGTGGCGGCCCTTTAACGGCCCTGATCGTGACGGAATAGCGTCCACTCTTCCAGCAACTGGCCATCGGGCAGGCGGCACAGGCCATACTCATTGCCAGCCGGGTCCTGGCGCGTCTCAAGCTTGCCACTGCGCTGCAGGCAATGCTGTGATGCCGGATTGGCCAGGCCGACGGCCAAGGGGGATGTGGTGACAGGTGGCAGGGTGCAGGCTGACAGTCCACAGGCAGTGGCCAGGGCAAGTAGCAGGATGGAGGTGGAAAGTGGCACGAGTGGTGACAATGTCATGAAAGATGATGCAGTATAAATGCTTCCTTCCGGCAATGCCGGTCGCAAAAGGTGCAGGAACCGCCGCCTGCGCACAGCCGGCCAGGAACGCCGGATGTTAGTGTTGTTTAATCCTTCCTGGTACAGGTTTTGTCATGACCAACACCGTTACCCCACAGCCGCAAGCGGTTGGCCCGCAGTTTTCCCTAAGCAAGATGCTGCATGCCCGCGACCGCACCTTTGCCGCCATCGACCGCATTGCGGAACAGATACACCCCGGCATGACCGAACAGCAGGCCAAGGCCCTGGCCAAGACCACGCTGGACGCCATGGGCATGGATCGCATCTGGCACGGCATCATCATCCGCTTTGGCAGTAGCACCCTGAAAACCTTCCGCCAGAAAAACGACCCGGAAAACGTGCTGAGGGAAGACGACATTTTTTTCATCGACCTGGGCGTGGTGTGGGACGGCCACGAAGGCGATAGCGGTGCCAGCTTTGTGGTGGGGGATGATGCGCAAATGCAGGCTTGTGCCCATGCGGCACAGGCATTGTGGCAACAGGTAAGCGACTGGTGGCAGCAAACCGGCTGCGCTGGCACCGCCCTGTACGACTACGCCGCCGAACAGGCTGCCGCCATGGGCTGGCAGTTGAATCTGGATGTCAAAGGCCATCGCGTGTCCGATTTTCCGCATGCCATCTACCAGGCCGGGGATCTGGGAGATTTTGCCGCCTGCCCGGACACCGGGCTATGGATTCTGGAAATCCAGATCCGCCATCCCACCCTGCCATACGGAGCCTTCTACGAGGACCTGCTGGTGCGTCAAACCCAAGGCTAAACCATGAACAGCAAACAAGAAGTCGCCGACCAATATCTGTTTTCCTACGGCACCCTGCAGTTGCCACAGGTGCAATTGGCCACCTTTGGCCGTCTGCTGGACGGCGTGGCAGACCGCTTGCCCGGCTTCAGCCTGTCCATGCTGAAAATTACCGACCCGCAAGTGATTGCCACCAGTGGCAAAACCCATCATCCCATCATCGCCTACAGTGGTGTGGCTGCCGATGGCGTGGACGGCATGGCCTTGCTGTTGACGCCGCAAGAACTGGAGCAGGCCGACCGTTACGAAGTGGCGGACTATCAGCGCCAGACCGTGTCGCTGGCATCAGGCCGCCAGGCGTGGGTGTATGTTGCGGCAGGCCAGGCCGGGCAGTGCCAGGACAGGAAAGTCCAGTAGGACAGGATGGCATGTAAAACGCCGGCAGTTGCCGGCGTGTGGAAATTACTGCAAGCGGGATTGTGTTTTCCCGCGGGCGGGATCAGGGCTTGCCGGCGCAATGCCCGCTCTTGGCCATGTCCAGCTTCAGCACATCGGCCTTGCCTTCCTCTTCCGTCATCTGCTCCAGCCCGGCACCACCTACAAACACACCCACCTTGATGTACTGACGCACAAAGTAGTTTTTGCCGGCTTCGGTCATCAAATCAATGGAGTTGGCCGAAAATTCGGACTCGGTATCCAGCTTGTGCACCTTGCCACCAGCCACTTCGGTGCGGAAGAACACGTCCGGTCCGCTTTCGCCCACACATTGGCCATCCACGAAGATGTCTTTTTTCAAGGCCTTGCCTGCCAGGCTGTTGCGATAGATATACAAACCAGCATTGCCTGCAGTCGGTGTAGCAAAGGCTTTGGCCTTGGCGGAATCTTCTTTGGATGCCATGTCAACTTGAATCTGCAGCTGGTAAATACTAGAATTACTATTCATCTATCTATTCATTATTCAATTCAATCCATGTCACGTCACGCAGATTCCATCCGTCAGCAACTAGGTGGTGGGCCATGTACCGCCCGGCAACTTGTTGAAAAAACAGGCTTAAGCCAGCCAACGATATCGCGTGCGCTGTCTGGACTGGGGGATGAGGTGGTGCGGCTGGGTGCTGGCCCAGCTATTCACTACGTACTGCGTGATGCCAGCCGCAGCCAGTTGGACGTGCCGGTATACCGGGTGAGTGATGCCGGGCAGATTCGCGAACTGGGCCGCCTGCTGCCGGTGCGGCCAGAAGCTTATGTCATGCAGCAGGCCGATGGCGTCAGCCTGTTCAGCGCCGGGCTGCCGTGGTGGCTGTACGATATGCGGCCTCAGGGCTATCTGGGCCGCGCCTATGCCTCTGCTCATGCTGGCAGCCTGGGCCTGCCGGCCAACCCGGAGCACTGGGGCGATGCCGAAGTACTCCGGGCTTTGCAGGCGCATGGACATGATGTAATCGGCAATCTGCTGATTGGCGATGCCGCCCGCCAGCACTTTTTGTCCATGCCGCTGCCGCAGGCGGTAAACCGCACGCAGGACTACCCGCAACTGGCCAGCGCTGCCAGTGCCGGCCAACTGCCTGGTTCATCCGCAGGTGGCGAGCAGCCCAAGTTCTGTGCCTATGCTGACAACGGCCATGTGCTGGTGAAGTTTTCCGCCGTCGATGCCAACCCGGTCAGCCAGCGTTGGCGGGATCTGCTGCTGGCCGAGCATCTTGCCCTGGCGGTGCTGGGAGTGGCCACCACCGTGCTGGACTGTGGCCCGCAGCGCTTTCTGGAAGTGCCGCGCTTCGACCGCATAGGCGCACTGGGGCGGGTAGCGGTGTTTTCCTTGCGCGCGCTGGATGCCGAATTTGTCGGTGCTGCCCATGCGCCGTGGCCGGTGGTGGTGCAGCGGCTGGCGGCGGCGGGCCATGTCACGCCCCAGTCCCATGCCGGTGCCGCCTTGTTGTGGGCGTTTGGCACGCTGATAGGCAATACCGACATGCACAGCGGCAACCTGTCCTTCATCAGCCTGCATGGCCGCCCTTACCAACTGGCCCCGGCCTACGACATGCTGCCCATGGCCTTTGCCCCGCGCGGCGGCGGCGCGCTGGCGGACAGCCTGCCGCCCGCCCATCTTAGTGCCGAAGTGGACACGGACAGCTGGCAACAGGCGCTGCAGTTGGCGCAGGAGTTTTACACCCGGCTGCGCGGCCATGACGGTTTCTCTGCCAGCTTCACCCCCTGCATTACCGCGCTGGGACAGCATATCGACGACGCCGCCGGGCGCATTGCGCGGCTGGGCTGAGCGGCAGGTGCTTAGCAAAGCCATCAGCACGGGTGGCTGATAGCACGGGCAAGACGCGAAATGATTTGCCGGACGACTCGGCAGCTATTTGATCGTCAGCAAAACCGAACTGATGGTGACATCGATTTTTTTGTCCGGTCCAAGCCATTGGTTAAACACCTTACCCAGGCCCTGCTTGCGATACGTGAGGTCACAACTGGCACTGGTGCCTGTGGGGCCAAGACCATAGGTGCCGCCACCCTCTGCCTTGATCTGGCATTGATGCTGGCCGGTGAAGTCTTTAAATAGCCAACCTGGTTCGGCAGTGCCAAATGCTACGACAATACCTGGCTTGGCATTGCTCAAATACTTCGCCACATAGCTATACGAAGGCGCAATGCCACAAAAATGTTTATCCGACTGCGCACACGGAATATGCGTGAATGCAGTTTGATCGAACAAGATGTACTCCTTTGTGCTCATGGCCCGATACCAATACATGGCAGTCTGGGCATCGGCATCTACAGAAATATTTTTTCTGTTTGTCAGAATAATCTTATGTGGTGTTTTCACTGTCACCACCAACTGACCGCTTTTATACATGGACATGACTTTGCTGTTTTTCAGTCCATTTTTGGTAATCAGTTTTTCAATAGCAGTATCACTGGCCTGAGCCGTAGCCGCACTGACAGCGGCAGGCACCAGCATTAGATAATACAGAGCAGTATGTTTCATTGTTCTATCCATTTCACGGCAATAATAAAAGCCAGGCCCATATTCCGGCAACGCGTGACAGGGCCGGCGGATTTGGTATGTACGCTTTGATTCAGCAAGACAAAAAACAGCGGCTGATCATCAATTGGCTGATCCGGCAAGCCAACATGCTGCAATCAGCCGCTGTTGCAGGCTTATTCAGCCTGCTGCGCACCAGCTACTGGCCGGCTATTTCTTTGGCCTGCCTTGCTTATCCCAGCTGTTAATGCTGAGCGAGCCACCGTTTTGCTTGTACTTTTTCCACTCGCGTACACGCTCGTTGGTGGTTTGGTTTTCAACACCTTTCTGGTGTTTTTCACGCTTGGATGGGCTTTTCTCACTTTTATGAGCCATGATTCACCTCACTATCAGGGTATTTTTGATAAACAGAACAATGCTGTTAACGGCTATGCTGATCTACAGTGGCCAGTTAATATAATTTAGGGGTTTTCCCACTCCACGCCATAGCCAATCAGCGTGGTACCTTTTATCTTCACCTGCGCTTGGCCGCCCTTGAACTGGGCACCAGGGTTATCCCAGAACAAATCGCCGGTGACATTACGCGGTTTCCATACCAGGCCGGTATCGTGCTCCACGTGCAGGTGCAGCTGGGTGACGCCGTCATCCAGGGTGACGGTCCAGTTGGTGCCGGCAGTCATGGCTTCATGATCAATGGATTGCTGTTGAAAACCGGCATCCAGCCAGCTGGCTTTGCAGTGCGCAACAAAGCCGCCTTTATTGGTTACAGTCAAAACGGTAGGCATGATTAAGTGTCCTTTATCCAAAAATGTTTGTAGACAGAGATGATTGCCGTGGCAGCCATCAACCTTTCCAGTTGGTCAGCAAAGCCTTGTCATTAAATGACAGGGCACGGAAGGCAATATGTGCTTGCGGTGCCTGCTCATTACGCATGACGCATTTATTGGGAGAGGGGAAGATATACTTGACGATTGAATCGGTAGATTCCGTAAAGCTATAACCCGCCTTGACATCGCCGGCCAGGCCTTCAACCAGTGCAGAAGTGGCTTTGGCTTCACCGCCAATGCTGAACTTTTGATTGCTGCTTTCCGAGGCAACCATAAATCCGCCGGCGCTTTTCACTACGTCGGTCACCACCACAAAACCGGGCAAAATACCGCCGCTATTACTGCGCTTACCTGCGGTGCCAGCCGCTTGCAGCAAGGTTTTGAATACGTCAACCCGCAGCAGGTTCTGCACCGGCTTCAGGCTGTCCGAACGCACGGCGGTAAAGTTAACCAGCATGTCATTGCTTTGGGAGAAATTCCAGCTGAACTTGATACCGCCGCTGATGATGGTTTCAGTATCTGGTTCCAAAAACTCGCCAGATATTTTTTCTGTCACCGAATGCTTTTGCACGCCGCTGGTTTTGTAGAAAAAATCACCAGTGGATTTTGAGCCCGTGCTGAAAAAATCAGGATACAACTCGGCAATATTACCCAGCCGGGTAAATTCCGCAGTTTCCGGATTGATAACGCCGTAGTCGCCCAAATTAACCTGCGCCACCATCGACCAATTACCCCATAGCGTTCCGTCGTTTTGACGGATGAGGTTGGTCAGCTTTTTATTCCAATCAGTCATGGGATACCTTTCCTGAAAGATAATGTCGAATACGTAATTGTTTTCGACGGCCCCAATATGGCGGAATAAAAAAATACAGGCTGTTACCCGGGTAACAGCCTGTTGTGCACGTTTGTGCTAAACGCGGCCCTCATCATCAGCGGCTTAGTATTTGCCGCGTGCAATAGCCAGTAAGTGAGCCTTTTCAATCACCCGCACACAGCCATCAATCAGCAATATTGCCCCGCACAGGACAAAGCGTTGCAAATGCTGATTGACTTTGGAGCGGCTGCCATTCACCAGCAGCGCTAGCGTGCTCTGGTTAAAACGGTGCAAGCGCAGCTCTGCAATACGCGTTGACTGCGTATGCAGGCGCAGTAGAATCCGCGCCAGCCGGGCATCCAGCGAGTGCATGGCGAGATCTTCAATGCGCAGCAGCAGCGTAGCCGTGCATTCCTGCAGCAGATAATCAAAGCGCTTTACCAGATCCAGCGCCTCGACACCAAGCGCCAGCTTGGCCCAGGAAAACTTCATCACAATGGTAGGCCCGTGCGCGGTCAGCATGATGCTGGACGCCAGAAACGGGCAGGTGGCATCGCCTGCCAGAAACCCATTCAGCACCTCGCCGCGCGCAAGAATGGCCACGATGAACTCATTACCATCCGGTGAAATCATCGAAACCCTGATAGCCCCTTGCAGCACCACATAATGACTGCCGCTGGTACGCTCAGTCGTATGCCAGGGCTCTCCCTCCCCCAGTACGGCATAGCTGGCGGTATTGGCCAGCGCCTCCAGTTGGTGTGCGGCACAGCCGCCAAACAAGGGCAGGGCTTGAATCAGCCCCAGGTAATTGACATCAGCATTGGACATGGAAGAGCCGGCCATCTTGCTAGTGCCCTGTCTGGCGGTGGTGAAGGTACGTACAGCAAAACCGCCAAGACAGCCACGCTATAGGGAGGGCCGTGTGGGCTGGCAAAGCCGCATGTGTCAGCTGGCCAGCCCTTGCACTACGCTACCAAGCCAGGCACGCCAATGTCGCAGGCACTGTGCAGCGGCTGCATGATCTCCTTCACGGCGATCAGCCAGCAGGAGCCTTCCTCCGTGCCGGAACAAACCTGCTGGCGGAAGACGTGATTATGGAAAGGGTATGCAGTATCCCGGCCAGTTAATGCCAAACAAATAGTCCGATACGCTTACCTATAGTCCATTTGGATCAGCCTTGCCACGGGCTCAGCCGCCATCGCAGCCGCTCGGCTGTGCTGAGGCAACGCAGAACCGCCTCCGCCATGAGTGAGGCCAACGAGCGGTTTGCCGGCTGGTTGAACACCATCAAACGTCAATAAGCTGCTGGTTCTGGTTCCACGGCCAGCGGCGAGAAAATAGAAATCAAGCCCACCGTCGATGGCTGGGGCTGGGCTTGATGACCGCATGGTCGTTTTCTCTACGGATGCTGGTCATGGCCAGCAGCTATGCCTCAGTCAGCGGGTCTCCGCCTCTGCCTCCGCCCGCCACGCCTGTTTGTTCATCCGTCTGGCCAATAGCTGATGGCAAGCCTCTGCCAGCCGCAGTAATTCCGCATTGCTGCTGGGTAAACCATCCGGCGCGGCAATGTGTTGGGCCAATGCCTGCAAGGGCGTGGCCTGGCTGTTGAGCGCCACTAGTCGGCCATGTGCATGGCGGCTGGCGTGGTTGGGGGTGAAGCGCAGCGTCAGCAGCCAATGGCCATGCTGCCAGCCTTGTCCCTGTTCCAATACCGCACGTAATACCGCATGGCTGATCTGCTGCCCGGCCTCGGCGGCCATGGCCAGTGCCTGGTCGTGGCGTGGCGCGTCGCTTGGGCGTTGCTGCAGGGCGGGGAGGACTTGGCGGTTCAGCCAGTGGCGCAGCCGTTGTGCGGCGGGGCGATGGATTTGACGCAGCGCCTGTTGCAGGGTGTTTTCCGGCCAGTACGGTTGTAGGCTGTCGTGGTGTGGGTGCTGGCAGCCGGGGTGTTGTTGCAGGATGTGTTGCAGGCGATGGCGCAGGCGTGGGCCGAATAGTTGCAGGATGTCCTCGCCGTGCAGGCAGCAGGTGTGGGGGTGGAGGTGCAGGCGGATGGGTTTGCCGAGGTAGGACAGGGTAAGGGGAGGGGGATGCTTGCTTGTGTTTGATCCGGTATTCGCCATGACTAGGCCCTCTGGTGAGTAATGAAGGCTGCCATGCGCGTCGCCAAACGCGGGTGGCAGGCCGAAGCGGGGTTGGCGAACCGGCACCAGCACCGGCAGACCGATAAGGTCTCCCCACTCGGCCCGCCATTGAAGGATGCAGACGCAAGTGAGAAAAGCCGCTGAACGCGGCTTTTCTGTACTGGTGTAACTGGGTCGCCAAACCCGGATGCATGTTTGGAATGCAACCCGGAAAGGCTACGCAGTGAGACCAGCAGCGGCAAGGGTAGAGGGGTGCGGAAACACTGGCAAGAGGTGCAGGTAAGGGGCTTGTATCCGCTGCGCGGATGATGGATTTTCCTGCCGCTTCCGCGCGGCGGACGGGAAGGAGGGCTTGCGTGGCCAAGCCCTCCTTCACCTCCAAGGCCACCCCACAAGCATGGCCTGCGGCTACCCGCCAGGACCCGCCTGGAGCGAGGCGCGCCTGAACTCGCGATTTGCTAACGTCAAATCGCTCAGACATTGCAGGCGCTTAAAACCTCGCCCCGGCTACCCGTCGGCATGCTTGACGGGGCCAAGGGTGGCGTCGGTGCGGTGGTTTCCCGGCCACAAAATAGATTTATTCGGGAGCGTTGCGTGGTGGATCGCCCCTCTGGGGCATCCACCCTACGGGGGCGGCATGTAGGGCGGAAGCCCCTGCGTTACCGGGGCGTTCCGCCGTGAGATATGCCCGTTTCGCTATCTGCTAACGTCAAATTGCTCCAACATTGCAGGCGATTACTTACCTCGTCGGCCGCCTGTCGGCATGCTTGACGGGGCCAAGGGTGGCGACAGTGCGGTGGTGTTTGATAGTGATGGGCTAGCGACACTTTTGCTGATGACGTTATTTTCATCAATCAGTCAGTCATAAACTATTGCCAATATAGACTTTCTTTTCTTTATCCCAATGATAAGTTCTGTGCCATGTTCCATTTTTTTCGCGTAGCAGTATGTTTTTATAGCCATGTGTTTCTTTGTTTGAAATGATCAGATAGTTTTTGGCAGAGGTTTCTTCAATCATTTGTTTTGTATGCTTGCTGTTCCATTCGCCTTCAATCGATTTGAAATAACTCATCGGGGCCGAAAAGACGACTTTCAGTTTGTTATCAAACAGGGAAATCAAATACAGTGCAGATGAAGTGCTGCTACCACTGCCAGCAAAACTGTTTCGCCACTCGCCAGTAATGCCAAATGTTGGATTTTCTTTATTGATACGATAGGGCGTATTGTCAATATATGTCCACACTTGAGGAAATGAACTGCCTTTGTTGCATGCCTTGAAGTTACTCAGGCAGTCTGCATCATTGCCGTCTATGTTGGATGCAGTCCAGTCTACGCTATCAGTAATTGGCATCTCGGTTTTTGCTAATAAAATATACGATGACCGTTTTTGTGTTATTTCCAGTCCAAAAACACCAAGATAGAGTTCCGAGCTTTCGTTTGAGCAGCCATCTGCCGGAAGATTAAGTTGATGCCTTGAAATACCATCCTTTGTGGTGCAAAGTGCAACAATGAATTTTCCATTTTCCCCTGGCCACGGCTTGATGGCTGCACCAACAAATGCTGATTTGCCCTTTCGGGGCGCTATTGTTCGGATCAGGAAATCTGAACTCCAGCCTGTTGGCAATTTTTCTTCAAAAGATTTGTAAGGATTTTTGATAGGATTTTGGGTGACTTTGATTGTTTTGGCATGGTTAGGATTGCTCAGCATGGCAAAAAAAATCACACTGACTTTTATGAAGTGGTTCATTTTTCATTCCTTTGTGGAGAAAAATCAACGGTAATTGATTTTGTAATCAGATTTTTCCCACTATTTCTCGTTATGTGTTTAATAATGTTTCTATCAGCCAGTCTGCCGTTAAGCAAGAAGTTCGCAAGAAAAGTAGCGAAGCCTTGCCTGTCAAAATATCCATTTCCACCACCATTTATCATTACAGAAACACGGCCAACTGCATCACTCGATAGCCCTCTGTCCGCATGGCGTGATATATTGATCTGCCCAGTTTTTCCATTTATTGTCTTTGAAACCCAATACCACCCTCCGCTATCAGCGCTGTTGTAAGGAATTTCCACTAACTGGGCTGGGTCGTATCGCGGGTACCACTGTTTTGGTATTGCTTTCTTGTTGGTTCTTCTTTCTTCATCTTTTGGATTGCCCCAATAGTGGGTGCTGGATGTTGTTATTCTTTCATCGGCGTAAATGCCTTTCGTATTGTCTGGTAAATTTTTCTTGGATCTATAGTCTCCGTACTTTTCATAATTGTCAGGCCATGTAAGCTGCATATGCCCGCGACCGTAAAATGACTGATAATATTCCATTGCGGGTTGTGGCCATACCAAGTTGCCATTTTTCAATTGTTGGCGGCCTCTTCCAATTTCTTCAGTTGTTGATGCCATGAACATTTCTGTAAGTTCTTGTGCCAATAAATGGCTAAATCTGACGCGCTCTACCAAGCCATACTTTCTTACCATTTTATTGAAAGCATGGTTTCTATTTAAAATGTGGCAGATTCGATGAAGTGCAGTTGAATAGTTTAAAAGTCCTTTGCTTTCATTGCTCGCATTGTATGAGTAGTAAACTCTGGGTATTAGCTGTGCTAATTCATGATTGGATAGCCATGTGTTTTTATGGAAATGCGCAATAAATGAAGCAGGATTGAAGAAGAATAGCTCCTCTCCAAGTAGCGTGCTGTATCCTTTAGCGTAATTCTTGATTTCAGTATTTATGCTTTCTATGGATGCAGCCAGTTTTTTCCCGGCTTCATTGAGTTGGCTATTGTTGTTTTTGAACTTTTTAGTGATAACATTTTCTGGGTTTATCTGAAAACTACATAGTTTAGCTGCAGGAATTATTGTGTTGTTTCTTTCCATTAGCACTCGCCAGAAACAAAGTTTTAATGAGTCTGACTTGAAATTTCCATTGTATTCATTGATTGTCATTGGTTCAGGATTGGTTGAGGATTTGATGGTTCGCCAGTATTCCATCTTCATGATGTAATTTTCATTCCATTCACTGCGTCTTTTGCATATCATTTTCGAAAACTTCTTGTTCACTTCATGGTTCATTAATCTTTCTGCAATGGAACTTTTACTAATAGTCTGCCTATCTTTTTGTAATAAACTCAGAATTTCTGAATTTTTGCATTGACTTGTTGCATCTTGTGTTCCATCAATTAGCTTCCATCCCGTCCATGGCGGGAAGTCGCCATCACTAAATACCTTGATATCTGCCTGGTGCAAGTTAACCCATTTTTGACTTTTGTTCGGCATGGTTATCAAGTGCCAATGTGGGACATTGGCTGAAATGTTTGATTCATTCTCTCTATTAATGACACGACCAAAGCGTAATAATTCGTAGATGCTGTTGCATGCATTTTCAGGGTGCTTTCTTTGTAGTTCTCTGGCTAGGAGGTACATGTCATATTCGTAATCATGGTAGCTAAATGAATAATTTGTGATTGTATTGGCGGGTGGCTTTCCTGAGGCTCTTCTGTCTGCTGCTGGTAATATTTCTATATACTCATTATTTACTTTGATGCGTGTATGCAATTCAACCTGCCCCTTTGCAAAGCGCATGGTTAAAAACAGTTCAACCCCAATTTGAACTCCACCGGATGCTGGTTGGGCTTTATCCAGAGGGGGGATGTCATTTGTAAATGTGTATGCATTGGTCTTTGCAGGAATGTAGAAGTGCACATCTCCATATATTATATTCATGCGGCCATTTTTGTTTCTATAATCGAGGTCGCCACTGGTTCTGCCAGTTATCTTCTTTAAGTTGGCGTCTGTGCAAAATATTTCCATGTGTATGCCTGGTTGAGCGCCAACTCTTCCGGGATATCCTATCAACTCTTTTCTATAAATTGGCATTCCTAATTTTTGCGCTTTTTCAGATATTATTCCAAGGTGATGATATACAGAGTAGTAAACAATTTTACCTTCGTCTCCCTCGCCGATTTCAGTCTCGTGACGCAACACAACCACTCCGCGAGAATCAACTCTTCTGTACGTAGCTCCAGGTTCAGCATCTTCATTAACATCAGGTTGAATGTCACCACTATTTTGGCTGATCATGACGATTCCATCCGCAATCGCGCAAATATCAATTTCGCCCGTACGGCTACTGCCAACAATATTTGTTAGATGTAATCCAAGATGCCATTGCCCATATGAGCCAATTGGAAATCCCCCTCGCGCTGTCGATGGCATGAAGTGGTTTAACCACTCTTCGTAACTCTCATTTTCGCCTTGAGGAATATTTAATCGCGGTGGACTAATCAGCATGAGGGGCTCCTAGCACTTTATTGGTAATGCGGCATACGGTGCACGGCCTTGAGCGCCATTGCAATTGACCATAGGTGTAGTCTGGTCGTCGTTGCTCACATCTCAAGACGTGATAACGAGATTATTTTTTTGATTTGTAAGGCCGGTTCTACAGCCGTGAAAAATACTGCTTAAGAAGAAATATTGGTGATATGGAAGAAGTGGACTGATTTGAGCGGTTGTACGAGGCGGGAAACCGCTAATGGCATTACCATCGATTTCTGGAGGATGATGGGAAGAGTGATTTGAATTTGAGTCTTGTGACGTACCGTACGGATCACGCTACAAACACTGACAATCTGCTATTCGGTGGGCTAATTTGGAAAATGGAAAGTACAAGGCAGAAATTCGCTGCTCGGATGATGTTTTGTGTTGCCGTTTCCGCGCGGCGGCGGGGAAGGGGCCTTTGCTTGGCCAAGCCCTCCTTCACCTCCAAGGCCACCCGTCAAGCATGGCCTGCGGCTGCCCGACAGGGCCCGACCGGGGCGAGGCGCGCCTGAACTCGCGATTTGCTAACGTCAAATCGCTCAAACAAAGCAGGCGCTTAAAACCTCGCCCCGGCCACCCGTCGGCATGCTTGACGGGGCTAAGGGTGGCAACGGTACGATGGAAGCGATGTAAAAGGTAAAGGAACCCGGTTTTATCCGAGCGGGCTGTGGGTTCGAATCCCACGGACTTTTTTTTAAGGGTGGCCAGCACAAACCCGGCGCTACCTAGTCCCGTCAGCGCGAGCCGACGCAGACGTGCCGCTCAGGGTCTTAAGCGGTCGGCTGTTTGCAGCGGCGCGACGTTAGCGCGCCGCAAGTTCCGCCCGCGCCCTGGGCGGTGCGGCTGTGGCGGGAATTCGACGCGCTGCGGGTCGCCTTTTCTTTGGGTCCTTTCTTTTGGCGAAGCAAAAGCAAAGGACCTCGCCGGCGGGGCGAGACCCGCGAAGTTTACTTACGATCAAATGAAAGCTAATTTAAATTGCATTTTTTTTGCTTAAATTCAGTTCGTAAAGTTCCCTTATTGAACGGAATTTCATTATCCACCGTATGTAAAATAATAAATAGGGATCTAATATTTGTAGTCCTTTGTCATCATCCCACTCAATGTAGTCATTGAAATTGTCATACTTTTGCGCAATGGCTTGCATGTGCGTCAAGGATCTGAGTATGCTGCTTGTGTTTGGGGAATCGCTTTTTGTTAAAAATCCAACCCTATCTATAAGCTGAGATTTTTTAATTTCAAGCCAAGGAGGGTTTAGTGCAATAGCTGCCAAGATGCAGCCATAAACATCTAGAGTAGTTCCATCAATCATCTCGAAGCTCAATCGATCAGTGCCGTGTGTGGGTGGGCCTGCTTCGAGTCTTGTTACCAGTCTATCTCTGTCAATCGCTTCAATGCATGATGATATTACCGTACTGATGTCAATATTTTTTGCGTGAAATTGAATTTTTTCTTTTGAGACTGTGAGAGACTTGTTTTTAATGCATGCGGACAGGCAAATTGATTGCATGATTTGAGGGGAGCCCCCGGATTCTGTGGCAAATGCATCAACAATTGAATTGCTAACTTCGATATTTAATAGTTGAAACCCATGGGCGATTTTGGCGATATCTTCTCTTGACCATAAGTCAAAGTCTATATTGGTTAGTCGTCCAGTCAAGTCTGGGTTCATGCGTATTACAAGATCATTTTTATGGCGAACTTGTGCAACGCAAATTGAAAGAAGATCATGTTCGGCTGCGTGTTTTACTATTTCAGCAGTGGCTTTTTGATTTTCCTCTGACATGTAGTGAAAATCATCAATAAATAATGTTTTTCCATTGTCTTTTAGGCTTGAGACCGCTACTTGATAGTTGGATTGAAATGTATTGGATACTTCGCTTGATTTTTCATTTGCATCTTCCCCTGATATTCCTGCTGAGCCTTTCAGTAGTGGGTTTCCAATTTCAATTTTTGTATCAATTTTAATCGACTCTTTGTCGGTTTCTTTTTGGACTGTCTTTTTTTCAACTGGAATTTCTAGCTGTTCTAAGACTAGTAACCAAATGGAGTCGGGGTCTTTTATCTGAGCTCCGGATATTTTAACAATATTTTTTTACCGACAACAGTTTCAACAAGTGCTGTTTTGCCAGATTTTGACGGTCCGGCTATGCTCACAACCCTGCCGGGGATTGCTAATTGTTCAGAAAGCTTTTCTTCTGGATAGAATTTATTACCAGCCTTATCTGCTAATTCTCTTCTGACGTACGTTAATGTCGGAACCCCATTGGGTGTAAATATTTCGTATGCAGTTGACATCTTTATGTCCGTATAAATAAAGAGGGGTATTCTTAATACCCCTCTTGTTTACTGTTAGATGCACCAAAAATTGAAATTGAAACGACTGAAAAATCAAAGACTTATCCTGACGTTGATGTGTAATATTTTAAATGCCACAAAGCCAAAAATTGGCATTATCGTATTTTGAAGCCAAAGCTTGGAGTTTTTTGATCGTAGGGAGGTAAGATGACTCAACAGCCAATTTTCCAGGTTGGTCCAAACGGACCACTACAATTGGACGTTGCTTGGCGTTCATCAGTGTCTGAATTTTGCTCAGGGATGAAGAAAGCGGTTGGTAAGAATGCCAATAGCCAGTTACGCCCTTACCGATTGGGATGTACCTGCTATATTGCCTTTGATGTACGAGGGGAGGCCGGAGAGGTCAATGTGACTCTTGTCGAGAGTGGTGCTAACAGACTCCCGGACGCTGCAACCATTTGCAGCGTCCGGGAGGTAGAATGTGAGTTAGTCGATCTCATTGACGCTTACTACTTGGTAACAAGAGTTCTAGCCTCATTAGAGGCACTGTAGCCTACCGGGTAGCCTTATTTTTTGTTGGTCCCAATACAATAGCGAGATGACGCAAGTGTGATATCACGAGATTGAGGCCATCGCTCTCGCCTGGGGCTTCTTCAAAGTGCCCCAGTGCATAGACTCTAAGGAAGCGGACTTCATCCACTTTGGAGAGTATTCCATCAAGGTACTTTCTATGTCGGTACTCTTTCATCATGGCGGGGCTAACGTATAAAAAAACAGGCTTTCCTTCTACAGTGTCGTAAAATTTTAGCCGGAATCCTTGTCCATAGCGTTTATCCAAGATTGCACCGCCATATATAATCCGATGCGTCGACCAAGTTTTGGAATAGTTTAAACGCTGAAAATAATGTTTCAGCTTAATTTTGCCAATTCCTTTAACTTGCAGCTCTAAAGTGGAAAATTCTTCGTCAGAAAGTTTCTCCTTTGCATCCCTAAAGCTCTCTACTAATCGTTCCAAGTCATTGGTTCGATTTACTCCAGTCAACTCAGAGTCGTTGTTTCCCCGTGCCTGGCCGCCACCAGATACAGGTACACCAATACCTCCATAATCAATAGGGGACTTCTCTGTTTCTGCCGGTTTGGTTCCGTCGTGATCAGTCGGGTCAAAGACATCAATAAAGTCGTTCAACTTGCGGCGTGCTTTGCGTTTACGTGCGGTATCTTCAGACTCACCAGGGAGCAGGCCGTCAGGCCCCTCAGTGTCTTCCTCATGTTGCCATTCACAACCAGGCAGGTGCGTATCCTGCTCTCGGTAGTGTGCCGTTACGTGCTTAACTGATTCTTGAGCGTTCTCACGGTAATTCACGCCAATGACGCGCACTCCTTTCTCACGGCATTTTTCATCGGAACACAGGAAGTGGAACCTTGAGAGAAGGGGTTCTCTAGACAGAAATTCTATTCTGGCTTGAGTGATCGTAACTACTTCGCGGAGTTCGATGCAGTACGCACGCATGATACGGAGACTGGCCATTTATATTACTTCAACGTTATTGAAATGCTAAAAGAATAATTCGAGCCGACTTTCTTGTTGCTAGCTTGCTTACAAGCTCTCACCATCTATAGGGCAGGATTGCCTACAGGAGCCTGGGCAGCCCATTGGAGTACCCATGTTGTCAACAAAATGTGTGATGACCTTATAGGCGCGGTATAGAAACTGTGGTGAGGGATTAAAAAACATGTAAGCGACCTAACGTCTGAGATCACTGGCGCAGCGTGGCTTTATTGCGCAGCGCCCGGTGGATTGGTGGGTTAGTTGTGTGCTCATCTCTCACACGGTGTTCACACATAAATTAGGGTACGCCCCCCTTTTATGGAGTAGGCCACTGGTTGCAGTGGTAAGAGCTATCTATTGCGCTTACACAGCACCTCTTGGGGAAGAGCACTTTTGCTACCCAGCACAAGCCGCCAGAGCCGTTGGATATCTGGGTCGGGAGAGGCCTCAATGGTTGTTACGGAACCTGCCAATTGGCTATTGAAGCGTGCATGCAACCTGGACCTCCCAAGCAAAGTGCTCAGGATATCATCACCTGGTGCCAACACCCCGGTCAGGTTGGGTAATCTGGCTGCAATTGCCAGCCCGGCAGGATCGTAATCGGGCGCAGACCATACCGGGCGACCATAACTTTCAAGAAAACGTTGGGCAGCGCCAGTCGTCGAATTCAAGGAGCCGCCGCGCCACAGAATAAGTGGATTACTTGACACTCGACTGATATCAACCTGAAGGTCATCGATGTGCTCAAATGTCTCCCAATTTTCAACGAGAACCACATCCTCATGCTGAAGGTATTTGATAGCCTGCGGGTAACCCCATTCCAGATTGGCCCCCGGAGGAAGGAATAGGGGATTCACACCGACATTCAAGGGCTTCCCACGAAAGGTCTTGATGGCAATCCGCTCGCTTCTTACTGCAGCACCAGCCCACTTCTCATCGGGACCGATCTCCATGGAGTCCGAACGACTTGCACGCCCCCAGGCATCAGGTGAGGAATTTGGATCAACCTGTTCGGCTGCCAGCCATTTACGGATCCTCTCCTTATGGCCTTCGTTGAAAATGACCTTCCGACCACTTACCAGGCCTATACCGCTATCCAGCACAAACCGTCGCAGCACATCAGATACTGTGAACTCAACGCGTTCAGGAGCGCTCTGGACAACCCTGAGCAGACTGATGGCAGTGGTCTTATTCATGTCGAAATTCTCGATAGGCGGATATCGATCAAGGGGATGTTGCCGCACATGCGCGGTGTTAGCTGCGTGACATGCTCAAAACGGACATCGGCATTACGAGCGAGATCATTCTCTTCTTCACGCAGAAGGCACAGCAACCATATATCATCATCGATGGCAGCCAATTCCACCCGGTCAGCTTTCCATGCCAAGGCCGAGACTGGTTCAGTATCGAGCTCATTGAGCAATGCCAGGATAGCCAGTTCCCATGCTTGGATGGCCATCACGTTTTCATCGGCTTCGATCGGCGTGTCAGGAAGCAATGCCCCGATACGAGGGGGCGGCAACTCCTTGAGTTTGATATCCGGGATGCTGCGGGCAATCTTTAGTAGGGCCTCATCAAACTCGGGATTCTGCACGCAGGCATGTGCCTTCAATGGCAGGCTACGGGCCCGCATGGCGCAGTGAGGGAGCGCTATCGTATCGTCGAGCTCATCAGGCACAAAGCCTGGATTGCGTTTCAGAAAGAGCTCGAAGGCCCGCATTCGTCGGGCAACAAACTCAATTTGTCGGGTCTTGTGGAGATACGCCTGCAAGATAGCAGTGATGTCCAGCAACTGGGCTCGCCACTCCGGTAGATGTTTGGCGATCTGAGACTGATAAGTCTCCAGCATGCGCCCACCTTCTGGGGTGGTTTCCAGGTTATGTGTAAGGTTGCCGGACTGAATGGCACTCAGGGTCTCGCTGATCCGGCTTGCGCGCTCTAAGTAATACTCGTTTTGACGTCGCTTCTCAGCCAGCGTGCTCACGTTGGCGAAATTGTTGTCGCATTGGAACCGCAGGGTAAGCAAGACGCTCTGCACGCTATCTGCGATCTCGAAGACCCTGATATCGAACTCGTCGATGTAGTGGTCTACATCATCGTGTCTGCCTTCATAAGCCGCATCCGCCACCATATGGGAAATATCAGGTAAGCGTTGTGCCAGCTCAGAGAGATCGGCGCCGGACGAGGAGTACAGCCGCTCCTTTTGCAGGGTCTCATCCAGATGACGCATAAGCGACGACGACAAACGGTAGGTACCCTCGTTGCGCGGCAGTAGGATACCGGCCTGCTTGAGGGTCTCGATGCCCTTACCGCCAGCGGGATCGTCAGAACTGTCTACGGCCCCGTGGTGATAGGCAGCGGCTACCAGAACACGGTATTTAGACAGCGTTTCCAGATGGTGAAGTACGAGATCAGATTTGTTCGTCATGGCTTCAGATCAGCGAATCAGTGGGGTCCTGTTCTTCCACGATGTCATCGGAAATGTTGTTCGTGGTCATAAGGAATTGTGCCACCTCGGTCAGGTACTCGATCTTGCCTGTCACCTGGTAGATTTCCCGCTCCGCATTCGCCACGATCAGATAGCCATCATTGACCAGCTCCTTGAAATAGCTTGCCAACAACGAGCGTAGCTTCCCGTCACTGGTGCTGCCCCCCGTCAGCCTGCTGAGCGCCTGAAACTCGGCACGCAGCCCAGGGTTACCATCCACGGCCGCCATCAGCGCATGGAATTCGATTTTGTCGCCACGGGAGTAGTAATCCTCTTTATTCGAGGCTCGCATCGCCTTGCCAAAGAATTCCACCAGAAAACGGGTTCGTTGCCAGATCCGGGTGAACTCGGACTTGATCACTTTCCTTTCTTCATCGCCAATGGCTGAATATGCCGCGTACCACGATCCACCTTGCTCAGTGGATGCTAGCGTGCGGCCGATGCGGGTCAGGTAGGCATTGGCATCCTTCTGGTTAGCATCGCTAGCCAGGTACCGAAACGCATCGGGGTAGCGCACCTCACAAATAAATTCTCCCACCAGCAGCAGCGTCATTGTCTGATCAAACATGGCTCGCCTCCGTCGCCGCAATGGCCTTGACGCTCGACCAGCCATGCTGGTGAGCGGGTTCGTAAATTCGCCGGTCACTGCTAATCGCGCGCCGGCTCCTGAATGTGGCCAGAACATCCGGCTTCGGATCAGGGCAGGCCGTAACCAGCGTGATGTTGTTCCGCTTCAAAATATTGACCAATGTGACTGTATTGCCCGTATCTAGGGACCCGATCTCATCCAGCGCCCAAACGATGTTGACCGGAGCATCCCCACGGACCCGATTGATGAAGGCCATGAACAAGAGCACCATCACGATATAGGAGAGGCCGTTGGAGGAAATGTGCTCCAGATCCTCAGCTTTCTTGAATGGGCGTCGCTTGCCGTTCTCAATCACTTCGCCCTGGATGCGAACCAGATTGGTCAGCTCGGCCTGTATGCCCTCCCTGAGCTGCCAATGCTCCAGCAGATCTCGCAAGGCCAGTGCAAACTCAGGCGGGGGGAGGTCTGACAGGTCACCAGCCATCCAATCCAGACGAGATTCTGCAACCTTATCAACGGTAGGCCAGTATTCCAGCTCCCGAATGGAGGACACAATCTCAACCGTCAGGCCGCCAATACTCTTGAACCCTTGGTTGGCATTGATGTTGTCCTGCAGCTCACGGTTGAACTGTTGCACCTTGTTGTGGAACACCGCCATCCGGTCACGGAAGTCACCCACCGCATCCGCGATGGTTCTCGCCTCGATATGCAGCAGCCGGCGGCATTCCTTGTGGACCGTCTGGTACCATTCCTTGAAGGCTGGAACCCACTCGCGGGGATGCTCAGCCCGGTCTGGGCCGATCAGCTTGCGCTGGGACTCGTAATACTGGTCGGCAGGGGCGTGGCGGCTGGCACTGAACACCCGTTTGAGCACAGTAATGTCCTGCTTCAGGGCCTCCTCATGCTTATCCAGGTTCCTTAGCTGGTTGCCGGCCTGCTCAACCAGCACCTGCAGATTCCAGGAAGTATTGTGGTCAGGCAGTGCACCCAGATTGGGCGGGTAGTCAGCAAGCACTTGCCGCTGGCGAACAATGTGGCTCTGATCCTTCTCAATCTCGCTGATAGCCTGAGTCAGGATATGGATCGACTGCCTGCGTTGGTTTTGCTCGTCAAACCACGCCTTGCTCAGTTTGTCCTTGTCGCGGGAGAGGCTATCTTTGCGCTGGCTGGCCTGGTTCATCGATTGCTCGATTGCCGCCTTCATCGACCACTCGGATTCCAGCCACAGGCGCCATTGGGCAACCAGGTTGCGGGAAGTGTCGATTGTGGTCAGTTTGTCGGACACCGCGCCAATCTGCTGCTCAAGCGCCTGCAGGATCGCGGTATCGACACCGTTGTCTTTGAGTTTGGCCAGGCGCTCCGTCTCGATCTGCTTGCATTGGATTTCATGCTTTACCGCTGTATCGGTTTCAGCTTTATCGATGTGGGTCAGCGTTTCATTCAAGGCCGTTTGGTACTCCATCTGCCGCTCTTTCTGACGAAGCTGAATAGCCTGTATGTCTTTCTGCAGCTGGTTGCGATGGTTACGCAAAGCTTGTTTGGCCTGTTCCGCAATGTTGGCCGCATGAGCATACTGTTGTTTAGCCTGTTCGCCGGCGGACTCACGACTGCGGCGCACCGCAAGCCGGGCACCATGAAGTGCAATGTTTTCCGACTCCAGCGCTTTGCTTGCCAGTGAGGTATTGGCCGACATCTCAGACAGCTTGCTCTCCGCAGTTTTCAGGGCCCGGCTGAGCTCGGTCAACTCGGCTTCCTGCTCGGCTAGCCGGCTGTTGAGTTCCTTGATAGTGGTTCGCACCAGCTCAATTTCCGTCTGCAGGGCGGTTTCGTCTGCGACGAGCGGGCTGCTAAGCGAATCCAGATCAAGCTGCAGGCCATACAGGCTGTCCTGCATGGCAACCAAGGTCGGGGAAAGGTCGGTACGGGCTAACAGATCTTCCCGAACCACTTTGGCAATATCGTGAGTCCAGTCCGATCGGTTGCGACGGAGGTAGTACAGCAAGCTGTTCTCATCCGGGGCCGCCTTCTTGAGCAGGTCATTGAGCCGACCTTCCTCAACTTTGATCTGATGGCGCAAGCCATTCAGCACCAGCTCCGCTGCCCCGAATTTGTTGCGGGCCGAATTGAAAGTCTGCCGTACTTCGTCCTCCAGCGTGATTGCCGCCGCATGAGCCTTCCGGAAGCTCTCCACCTTATCTTCCTGCGCTTCAGCGGCGGCGACCAGGGTAGGGTCGGGCTGCGGGTTTGTCATCTTCTCTCGCGCCTCGCCAACGGTCTCGTTCGCCGTTTCGATTGCCAGCTCCAGCGCGGCCTCGTTCTCGGTAGACGCTTGCCGTACCGCCGCTTCCTCCTCCCAGCATTCTGCCTGGAGGGAGTTGGTTTTCACTTGATAATCGCCCTTCGCCGTCGAGCGTTCACGTTCGAACTTGGTCAGCCCCGTCTGGTGACTTAGCTTCAAGTTGTCGAGAATCTTCTGGTATTCCGCCTCAATGTTTGATTGTTGGTCCAGGAGGGTGGCTTTGCGGCTAGTCAGCTGTCCCAGCTCCTGCGAAAGGAGCTGCTCTTGACCCTGCAACTCAGCCAGGCCCTCGATATCCTTTTCCTTGAAGAGGCGTTGCCTTTTTGTCAGGTCTTCCAGCTTGAGGCGGTAGTCACCAATCTCCCTATCCAGGGAAGAGATCTGTTCAATAAGAATTGCTCTGGATTCCTTGAAGGCAGTCTCTGCATTCTCGAGTTCTTGCCTCGCCTGCCCAAGCGCCTTGGCTTTCTCCTCCTTCTGCTCATCCAGCGCTATATTGGATGCCGCAAACCGACCGTGGATATTGCGCAGCTCCTGCTCCGCCCCTAGTACATCGTCGTAGGATTGCTGGATGTCCTCCATGCGGGATGCTTCCTGCATGACGGTCAGGTAGCTATCGCAGGCATCCGGCCAAGCTTCAATTTTCTTGCGCTCGGCACCGAGAGAGATGTTGGTATTGGTATCGGTGACCGTCGAAACAATCATCCGCTGCAGGTCAGTGAAATTGGACTTGCGAGCAAACATCCCGAACACAATCCGCTCGATGTGGGGGAGCGGACGCGAGCTGGGGCAAAAGGCGTAATCGATGACATCCTGGCGATGCTGCTTCAGGCTTGAGCCATGAGCTCGTTTGCCCTGAATGATGGCCCTGTACTGATCAAGGGGCATCTTGCGCGAGCAATCTGCCCCCAGCTGCTTCAGGCGCTCCGGCAAGTTGCTGTTGGCTATTAGCATGCTGTCCTCGTTGTCCACAAACCAGTCACGCTGGTAGCCACTGCGAACAAATCGGTATTCAACGCCTTCGCCGGTTGGATCGGAAGTCAGCAAAGCGCAGCACAGGGTATTGTCACGCCGGTATTCAAAAACGATGTAGGAAGTCGAACGGGGAAGGTAATAGTGCGCAAAATTGCCCTGATTGCTCACCGGCTTGACGATCCGATCGGGGCGCTCGCCAAAGAAGGCCGGTATCAACTGTAGCAGTGAGGTTTTGCCCCGACCGTTCCCGCTGACTAGTGCAGTTCCACCCTCGATGGGTAGTTCAGTGATCCGCCCGTCAGTATAGGAGTCAACGAGAATGACTCTGATCAGCGCATATCGCGCCACCTGATCTACCGCGTGCGAGGCTGCCTGACGGTCCATTCCTACCCCCTAATTGCATAGGCAATCATTTGAGTTGATTTTGAACGAATGTAGCAATAAGCTACCTATAGTCAAAAGTAATAGTCTTGTATTCATTTGTCAACTACTGGTCTGGCCCGCGCCTCGGGGTTTTGGGGCAGGATGCAAAGAATGTCTAACGTACCCAATAAGGTAGCTTCGCCTAAGACCAGAGAATGGTCCCTGACCGTGATGAAGCGCATGCAGCACATTGAGCGCTGTTTGTTCTGGCGAGGTGAGTTGCAGCGGGCAGATCTGATCAATGAATTTGGCATCAACCCAATTCAGGCGGCTAAGGATTTCCGGGCGTACATGGAGCAATTTCCGGGAGCCATGGTGTACAGGGCTTCGATTCGGCGATATGTCCCGATGTCCGATTTCAAACCGAGTTTGATTTCACCTACTACGCTCGACGAATTCGTAGAGATGCAATCAACGTCGGTGCCAGTGACGGGCTGGCCGCTCCCGACTCGCAATGCAACACCATCGGTGTTGCAAGTAATGGTCTCCGCCGTGAGGGAGCACCAAATGATTGAAGTGAAGTACCAGTCCATGACGGGTGAGCGTCCTGAATGGCGATGGTTGTCCCCCCATGCGTTTGCCTCTGACGATGAGCGTTGGCATGTGCGAGCGTACTGCCATACGCGAGGTGCATTCCGGGATTTCGTGCTAGGGCGGATTCTTGAGACCAGAGGCCTCAAAGGCTCAGAGGTTCGTCATGAAGATGACCTTGACTGGCACACCCAAGTGGACGTGCTGATCATGCCAAATCCGAATCTGGCGTTGGATCAACGCAAGGCCATTGCGACCGAGTATCAGATCCCGCATGACAGCTTGGAGGTGATGTTGAAGGTCAAAAAATCTATGCTGTTTTATTTGATGTCCAAATTTGATCTGGCTAACCGGGGCAATCCGGCAGCACAGCAGCTATTTGTGACCATTCTGAAGTGAGAACAAACCTTGAGTTGAGGTCAGACGTAAGCATCATTTGTACCAATACTAGCCAGTCGTTCTGTTGGTGAGGGGGATTGAGAGTAAAATCTTGCTTGGGGAAATCTTGCAGGTTGCCAGCGCGTCTACTGGAACGATCCCTAAGTGCGTCGAGATATAACAGGATTAATCATGGAATTTAAGAGTTTGTATGAAAATGCAAATTTTTGCATTGATAGATTTAAATTAATTATTAGGTGGACTGCATCATCTAAACAAAGGGTATTGGGTGTTTTGCTAGCAATTGGATTTTTTCTGATTTCAATTGAACTTGGAGGGCCTCTTTACCTTTTGTATCAATCGGAAGCTGAAGCCAAGGCGCACATGGAAAGGCTTAATGAAAAATCAAAAATGGCAGAGTATGAATTGACGCTGGATGCAATAGATGCGTGTTTGAAGTCAAAAATAAATGAGCCACTATTGCATGAGTGGTATTGCCGCAGTGCCTCTGAGCAATATAGAAGACTCAATGCCCCAAGACTGCCGGCACGAGTTAATGAAGTAATTGAAAAACATGCTTATCTTGCGATGCATATTGATGTAAAGCACTATATAAGATCTATGGAGGTTAGCTCCATAATCAATGAGCCGGAAACCGCAAATGAAAAAATTATTAAAGTAATAACAAGTAAGACTTTCTTGGCGGGGTGGGTCATTTTTAGTATTTCTATTGTGTTTTCATTTTTGTCTTTAATGAAAAAGAAAGGTGGATAAGTAAAAATATTTAATTTCCCCTCGTTGGGAATTCATATTTTATGTAAATGGACCGTCACAAGGATCTGTGATGTTTATCGCAATTATTTTCCTGTGCGGCTACTCTGGGGGCTTCTCTGTTTTTTAAGTACAAATAGTGCTGCTTTTGGAAAAAATAGCTTAGGGTAGCTATTGCTTGTTCGAATTACTGTATCTGCAAGGCAGCCATATTTTGCTTCCCATCTGATCATTGCTTTGCAAATCCCGGATGCTTCCGAGAGCTGCTTTGTGCTAAAAATAGTGCTTCGATATTTAATGGCTTCGGCTAG
Organism: Aquitalea sp.; assembly: GCF_030150775.1. Lineage (NCBI taxonomy): Bacteria > Pseudomonadati > Pseudomonadota > Betaproteobacteria > Neisseriales > Chromobacteriaceae > Aquitalea > Aquitalea sp. The sequence goes on from NZ_JASLFG010000037.1 coordinate 127,166, forward strand.
CTGATCTTTGTAGACATATCGCACTATGCCATCAGTTATTGGCCTAATGAGTTCCAAATTTACAAGATCGTTCCAGAGGGTAGTACTTATTCGCATTTTTAATTTAACGTCCTCAATTCGGATGAGCATATTATTGTTCTTATAGTTTGCCAGATATTCCTCTAACTCTATTTTGTCAAGACATGGCTGACCTTCACTTAGCAGCTGTATTGGCATCAGAAATCCGAGATGGTACAGCCGATCAAGCTGACGGGGTTTAACGTCAAGAAATTTACAAGCGTCTGATGGCAATAGCAGATTAGGCGCCTGGCTTGTGAGTTGACTCTTATGACCTCGCCCACATCGGCTTTGGTAGTTGGACTGGGAAACAGTAACCAAGTCTAGAGTTTCAACTTCCTGCCGTCGGAAAACATATAACAATCCACCATCAATGCTGGGGCCATGCACAGGCATGACTCCTGCTGAAATAATTTTATCTGCTAAGTTTGTGGCATTGCAGCTTAACTTGTCTGCTATCTCACGCGTAAAAATAAAATCTTGATGAAATTTTCCTAGGTCATTAACATCGATTTTAATTTGACGTGCCAAGTGTGGGGTGTAAGGTAGTAACCCTGACTTGGCTACTCGGTAAATAGCATCTGGGTAAATTTTGAGAATTTTCGCTGCCTCACGTACGCTGAGGAATTTGGAACTTGCGGCTTGTTTTGTAGGAATTATCAATTCAAGGCTAGGAAGGCCAATGCACGGGTTGTAAGCTAGACTCGTTGCTTTGCCTTCTAGTAAATCATTTAACAAATTTAATCTTGTGGAAAAATCGATTCCATAATGATCAAAACTCACTGATTGCCCTTGTGTGGCTGAATTTTTCTGCACCAGAAAATGTTGTAGCTGGCTTAAGCTTTTGCCACTGACGAATAGATCTTTGCGTGAAAGTCGCGCAGTGTTTGCCAAGCAGCCAGATTCTGAAACGGATACAAGTACTTTTTTCTTGATCAAGCGATGAAGTATATGGTGGGAAACATTCAGAATGTACCCTGCGACTTCAATAGTTAGATTTTTCTGCGATTGCGGACTTCCTGTTTGTACGTGAATTTCTGCAATTACTTTATCCCTGGCCAGCCAGCGATTGGTAATTTTGATCAGTTCTTGATCAAAATTTTTATCAATTTTCAAACCCTGGGCCAATGGGGCGGTGGCATAACGTGGCCCAAGTGTTGGCTCGTTCCTGTACCTTTCTTCTAGGTGAAAATCGATAGCGTTATAAAAGGATTCATGGTCTCGTAAGCTTTGAGTCGATATTTGGCCAATTTTTAAATTTAACTCTTCTGGCGTAATTTCAGAAAGACTCTTTGTAGAAATAGCCCCGCTTGGGGTTTTTAGTATTAATAATGCAAGGATTATGTAACGCTGGATCTCTGTCGCTGTAAGTGTACATATTTCGATAGAATCATAATATTTTTCTACAGGTATAGATTGTGCCGTATGCAGTGGAAAACCACAGTTACAGCGATTAAGTGAGGCATAGCGCCAACTTACCCGCTTAAAGCATGCCGGACATCTATCAAGCAAAATCGTCTGATGCTTGTGACAGCAAGTGGATAGGTGCCAATCCCAGTCAGCCCGATGCATTAATCTTTCAGATAAGCAGTACGGGCACCAGGCACGATAGTCATGACGCAATAATTCAAGTGGCCAGGTTAGGCCTTGATAAAGAAACCGACGGTGTTTGCCGACGCGAATATCAAGTGGCCATGCCATTGCAACGATCTTTTCCAATGGCTGTTTCAGCTGTTGGGCAAGTGTTCCCAGCGAATACACTCCTAACTGTGGTGTTAGTGGAGCCCGGTAGATGGTTTCAGCTTTCTGTTCAAGGAAGTCTAAGAGCTCCTGTGGGTGCTGTAAGCAATTTAGATCCGCGACCCGGAGCAGATAGCCTGGCAACGTTTCGAAGTCTTGTGGTTGGGGATGGAACAGGAGTTGCCTAGTATTTTCTATCAATGTCTCAGGAAGCGTGCTCATCATTGGTTCTTCCTCAGTTGGTAGATCCAGCGTTCAATCGCTGTATTACTCTCCTGAAACGGATTGGCCCTTAAGCGCCGATTGGCCGCCAAGAGGGTGTTAAAACTACGAATCAAATGCTCCCGTTCAATCCGAGCGCAGTCTTGCATCAGTGCGGAACGCGATGCGTCGCGAATAAGTGTCGTGAAAGAGCGGAAATTGCCACCCGTAGCCAAGTAGAAGCGTGCTGGCATGGTCTCGTCGCCAAACCCACTGGGTTTGGCGAAGGGCAGCGCCTTCTCGAAGCAATTCAGCAGACGTTCAAAACTGGTGGGCTGCCCCAGCCAGTCGAACAAGGGGATCTCCACCGACAGGGGGAAGCGTCCAGCGAGTTGTGGGCTGTACTCAAGAACAGCACAGGCCGCGGGCATACCTACGAGGATGAAGGGTAGCGCTGTTTGGTTGATCAAGCTTTTGATTGCGTCGGCGACAGTTTCGATGCGTTGACGGGTGCCTCGCTCTACCAGGTGTTGGAACTCATCCAGGATGATCAAGCGTACATTGCAACGTTTGAGCAGTTCGAACAGTCGTAGACGCTTGTATTCGATCTTTCCCCGATCTGGAAAGGGAGCGCCTAGTGCTGTAAGTATGGATGTATATAGTGCGCCGATGGTTGCTGGTAGTGGGACAGAGGCTACCAGTACTGGTGTATTGACTTCTTCAGATGTTTTTATAGAAGGGTGGCGATCTGACATGGTTTTAATAATAGTGCTTTTGCCAACACCGGTATCGCCCGTGATGATCATGCAAAGTGGCTCAGCCAGATCGACCGACTCCTCAAGACAGCGTTCCATATTAGCTAAGATTGCGCTAAAAATTGGATAATGAACGCGAATCTCTTTTATTGCTTGTAGCTTCTGCTTAACATCCTCGTATTTTAGGTCCATCACCGTTCTCCTTTGGCTTTGGAGGTTTCGACAAACCAGTTATCGCAATCAATATTATCCATTTCGGAAGTAGAAGATTGAGGTGAACTAGGCTTCTTTTGGCTGATTGCTTGATTTTTGGGGCGATTTTTATATTTCTCCCGAGCCTTTTGTCGCGTTTTACGTTCAAGTTCATGCTCTGCATCTTGGTAAAGCTGATGCACCTTTCTACGAAGTTTGGCCTTCTCTTGACGAATGGTATCGACATGGGACTCCGAGTATTCCGGCGCATCAGAATTAGTTCTTTTGCGTGACTGTTGAAACACAATCCAGCTTGTGTTGGGCTCAACATCTGGCGTCAAGCATTTCAACTTGATTAGTGCTTTGTTAACTGGGTCAGCGATATAGGCTTGGGTTACGTCTTCAGGATCAATTCGAAGCATGATCAGCTGCTTTTCAGGTAGTTTTTCTTCCAGGTGAACCAAGTACGGGTGGTGATAGATCAAGCCTTTTGTGCCAATGCGTCCATTGCTGATCTTCCGCTGGAAAGTAAGACCGGTTTCCGCCTCTAAACTAAGGCTATCTGGTAAGGGAGGAATAGGGTGCTCCTCTATCAAGCGCTTCCAGCACTGGAGCGGTGTTTCCCCCAGTTCACTATGCCGTGTATTGTGATACTTAACGACAACCCATTGAAAAACGAGCTGCCGTAATTCATGCAACGTCAAGAACGCTAGCTTCTCTGATGGGTAGTCACCGCGTTCAACTGGGTTTGACCAAGTGGTGCCTGGTAGTCGGTGAATTAATTGATGGTTGAGGGTGCCAATAAATCGCTCAACCGCCGCCTTGTACCATGGTTTTCCCGGAGGGCAATATTGCATATCGGCATGCATGTCTGCACAGAACTGTTTGTGAGCATTGCCATGAAATTCGGGTCCGTTATCCATGCAAATCAACCTAAACTGACCGTCTACCGGCCAAGTTAGATTGATGTCAATTGCTAGACTATCGACGATTTCTTGCTTACCCATCACGGCTTGACGTAAACACATCAACACAGCTATGGATGATGGCGGCTCAAGATCTATATAAATCCCACAGACCATACGAGTCCTGCGATCGATGGCAACGGTACAAGTCGGTCGTCGTAAATACGCCTTTGTGATCGGATGGATTAGAATAATATCCAGTGTGGTATGGTCAATCTCCACCCGTTCTAAAGGAAATAGGGCAGAAGGGCCACGATCCCTTGTTCGGAAATACCGGCGTGCAGCTCGTTCGCCGAGTCGTCTTGCCATCACGATAAAGGGATCAAGCAGACGCTTGACTAACTTGCAGAAGCCGGTATAGCTAACGGTGCGGAGCCAATTTGTTTTGGACCGATTCTGATTGGCTTCAATCACTCGGTCAGCCAGTTCTGCATAGGCCTCTCTCAGACTTAGCCTGGCCTGGGTCAAGTAGTAGGTGTCGATGGTTTCATAGAATAGCTCGATTACATCTGGATCAATTTGGCCATGGCGTCTTCCGCAATTAGCCGTTAATGGAGCAAGAGACATAACATCTTCGCCACTCTGTACGTAGCGGTGGCACCAGCGATAAAGGGAGGAAGGGCTAGGAGGCTTGTCGTCATGAATTAACTTCGCGACAGACGCCGAAATGACCTTGAGTTCACGTGTACACGAGAATGTGGATGTTTGATTCAAGACAGCTCTGACATAGCACAGACTGCGTTGCAGTTTCAGTCTATGATGAGCAGGTAACGCAGCAGGAATAGGGGGCAAGCCATCCTCCCTAAACAAGATGTCTTGTCCCTCGATAATTTTCAGTAGCCCTTGCTGGCGGTAAGCTTCAATTTCATCATGTTTGAATGTTTTTGCATTCGAAGTTCGCTCATTTAGTAACGTCACAGTCCGGTCTGGCTGGATGTCAATAACTCGGAAGTGATGGCCATGCAAACTAACCGAGAAGCCTTCCCTAAACGGAATAGTCATTTCTCACCCCCTCCGCTAGATATACTTTTAACAGTGGGTTGATAATTTTTTGCTTGTCATATTCCAGCCAACCCTCCCAAAGAAGGTGATAGAGGCCGCAAAGGCTCAGATATTTACTGTTCAATCGAATCGTGAGCCAAGTCAGGGTGCATGGCCCTGCTTTTAGTAGATAATCGGCAATGAGCTGGCGGTCACGATGAGTAACAAAAACATCTGCGTAGTGTTTCAAATAATTTAAATTCTTTAAATTATTTCCATCTCGAATAATTTTGCGGTCAACAACAACAAATTCATAGCCTAGCTGCGCTAGTTGCACTCCTATTGCATTTGCCTTTTCATTAAATGCATTATCTGCCGATATCTCCTCTGGCTTGACTTCGTAAATGGTCGGCAATCTATTTAATGCATCCTTCCAATGCACTTCGAAGTCTGGAGTGTATAGGTGCCACTTGCCATTAAGACAATAATCAAATCGCTGTGGCTGGCTTTGGATGGTTTTGACTGATGGATTTGCTTCTAAATGTAGAAGCCAGTCACGCTCAAGTGTGCTTTCCCATGGAATAAGTCCATTCATCCTATGGCTATATGAGAACCCAATCACTTTGTCACTATTGTGGTTGTGAATCTTGCGTATAGATGGAATGAGCATGACGATTCCCCGATCATTATTACCGTTGTCACACTTAAAAAGCATGACGAGCTCGGTATGACTGATTAGCCTTGCTGCATTGTTATGAACAACAAGGACCCACGACTGAGCCAACACGTCGGGAGGAAGAGCGAGGCTAGCAAGAGCCTCTGTGAAGGCTTGTGGTCCGGCTAGGCAAGCGACAATTGGCTTAAGTGGGGAGGGTGACCATGAGCTGTGTCTATGGGCTTTGGTCTTGAAGTGGCGTAATAACTCGGGGCTAGGTCTGCTGTGCCTGAGGACAGGCAGGCGGCGATGTTTCATGGCTTTTCCTTTAGGGCACCGGTTCAGCAAGGGCTGAACCGGGATGCCAGGGTGTGTTGGGACAGCCCCGAGCAAAATGCCCTTGACTGTCCGCATCGGAAAAGCCAAGATGAGATTGACGAGAGCACAATCGAGTCAACTCATGAAGCCCCCTGGTTTTCGTAGAACCGTGGGGGCTTCGCTCTTCCGCCAGTAGTAATAACTTCAGGCGGCTATGGCATGTTCATCTCCTTCTCTGCTTTGGGTTTGTGAGTTCAGGTGTTCATTGCATCTGTATCGCGCTCAAATTTGCGCTCCAGCCATTCTTCTACCCGCTCAGGATCCCAGCGTCGTACTCTACCGAGCCAGATGTGCTTGGGGGCTGCATGTCGTGCAATGAGATCCTCAAGCAAGCGCAGGCTAATACCCAGTCGGTCTGCCAACTGCTTAGCATTAATAAGCCTCGGCATGCTCCCCTCCGTTTTGTTGCTTGATGCAGAGTCATGCAATCTGGAGCGCTCTGCAGAGTGGCGATGTGATTGTCTGAAGTCTATGCACGGAAATTTAAAATTACAAACAGTAACTTTTGTTCAATTTGTTTTTGCTATTTTAAAATAACGAAAGTCAAATTGAAAAAGGCAAGGCGAACCAAATCGACCTTGCCTTTTTAATGCACTGAACAGACGAGCTACTTCCGTGCGTGAATTTCTTCCATCAACGCCTCTGCCTGGTCGGTGAACCATTCAGCAAGTTGATGGTAGGTTTCATCACCAAACCCCTGTACGTCAATCATGTCTCCGCGTTCATGCGAGATGCCGCGCAGGTACCAAAAGCAGTCTGAAGTGTGCAGCTTTTGAAGAAACTCTTGGTACAGCGGCCAGAGCTCTGGGATCAGCTCTACGCTCCAGTACTGGTTAGGTTCTCGCGGTGGCTGCGCAAGAGCATTGTAATTTTCACTCCCCATGAATGTTCACCTTGCATGTGTTGGTTCAGCTTGCCCCTACAGTATTTCAGGGCTTGCGCTCTTCTGAGAGGAGGGAACCAAGAGACGTTCTAGCCGTTCTTCGGCTTTACTGAGGTTCCGCCGGTACTGTCCCGTTCGACGATGCTGCCACAGCGTACAGATGAGTAGAAATGATATACCAAGGCCATTCACCCAGAGCAGGGCATTACGTCGGTCTGCGGCGCGCGCTGCTGATAAAGCGGGATACAACTCTTGGGCCTGGCGCTCCAAATCACGACGAACGCGTTGGCTTGAGGCATCTATTGATTGATGCTCCAGGACGCGAATCTCATTCTGTACCTGTTCAGCCTTGCTGGGGGCGACTATTCCAAATCGGTAGGCCCCCATGGAAATGAGTAATGCCAATAACCAACTTACCAGGCCGAATGCAAGAATGCGGACTACCTTCGCGCTGATTGAGAAATCTAACCAACGGGGACGGGGTAGTACTGCAGCTTGGTGAAGCAGCTGCCCCCAGCTTGCCATCATTCTCTTGCGATGACCGGTATCCGTGTTTCGCACCTCGACCAGCCAGGATTGCCCATGTGCTTCGATGCCGGCGACTGTTACGCGATGTCCTACCCGGACCGCTATGCCTCCGTTGTGTAGCCGCAGCGGGATTTCTTTGCCATGCTCATCGCGCAGCCAGATTTCTTGCTGCTCCGAGACATGTGTAACTAGCTGAGGGGCATTGGCATAGCCCCCATACGGGCCAACATAACCGCCGCCACCTGATAGCTCGACCTTTGTTTTGCTCCACGTCTGCCGGTCGGCGACCTCCCAGGTATGACTCCGTACTGTGACCGATGTCCCATTGACATTCACACGCCCGCTAACACCCCTTGTAGCGCTACTGCTGTCCATAAGAGTCTTTCTATGCGGTATTGATAGCAAATATTCACTTATAGTTGTCTATTTTGCAACTATAGGCCGTCGAGCAAATTCGTGCGCAGCCGGATGCTCTCCGTATGGAAAAAGTATCCAAACCACATGCTGCACGGATGGTCTTTGCTAAAAACCTGCGGCAGGTACGACGCTTGAAAGAAGTGTCACAGGAGGCATTGGCTCTACAAGCCGGCCTGAGCCGAACGTATGTGTCAGAGGTTGAGCGCGGGGAGCGAAATGTCTCAATCGATAATATGGGGCTGCTGGCTGATGCGCTTGGAGTGAAGCTCAAAGATCTTCTTGACCCAGAAATGCTCAAGACGCTGTAGGTGCGTCTAATGCGGCTTCTGGAACTTCGGGCAGGGGGAGGGCTGGTTGCTCGCTCGGAAACCAATCGAGCTCGCATCCAGACAATGGCAAATGCTGACCGACTGCTGGCGACCGGCACGAACTGATTCATGGAAAAGACAATGCCCAACATCCGATCACTTGATGTGAAGCTTGTTGACGACCTCTTTGAGATGGGTGGCGGTTATGTGCTTGATTTTTCCGACCGCACAATGGCAGCCTTCTTCGCCGAGGAGCTGAACGTTGATATCAATGATCCCGCGTATCGGGAGCAGGGTACATCGAAGGCAAAACGGTTGCGGTGCTACCTGAACAAGGTTGAGTTGGCAGCGTCGATTAAGGCACTTAAGGCCTTGTGGGAATACCGCGAGGCTACCCGGAAGGGCCTCGAACGCGAAGAGTGGGTTCCCAATGCGGAGGGGCGCTTCTTCTCTTTGCTCAACCGTATGCAGGGCAAGCCTGATCAAATGCCCCCAGAGGGCGAGCCACCCAAACCTGCGTTTGATCGTCCGAAGCTCGTTGCCTTGAAGCAGCGGCTCATTGACCTCTCCGCCTTGGAGCCTCAGCCACGGGGCAATGCGTTCGAAACTTGGCTGCGAGACATGTTCGATCTATTTGGCCTCGCAGCCCGTGAGCCCTTTCGCCTTCGTGGCGAGCAGATCGACGGGAGCTTTATTTTGCAGGGTGAGACCTACCTGGTAGAGGCGAAGTGGCAGTCAGCACCGACCGGAGCGGCGGATCTTCATGCTTTTCATGGAAAGATTGAGCAGAAAGCTGCATGGGCTCGTGGTCTCCCGCACAGTAAATTAGAGGAAAAGAAAACTCAATGCCGAAAACAAGTAAGTCGTCCAATTCAACCATTAAAGTGAGAGATCGTATTGATGTCCTGACGTTTGGGGTGGGGCACGGAGACTGTCTACTTTTAGAATTCATCAAAAACGGCTCTGTAGCTTTTCGTCTTTTATATGATGGCGGCGCAAGACTGTCGCCGGCGCTTCTTGAGCATTTAAAGGATTCGAGACGGCAAGAAGATGCTGATGATCTTGATGTTGTCGTTCTAAGTCATGTAGACAACGATCACCAAGGTGGGCTCCATGAATTGCTTGCAGACGATACTGTAAGTATTGGAGAACTGTGGCTCCCCTGCCTTCCTGCATTTGAACGTTTGAGTTGGCTGTTTGCTGATCGAGTTGCTACTGCAGTTGCCAAAGCCAAAGATCTAGAAGAAGCGGCAGTTAAACGCGAAATTGAAGTAATTTACCCGATGGAGGGGCATGTACAGCGCTTTGTGGATGGCGCTGCGGTTACGGTTTCAGTTATATCTCCTGCGCGTCGATTACTTCAGCGGCTGTACTCAGGCTCTGAGGTGGAGGTCGAAGATATGCTGAATCGTATACCGCTACCGCTCGAATGGCTCATTCGCGGCGATTCAATTGGCGAAGGCGACAACCAAGGGGATATCGTAAGTTCTCCGTTCAATGGCACAACAGCTATGAGCCGTGAACTGCTGCCTGCTGTACGTAAGCTTAGTACTAATTCAGACTCTGCAATAAGAGAAAATAAGGTTGCGGAAGTTGCGCGTTCTGAAAAATTGGAGTTTGAGCCCAATTTTTTTGGGAATAGTGTTCTTAATGATACTTCCTTAGTTCTCGTCGTCGACGCAGTTCTTGATGGGCTATATCGGCGTCGGGTTGTATTATCTGGGGATCAAGAAAACTGGTCATATATCTGTTCAAAGCATCCCATGGGTCTGGGGCCTGATGTTTTGAAGGTACCTCACCATGGAGGGCATGTATATTTAGCCGATATCAATCGGATAAAAAAGGGCGAATTGCTGTCAAATGGACTTGGTCAGTTCTTTATTTGGATGCGACCCAGGATTGCAATCGTAAGTGCTAAAGGCATACATAACCTACCTAAAATAGAATTTCGTGAAGCTGCGCGCTTAATAGGCACAACATTAATATGTCCGAACAAACGGGGGCGGGAGGTGATTTTCTCTGGATCTGAGGCTTCAGATCAAAAATCTTGTTTTCAACAGTTCAATTGTGGACAAGAAGCGCAGCATGATCTGCTCAAACTAAGTCTCTCTGCGCAGCAGGAGGATCTCAATGCCTCGGCCTGCTTACAGGGGAGTTGCCATAGAGGCCCTTCGCCTGTAGTGGTAATGCAGCAAAGGCTCATTGAGCCTGACGAATCTTTTGTCCGTTGGACTTCGGCTGAAGTTCGGAAACAGGCGTACTGGCTCGAGGGGTTTCTACGCCGTGAACGCGTTGCGGTTCTTGACGCTACAGTGGAGTCAATATTAGCAAAACTTGATTTTCCATTGATAACTTGGAATCGCATTTATGCAGAAGCTAAAGCGGAAGGATTTGTGCAATTTGCAGCGAATCCTGAACCTGTACTTCGCTATGCTGCGGCACATGGTTTGATTTGGGGCGAAGATGAGCTACGTTGGGGGCGGCCATGTGACCTTGTTGCTGCACTTTCCGAAAAGGAGTACCAAAAATTGGTCAAGAAATTGCGGCAGTGTCAGGGCTTTTTGCTGCTTATTGAGAGTCTGGATCAGAATACACTGCAGCGTGGGGACTGGTTTGAATTGTTGAGTAGCGCTGACCTAAAACCCCTGATGCAACTCTGTGCTGCTTGGTCTGGAATTCCAGTCAAAATTTTTGACAGAGAGGTGCGGCCACGTCTTATTCGAGATTTTAAATTATTCTACGCAGGACGTCTGGCTTCTTTGAAATATCCTGACCGTGATGTAATAAATTCGAATGGACGAGCCTTGTTGCACCTTTACTCCAAAAGTACAGATGTTCAAGACTTTTTCGAGGAGGCCTGGCTAAGGATGATGCGAGGGGCATTTTACGCACTTGAGGAGCAGGAGCTGAAGCACATTCTTGATAGTGCAAAGGATATGGTTTTACCGCCTCTTTCCACAAAATGGTTGAGTAAAGGATTCTCACTTGATTTGAAGTGCCTCCATCCTTTTATTCGACCACCTTGGTTCAACTATAACAGTGAGGATATCTGCGTGGAACCCGGCGAATTCCCTGAAAAATTTGCTAAAGTGTATTGGAGGCAGCTTTGGGGGGGCACGTAGCAGGAAAAAACCGATGTCAGTCCAGTAGTACCTTGTGAACGCATTTTTGATTATTTTGCATACTGGGTTAACCTAAAAGTAATTTCTTGCCTAGCTTGGTGTCCAAGCGCTTGAGGTTATAATCTTCCTCAAGCAGCTTGGGACGACTAGCCTCCGACGCGCATACGGCCGAACCTTGAGCATCACATTGTATAATGTAGTTTAGGAAATACCAAACTTGCAGCACTGCTCTGCAGCCGACAGAGCTGTCTAGGCTTCCATGAGGATGGTAATAATCTGTTGTTCTGTGAAGCGGAACTTACTCCAGAAGGTCCCTTTGACTGTTATGCTAAATAATGTTTGGTATATCTGCTGGGTGGGTGGCTACCACCTCCTGCCAACTGAAAGCCCGTCGGTTTACTAGTGCCGTTTCATATCCATGTTGTTCGACCCGCTTGAAATCGGCTTCTGGCATCCTCCGTAGTCGTGTCGGGTAATCTTTTGCAGCCCGGCGCTCTTCACTGCTCAATTTCAAGCCACTCTCGTCGGCCCCTGGGGCATACTTGGCTAGGAATTTGAACGGGTCGGTTCCTATCTGCAGATACTGGCCACGCCCGACACCACCTTTCAGGTGGTTAACGAAAGCACGCACTCGTAACGCCCTTGTTTGCTCCGAAGCGATATCGAACATCCGCATAGCGGAAAACCATCCGGTCTTGCCCGGAGTAAAGGGCTTTCCTGCGTCGGACACCACCAAATAGTCGACATCTGATAGCTTGGGCAACTGGCTGCCGCAGTCGAAGAACGGTTCCAGGCCCAGATTGTCATACACTCCCCCGTCGTACAACTTGACAGAATCGAACTTGGGTAGTTTGGGGACCGCGCTACCATCGGCAATGGCGTCTACCAGATTGGCTTTCCACTTGAACCACTTTCCGTTGGGGGTAGGCAGTCGTAGTGGCCCGATGATGCCAGGGACTGCCGAGGAGACAGCCATTGCCTCCGCAAGTGGAAACTGTCCCGATAAGGCATACCCCAGTTCGTAGTCGCCCATGTCGTCGCGCTTGAAACGAAACCGTACCCCGTATTCCGCGGTTGTACCATTGATGCTCCACGTCGGCTTTGTGGGTAGCGACCCTAGTAAATCGGTCACTCCCCAGCAGCGACGATATGCGGCAGCCAAGCAGTGGGGGCGGGACCGGATAAGCCAAGGTCGCTTTACCAGCTCACGTATCGCGGTCCAGACAACGTCCTGAGGCGCCAGAGACTGCTGCAACGATGCCCGCGCTTTTGTTGGGCGCCCCTTGCACAGCCACCACAATGCCCGCCGCAGCGGCGTGCGATGACGGGTTAACAAGGAAGTCAGCTGGGGCCCGACATGGTTGAGATAGTCCAGGGAACTCGGCCATTGCCCTCCGGCCAGTTGCATGATCAGCCCCGCCACTAGGCTACCGCCCGATACTGTGGAGATTTGAACCACCTGTTCGAGCTCGCCGTGCTCGGCCATTTCGCGCAACACTCCCGCATGGAACACCATGGCGCGTATGCCGCCACCGGATAGTACTAGCCCGATGCGCCGTTCGCGTCTCATGATTGAACCTCGACCAGAACGGAAATATCACCTTCCTCGGCACCTACGATGATCATCACTGACGGCACACCATCCGGAGCCAGCGTCTTGGACAGCCCGACCAGCGTTTCCTGGTCTTGTGAAGAGGGGGCCGAGTCAGCAGGGTGGGTATGCCATTCGCCAAGGTAGCTGACTTGACCTTGACTGCAGTGGTAATACGTTGTCAGTTTTTCTTTCAGACCAACATTGCCGCGCTCAAAGGAAGTGTGGGTGGCTTTACTGTCAGGTGGTGCAGGTAGGGCATCTACCACGAACAGATGGTTGTGATTGAAGTCGTGGTAGCCGACTAGGATGCCGCCGGTTTCGTTCGGCAGCTGCTCCTGACGCCATTGGCGCATCTTGGCGAGAATGGCCTCGTCGATGACTAGTACGAACTCACTGCGATGGTCCTCGAACCTTCGAGTATGTGCCACAGCAATAACCTGAGTTGTAACTGTTCCGCTTGTTGGATCGAGAGACCAGACTCGCAGCGCCGCCTCGGGGGACCGGCTCAATTGCGGCAACTGACGGGCCAATGTACCGGCCAATACCGCGACGTCGGCCTTATTTAACACATGCGAGATATCGCTGCAGCCATAACCAGTCCGGAATCGGCCATCGGCCGGTAAAAGATGGGACTCCCCCCAGACCTCGTTGATGACCGCGCGCAAATATTGCGCTTCCAGACCATGGACTGGCACATGGCGATCCTGATCCTCCAGCATCAACACTGCAGCCGTTCCCCGCGGGTTGAAAAAAAGAGTCGTCAGACGTGGACGTTGACCAGCATACAAGCTAAGCGCCCGGGCTGCATCCAATGAGGCCGTGGCATCCACCACCAAGCTGGCTTCGTCAAACACCTGGGGAGGGGCCTCGGTCGCATCGAACACCCCCGTTTGGATCATTCGATTCGGAACCAGCAGGGCGGTCATTTCAGCTACGACTTCGGCCTTTGAGCGCCCTACCTGCGTAGCCAATGCGGTATGCCGGACCAGGTTGTGGGGTTTTAAGGTATCGGGGTCCACCAGGCGCCAGCGCCCCCAGCCCATACGCACCCAGTTGTCGAGCAGATGACTGCCGAGCGCCCCTAGCCCGAACAGTAGGCGAATCTCGTCGCCACCTGACTCGGGCAAACCGGAAAAACGACGCGCCATTGGTGCATCTAGCGCTCGCTGCACTTCCAACTGCAAGCAGGCCACCTTGCCCAAATCGGGCAGGCGCTCGAAAGCAGCCCCAGGTAACGGCAACAACGGAGCCCAACCAGAAGGGTCTGTATCCTTGGGGTTGGCACAGGCAACTACCCCTAAGTCCCTGCCCAATTCGGCGGGCGTCTGGATAAGTAGGAATGCGTACATCCGGACATCAAGCTCCGACCGGGACTCCGCAATCGTTGCGGCTTGACTGCGCAACAGCGGCGCTTTGATTAATAACAGCGTCAAGTCAAATGGTTTAGATGAGGAGGAAGTCTCTGGGGCTGGCTTGCGTAATGCACGCTCGAGATAACCCTCTGGGGCGGACTGCAGGTGCAGATACAAAGCTTCTTCGAGCGCCGCATACAGATCGAAGCCCCGCGATTGCAATGACGCGGCGAGGCCGCTCAGAGTCCACTCGGGAGCTTCTATCAGTCCGTGTTCGATAGTCGGAAGCTCGAGCAGAATCGGGCGGAGCCCCTTTTTCGACGGATCATCAGAGCAGAGGAGCGTTAAATCACCAGCCCGTTCCTGGCTGTACTGACTGGCTTTATTCACCGTGAAAGTCAGCGGAGGCATCTGTCTGCCTGTTACGCCATAATTGGTGGGTAGTACTACCGCCAATGACGACGGAAAGAACAACGGCTCCAACGGCTGGTCCGACGTATGCAAGGTACCGGTGGCCGTGGCCCGCAGCCAATGCTTGATACGTGCTAGGAAGCGCGGCGCGGTCAAACTACGCATCACCGCCGTAGGCGGTTCCTCGAATAAGCAAAGGCTACGCGGCGTTCCTGGCAGACTGTGATTCAAGTGCATCAGGTTCGGGAAGTCGCGTCGTAGCACCAAGGCTTCTGGCTGAGCCCGTTTACTACAACAGACCTGCAGGGCCAGCAGCTCCCGACAGCGAATCCCGAAGGGGTTACGGCTGGGAACTCCATCGGGCTGGGCGATTACCATTAGGAGCTCGAATTCCTCTTTGTCCTCGACATAATGACGAAGGCCGAGCAGCTCGAACTCGCTATCCTTGAGTACCGCGGCGAGTAGCTGCCGGCTCCAGGGGGAGCGCAAAGCCGATTCAGCTATCGGCTCCCCTAGCGAGAACTCTTCACTCATCACTGGCGCCAGAGCGAGGGTTGGCGTATACCGCTGCCTCCTGAGCGGCGCTAATGCCATGATGGCTTGCGGTCGATTTCTTCGCCGCAGGGAGCTTGGACAAACCGTACTGGCCTACTTCAAACACAAGCGGCTGCGGCTCATCAATCGAAGGATGCTCCATCGTTACCCAGAATGGTGCGTGCAGACCCACCGTCTCACGGTAACCTCGCTTGGCCTGGATGTGAGGTGGTAGGGTCCGGTTATGCGCTTCTTCGTCTTCACGGATCGGATTGCTAGAGCTCACCAAGTGCGGATTTGGTGCAGCATGCACTTTCAGCAGCTCACGAATATGCGCAGTCGGCAGGGTGATACGATCACCATCGCGCTCGGGGTCTTCCTTAGTCTGGTTCAGGCACTCGTAGCTGCAATGATGGGGAATACTCAACAGATCCCACTTCAGGCGGTCGGTATTGCCATTTCGCTTGGACAACAGGACGATATCGTCGATGGCGTCATATATGGAGTCGCCGAAAGCCATCAGATTGATCGGCTCCTCAGAAGCAAAACGAATTTGGAAAATCAGCGAATCTTCATTGCGATAGACGTTTTGGGCCGTACTCTCGGAATCCGAGAACGGCGAATGAGTAAAGAACTCGATTCCATCTCGGTCCAGTTGGAAGCAGTTGACCACTCTGCCGGCATACTCGAACAAATGCTCTCGATCTTCGTAGCTCAGACCGTCCTTTTCCATCCAGTCGAGTAACGCTTGCGGGCGGGAAAACACCTTGATGCCCTTGCCATCGCGAAAACGCTGACGCAACTCGCGACGCAGCACTTCGTAATCGTTCCCACGCTGCTTCTGTTTGACCTCCTCAAACAGCATCGCGGCTGGCACCCAGAACTCGTGCACCTTGATACGTCCATTGCCGGTGTATGTTTGGGGACCTGCACCAGGCAACTCGAAGAATTCGTGGCTATTGCGGATATGGTCGAGGTCAGCATGGGTGAATATCACCACGTCGAAATAATCACGTCCAGCTTCCTTCAGTTCCTCATTCAATCGTGCGGCCAAGTCGATGACCTTGGTACCTTCATCCTCCCCAGCGGTGAGGTGACGGAAGTCCATCAGGATACGGCGGCCGTCATCCAGCACAATCTGGCTTGTATCGCCCGTGCCAACGGGATAAAACGTAATAGTCGCCATCGATTTGTCCTCAATTAATAAAATTCTTGGATATGCCAGGCCTCGCACTAATGACACACCATGTGACCATGTCAGTATATTTGGATGCGATGCTCGATTTCTCAAGCACAAAGGCATGATTTTTTTATGTAAAAGGCTTGCCCATGCCCTCGTCAGACTCAGAGTCCTTACGGCGAATATTTCTGTAAACCGTGGGCAAAGTCTCACACCGCCCCAAGCTTTGCGCTAACTGCCCGCGCTACCAAAAGCCACTAAAGCGAACAACAAAGTCATTCGCTTCCCCGAGCTAAGCCCTGATGCGAGAGAGTGAGAGGCAGGAAAGCGTGACCAGAACCGTGAGCCGCTCACGGGATAGCTTGTTCAGAGCGCCACCAGCTTCACCAAGTCATGAAAAAAACCCTGCAACGCAGGGCCTTTCTCATGCATCCAAGCAATATTTCAGGCTTTGGCTATCGGAAATTGCAAACTTTGACTACAAAATTTCAACCTTTCCGATTTCTGACATTTACTATCAATCCCAGCTCAACGCCCCGCCAGTCTGATACTCCGTCACGCGGGTCTCGAAGAAGTTTTTCTCCTTCTTCAAGTCAATCATCTCGCTCATCCACGGGAATGGGTTGTTCACACCCGGGAACAACTGGTCCAGGCCAATCTGCTGCATGCGACGGTTGGCAATAAAGCGCAGGTATTCCTTGAACATGCTGGCGTTCAGGCCCAGCACGCCACGCGGCATGGTGTCTTCGGCGTAGGCGTATTCCAGTTCCACCGCCTGTTTGAACAGCTCGACGATTTCGGCCTTGAAGCTTTCGGTCCACAGCTGTGGGTTTTCCAGCTTGATGGTGTTGATCAGGTCGATACCGAAATTGCAGTGGCTGGATTCGTCACGCAGGATGTACTGGTATTGCTCGGCAGCGCCGGTCATCTTGTTCTGACGGCCCAGTGCCAGGATTTGCACGAAACCAACGTAGAAGAACAGGCCTTCCATGATGCAGGCAAACACGATCAGCGAGCGCAGCAGCTTCTGGTCGTTTTCCAGGGTGCCGGTCTTGAAGGCCGGGTCGCACAGTACGTCGATGAACGGAATCAGGAATTCGTCCTTGTCACGGATGGACTTGATTTCGTTGTAGGCGTTGAACACTTCGCCTTCGTCCAGGCCCAGGCTTTCCACGATGTACTGGTAGGCGTGGGTGTGGATGGCTTCGTCAAAAGCCTGACGCAGCAGGTACTGGCGGCATTCCGGGCTGGTGATCTGGCGGTAGGTGCCCAGCACGATGTTGTTGGCGGCCAAGCTGTCGGCGGTAACGAAGAAACCCAGGTTGCGCTTGACGATGCGCATTTCGTCTTCGGACAGTTGGCCGGTTTTCCACTGTTCGATGTCGCGCTGCATGTTCACTTCTTGCGGCATCCAGTGGTTGGCACATTGGGCCAGGTATTTTTCCCAGGCCCATTTGTGTTTGAACGGTACCAGCTGGTTGACGTCGGTGGTGCCGTTGATGACTTTCTTGTCCACGGCGTTGACGCGGCCTGCGCTGTTGCTGTCGGTAGGGGCTACGGCCGGTTTTTGTACCGGGGTGTCGTCAAAGCTCAACATGTATTGGATTCTCCGTGATTATTTGCCGGCCACGCCCATGGGGGTGGTCAGCTGGATGGTTTGGCCCGCGCCCGGCATGCTGTGCATGCTGGTTTCGGCGGCAGGCTGGCATGGGGGGTGTTCCAGCAGCATGGCGCTCTGGCGCATGATGCGGATGGCAGTGCGGGGAGTGGCCGGTGTATCGCGCAGTGGCTGCGGCAGGTCTACCAGCACCAGGCCCAGCTTGCGAAAGCGGTCTTGCTCCGGGTGCTGCGCTGCACGGCTGGCGGTGCAGAATAGGGTGGTGCTCATGCCGGTCTCCCCGTTGCTGTTGCGGTTTGCTTCTCAAGCCGGCTGTGGTCAACCGGCTTGAGAAGCCTGTCCGGTTATTGGGCCGGATGCCCGTGTTCTTCAAATTGCGCCAGGCCGTAAATGCGCCATGCGCCGTTTTCCCGTATCAGGTGGTAGGCGGTGGAGAATATCCACGGCTCGGCCTGCTGTCGCTGCGCTGTCCAGCGCACCTTGACGGTGGCCAGTTCGCTGCCAAAGGGCAGTACGTCTGTGATGCGGCAACTGGCGCTGCTTACGCCCTGGGCGCGGTAATACTCCAGAATGCCTACGGTGGCCTGGTAGAGCGCTTCGGTTTCATTGCTGCCGAAGGTGGCGATCTGGCCATGGTGTACCGCAGTAAATGGACGGGTAAACATGGCGTAGACCGCACGCGCATCCAGGGCGGAGTAGGCCTGGCTGTAACGGTTGAAAAATTCCTGAAGTGTCATGGGCATCTCTGATTGTTTGCGCCTTGTGGGCCTGGTTCAGATGATGGCTGGCCTTGGCGGGCTGCCATCTTGTTTGCTTTTACACTTCCCCATTCGGAAACCGCCTGCGGGCAAGCGGTTTGGAAATGGGCTGACCGGGTGAGCGGTCAGCTTGGTGCAGTTGTCTTGCTTGCCTGCTTGCTGACAGGCTTCACCAGCTTTTCAAGCTACCCTGCCGCAGAGCGACAGGGATCCGGGTTGTCGCTTCGCTTCAATCCATCCTGCTTGCTTGCCTTATTGGCAAGCTTCGCGCGCCCTGCGGGCTAGGCACCGTCGCTTTGCTCCGGTGCCATCCGGATTGTTGCTTCGCACCAACCACTGATTGCTCTGCTTGCCTTACTGGCAAGCCTCACCAGCTTTTCAAGCTGCCCTGTCGTGGCACGACAGGGGTCCGGGTTGTCGCTTCGCTTCAATCCATCCTGCTTGCTTGCCTTACTGGCAAGCTTCGCAGTCTGGATTGTCAATGCTGCAGAACTTGGCGTCGGTGGCCGGGGTGTTGTCCACCTCGGCTGCCGGGGCGCTTTGTTCGGCGGCAGCGTTGTAGGCCGGGTTCAGGCCGCTGGCTACTGCGTTCAGCTCGCCGCCCTTGCCAGTGGATTTTTCGGCACTGGAGGCTGCCAGGGTGCGCAGGTAGTAGGTGGTTTTCACACCGCGAATCCACGCCAGCTTGTACAGGTCGTCCAGCTTCTTGCCGGATGCACCAGCCATGTACAGGTTGAGCGACTGCGCCTGGTCGATCCACTTCTGGCGACGCGATGCCGCTTCCACCAGCCATTTCGGGTCGATTTCGAAGGCGGTGGCGTAAATGGCTTTCAGCTCGGCCGGAATGCGGTCGATGCGGCCCAGGCTGCCGTCGAAGTACTTGAGGTCGGCAACCATCACTTCGTCCCACAGGCCGGCTTTTTTCAGGTCGCGCACCAGGTATTCGTTGGTGACGGTGAATTCGCCGGACAGGTTGGATTTCACAAACAGGTTCTGGTAGGTCGGCTCGATGCTGGCAGACACACCAATGATGTTGGCGATGGTTGCGGTCGGGGCGATGGCCAGGGTGTTGGAGTTGCGCATGCCGTGTTGCTTGATGCGTTCACGCAGGGCGTTCCAGTCCAGGCGTTCGGTGCGGTCCATTTCCAGATAGCCGCCGCGTTCGGCTGCCAGCAGGTTGATGCTGTCTTGCGGCAGCAGGCCACGGTCCCACAGGCTGCCCTTGTACGACGGGTAGCGGCCACGTTCTTCGGCCAGTTCGGTGCCTGCCCAGTAGGCGTAGTAGGCCACCATTTCCATGGATTCGTCGGCAAATTCAACGGCTTCCTGCGAGGCGTACGGTACGCGCTTCATGTGCAGGCAGTCCTGGAAGCCCATGATGCCCATGCCTACCGGACGGTGCTTCAGGTTGGAATTGCGTGCCTTCTTCACCGGGTAGAAGTTGATGTCGATCACGTTGTCCAGCATGCGCAGGGCGATGCGGATGGTGCGTTGCAGCTTCTCGGCGTCCAGTTTGCCATCGGCACCCATGTGGGCGGCCAGGTTGACCGAACCCAGGTTACACACCGCGATTTCGTCGTCGTTGGTGTTCAGGGTGATTTCGGTGCACAGGTTGGAGCTGTGTACCACGCCCATGTGCTGCTGCGGGCTGCGGATATTGCACGGGTCCTTGAAAGTAACCCACGGGTGGCCGGTTTCAAACAGCATGGTCAGCATCTTGCGCCACAGGCTGAGGGCCGGGATGCGTTTGTACACCTTCATTTCGCCACGTTCGCCCATGGCTTCGTAGTGCTGGTAGCGCTTTTCGAAGGCGGAGCCGTACAGCTCGTGCAGGTCCGGGGTTTCGGACGGGGAGAACAGGCTCCATTCCGCGCCTTCCATCACGCGCTTCATGAACAGGTCCGGAATCCAGTTGGCGGTGTTCATGTCGTGGGTGCGGCGGCGATCGTCACCGGTGTTCTTGCGCAGTTCCAGGAACTCTTCCACGTCGGCGTGCCAGGTTTCCAGGTAGGCACATACCGCGCCCTTGCGCTTGCCACCCTGGTTGACGGCCACGGCGGTGTCGTTCACTACTTTCAGGAAGGGAACAATACCTTGCGACTTGCCGTTGGTACCCTTGATGTGGGAGCCCATGGCGCGCACCGGGGTCCAGTCGTTACCCAGGCCACCGGCAAACTTGGACAGCAGGGCATTTTCCTTCAGGCCTTCGTAAATGCCGTCCAGATCATCGGCAATGGTGGTCAGGTAGCAGCTGGACAGCTGGCTGCGACGGGTGCCGGAGTTGAACAGCGTCGGGGTGGACGACATGAAGTCGAAGCTGGACAGCACGTTGTAGAACTCGATGGCGCGGGCTTCGCGGTTCACTTCGTTCAGGGCCAGGCCCATGGCGACACGCATGTAGAAAGCCTGCGGCATTTCGATGCGGGTGCCGTCGATGTGCAGGAAGTAGCGGTCAAACAGGGTTTGCAGGCCCAGGTAGCCAAATTTCAGGTCGCGCTTGGCGTCCAGGGAGGCACCCAGTTTTTTCAGGTCGTACTCGGCCAGGCGTTCGTCCAGCAGCTCGGCCTGAATGCCTTTCTTGATGAATTGCGGGAAGTATTCCGCATAGCGCTCGGCCATTTCTTCCTGGCTGACCGATTCATCCAGGATTTCCAGGCGGATGCTGTCCATCAGCAGGCGGGCGGTGACGTAGTCGTAGGCCGGGTCCTGTTCGATCATGGAACGGGCGGCCAGAATGGCGGACTTGTTCACTTCGTCCAGCGGCACGCCGTCGTAAATGTTTTTCAGGGTTTCGGACAGGATGGCGTCGATATCGATGCCGGCCAGGCCCTGGGCAGCGGATTCAATGCCGGCGCGCAGGCGAGCAATGTCCAGCGGCTGCTTGCGGCCATCCTTGCGGATGACGTTGATCTGGATCTGGGTCAGCGCTTCGCCGCGTGCTGCGCGTTCTTGCGAGCGTTGTTCGCGGTACAGCACGTAGGCGCGGGCCACGTCGTGTTCGCCAAAGCGCATCAGGCTCAGTTCTACCTGGTCCTGGATGTCTTCGATATGGATGGCACCGCCTTCGGGCTTGCGGCGCATCAGGGCGTTGACCACCAGTTCGGTCAGCTGGGCAACCTTGTCACGAATGCTGGCGGAGGTGGCGCCTTGATGCCCCATCACGGCCAGGAATGCCTTGGTCATGGCGATGGAGATCTTGACCGGCTCGAATGCCACAACGGCACCATTGCGGCGAATGGTTTTGTAGTGGCTGAAGTCGGCCTGGGGGGCGGCGGCACGGCCGAGTTCGGCGGCGGTTTGCCCTTCAAAGGTGGTCAGTTGCATGGAGCCCTCTTTGGGTGGTTTGCGTCTTGGCCGATGCAGCCGGCAGGCGGCTGGACATGGGCTGTGGACAAGTCTGTTGAAAAGCTGTGTGTGTCTTGTGAATAAACACAATATATATGTTTGTACCGCACAGAAGACGCAAATTCTAGTGTTCTGCGAGCGGCGGAGCAAGTCTTGACAGGGCGGTGAAAAATGTGAAATCCGCGCCAGATAAGGCTTGCAGCGGCATAGGAATTTTTTGGGGCAGGGCTGCCTGCTTTTGGTGCCGGCAAGAAATCCTGTAAAGACAAGCATCTGGGTATTGATGCAGGGGTGCCACAATATCTGGTGTTTGGTGCTTGTTGCGCAGCCGCTACGCCTTTGGCATGAAAAATTGATGACGATTCATCTTTTTCAGCATGGCCTGCACAGACTGCGTTGCCGCCGCGGCATGAAAAACGGCAGCCGACACCATAGGGTGGGGGCTGCCGTGGATGCGTGACTGCTTAGCCTTGCGGCTGTAGCCAGATCAGGCTGGCCATGCGGCCGGTAATCTTGTCGCGGCGGTAGGAGAAAAAGCGTTCACGGTCGATGACCGTACAGAAGTCGCCGCCATACACCCGCTCAATACCCAGTGCCGCCAGGCGCTGGCGTGCCAGCATATAGATATCGGCCAGATACTTGTCTTCGCCGATGGCATCGAAGGCCTGATCGGCGGCGGGGTCGGCTGCCATGAAGGCGGCGCGTACTTCTGCACCCACCTCAAAGGCATCCGGGCCAATGGCCGGGCCCAGCCAGGCCATCAGGCTGGAAGGTTCTACCCCGGTGGCGGCTACGCTGGCTTCCAGCACCCCATCGCACAGGCCTCGCCAGCCGGCATGGGCGGCGGCCACTACGCTGCCAGTGTCGTTGCACAGCAGTACCGGCAGGCAGTCGGCAGTCATTACCACGCATACCGTGCCAGCCGTAACGCTGTAGCTGGCATCGGCATCCAGCAGGCTGTCGCCCACTTCGGTGGCATTTACCACGTGGGTGCCATGCACCTGGTTCAGCCAGGCCGGTTCGTTTGGCAGCTGGCTGCGCAGCAGTTCGCGGTTGGCGGCAACAGCCTCGGGATCATCCCCGACATGGGTGCCAAGGTTGAAGCTGTTGAAGGGCTGCAAGCTGCGGCCGCCCTGGCGCGTGGTGATGAGGGTGCGGACATTGGCTGGCGCAGGCCAGTCGGCCTGCAGCCAGTGGCTGGATGGTTCAGTCACGGACATAGATCACCTCGATGTCGCCATCGTCGTCGTCGTCATCTTCATCATCCCACTCTTCGCCGTCTTCCTCCTGGATGGCGGATGCCTGCTCCATGCGCTCACCACCTTCGCCGCGCAGGGTGTTGAGCAGGTGCATGAAGTCGTCTGGCAATGGTGCCTGCCAGCTGCGCTCCTCACCGGTACCCGGGTGCACCAGCGCCAGCTTGTAGGCGTGCAGGGCCTGGCGGGCCAGTGCCTTGACGGCGTCGGCCACGTATTCGTCCATCTTGTGACGCTGGTTGCCGTACAGTGCATCGCCGGCCAGCGGGTGGCGTGCCTCGCGCATGTGGACGCGAATCTGGTGGGTGCGGCCGGTTTCCAGCTTGCACTCGACATAGGAATGGCTGTCAAAGCGTTCCAGCACCCGTACGTGGGTGACGGCCGCTTTGCCGCCAAACTTCAGCACCGCCATTTTCAGGCGGTTGTGCGGGTCACGGCCAATCTGGGTGCTGATGGTGCCATCAAACGGCACCACGCCATCGGCAATGGCACGGTAGATACGCTTTACCGTACGGGCTTGCAGCTGGCGCACCAGTTCGGTCTGGGCCGGAATGGTCTTGGCCACCACCATCAGGCCACTGGTGTCCTTGTCCAGCCGGTGTACGATGCCGGCGCGCGGCACGTGGGCCAGGGCGGGGCAGTGGTGCAGCAGGCCGTTGAGCAGGGTGCCTGTCCAGTTGCCGCTGGCTGGATGAACCACCAGGCCGGCTGGTTTATTGACCACCAGGATGTGTTCATCTTCGTAAACAATGGGCAAATCCATGGCTTCCGGATGGAAAGCCATTTCTTCATTTGACTGAACAATGGTAACGTCCAGCTTTTCGCCACCCAGCAGTCTGGTTTTCGGGGGGACGACTTTGCCGTCCACCAGAACATGGCCATCCTTGATCCATTGGGTCAGGCGGCTGCGGGAGTAATCGGGGAGGAGTTTGGCAAGAGCTGCGTCAAGGCGTTCGCTACCCAAAGAGAGCGGAACCTCCAGCTGTTGTCGAGCAGATACCTCGTTTTCCGAGATATCGCTATAATCCTCCGAGTCAAAGTAAGGATCGGTCATGAAAAGATACGTTGTAGCAGCAATGTTGGTGATGGGGCTTGCCGGTTGTGCAACCACGGAAACCTACGACGAAACGCGCGGCTGGACCGTGGAAAAGCTCTACTCGGAAGCTCGGGATGAACTGAACAGCGGTAATTATACCCGTGCTGTCAAGCTGTACGAAACGCTGGAAGCGCGCTACCCCTATGGCCGCTATGCCCAGCAGGCCGAAATGGACCTGGCCTATACGCATTACAAGGATAATGAACCGGAACTGGCCGTGGCCGCTGCCGACCGTTTCATCAAGCTGCACCCGGCCCACGCCAACGTGGACTATGTGTATTACCTGAAGGGCCTGGTGTACTACAACGACGACCAGGGCATGTTGTCCAAGTGGGCCGGCCAGGACATGAGCGAGCGCGATCCGAAAGCCGCCCGCGAGTCCTTCCTTGCCTTCCGCGAGCTGACCACGCGCTTCCCGAACAGCAAGTATAGTGCGGATGCGCTGGAAAAGATGAACCGTCTGGTGGATGCACTGGGTGGTGGCGAAATGCACGTGGCGCGCTACTACATGAAGCGCGGTGCCTATCTGGCCGCTGCCAATCGCGCGCAGAACGTGGTGAAGGAATACTCCAACACCAAGTATCCGGAAGAAGCGTTGGCGCTGATGTCGGTTGCCTACGATAAGCTGGGCATGGCCCAGTTGGGTGGTGATGCCAAGCGCGTGCTGGCGCTGAACTATCCCAACAGCAAGTATCTGGCGCAGCCGTGGCAAGTGGAAGAAATGCCGTGGTGGAAGGTGTGGAAGTAATCGACTCCCTGCAACTGAGTACAAAAAAGGCCGCATAAGCGGCCTTTTTTCATGCAGATGGCAACAGGCGGGATATTGCCATCTACTGATCAAATGGCATCTTCGTTGGTTTCGCCGGTACGGATGCGCACCACCTGCTCTACGGCGGTGACAAAGATCTTGCCGTCACCAATCTTGCCGGTACGGGCAGCGGCCACGATGGCTTCGATGGCGCGATCCACCAGATCGTCAGCCAGAATCACTTCCACTTTTACCTTGGGCAGGAAGTCCACCACATACTCGGCACCGCGATACAGTTCGGTATGGCCTTTCTGGCGGCCAAAACCCTTGACCTCGGTAACGGTCAGGCCGTTGATGCCAAGGTCGGACAGCGCCTCGCGCACTTCATCCAGTTTGAAGGGTTTGATCACGGCTTCGATCTTTTTCATGCTCAGGTGCTCCTTGCGGTGACTTTATTGTTCCGTAAATGCGCTGTGGACGATTGATAGCCCGACATTCGCCGCAGAATGGCCTTAATGTACGGCCTGTTTTGCTGTATTATGACGCGCTTTCCTGATCCTTGTCGCGAGTGTTGCATGTCGACCATTCTCAAGCTGCGGGGCGGTGCTGCCCTGTCCCAGTTTCGTCTTGAAAAACTTCTCGCTGCCGCTGCAGAAGCCGGCCTGCCCGAGATCAGCCTGAAAGCCGAATTCTGGCATTTTGCCGAGAGCGAAAACGAACTCTCGACCGAACAGCAAGGCATTCTGGGCAAGCTGCTCAACTACGGCGAGGCTCCGTATGCCGAAGTGCCGCAGGGCGAATTGTTCCTGGTGACGCCACGACTGGGTACGCTGTCACCCTGGGCCTCCAAGGCTACCGATATTGCCCGCCATTGCGGGCTGGAACAAGTGCTGCGGATCGAGCGCGGCACCGCTTACTGGGTAAGCACCGCCGGAGTATCTTTAAGTGAAGAGGCTCGTCAGATTCTGGCGGGCCTCTTGCACGATCGCATGACCGAAACCGTACTGGGTTCGTTGGACGATGCCGACAAGCTGTTTGTCCACATGGACCCGCAGCCGCTGACCAGCGTGGATATCCTGGGTGGTGGCCGTGCGGCACTGGAAGCGGCCAACCGCTCGCTGGGCCTGGCCCTGTCCGAAGACGAAATCGTCTACCTAGTGGAAAACTTCACCCGCATGGGCCGCAATCCCACCGACGTTGAACTGATGATGTTTGCCCAGGCCAACTCGGAACATTGCCGTCACAAGATTTTCAATGCGCAGTTCGTGATCGACGGCGTAGAGCAGGGCAAGTCGCTGTTCCGCATGATTCGCGACACGCATGATGCACATCCGGAAGGCACACTGGTGGCCTACAAGGATAATGCCTCGGTGATTGAAGGTGCCTTCATCGACCGCTTCTACCCGGCACCGGAAACGGCCGAGTACGGTTTCACCACCGAACCGACCGACATCCTGATGAAGGTGGAAACCCATAACCACCCGACCGCCATTTCCCCGTTCCCGGGCGCTTCCACCGGTTCCGGTGGTGAAATCCGTGACGAAGGCGCCACCGGTCGTGGTTCGCGTCCCAAGGCTGGCCTCACCGGCTTTACCGTGTCCAACCTGAACATTCCGGGCTTTGTGCAGCCGTGGGAAGTGTATAGCGACAGCCAGGCCGAATACGGCCGTCCGGGCCGCATTGCCTCCGCCCTGCAAATCATGCTGGATGGCCCGATTGGTGGCGCTGCCTTCAATAATGAATTCGGTCGCCCCAACCTGACCGGCTACTTCCGTAGCTTTGAAGAAGTTGTCGATGGCGAAGTGCGCGGCTATCACAAGCCCATCATGATTGCCGGTGGCCTGGGCAGCATTCAGCAGCAACAGATCCACAAGAACGAAATTCCGGAAGGCGCTTTGCTGATCCAGCTGGGTGGCCCCAGCCTGCTGATCGGCCTGGGCGGTGGCGCAGCGTCCTCCATGGACACCGGTGCCAACAGCGAAAACCTGGACTTCGACTCGGTACAGCGTGGCAACCCGGAAATCGAACGCCGCTGTCAGGAAGTGATCGACCGTTGCTGGCAGTACGGTAGCAACAACCCCATCGTGTCCATCCACGACGTGGGTGCCGGTGGTCTGTCCAATGCCTTCCCGGAACTGGTGAACGACGCCGGTCGCGGTGCCATCTTCCATCTGCGCAAGGTGCACCTGGAAGAAAAGGGCATGACCCCGATGCAGATCTGGTCGAACGAATCGCAAGAGCGTTACGTGCTGGCCATCCTGCCGCAAGACCTGGAGCGCTTTACCGCCATCTGCGAGCGCGAGCGCTGTCCGTTTGCCGTACTGGGCGTGGCCACCGATGATGGCCACCTGCAAGTACGCGACGACCACTTCAACAACAACCCGGTGGACATGCCGCTGGAAGTGTTGCTGGGCAAGCCGCCGCGCATGACCCGCGACGTGAAGACCGTACCGCTGGAATTCCGCGTGTTCGACGCTTCGCGCTTCCCGCTGAAGGAAACCGCCTACCGCGTGCTGCGCAACCCGGCAGTGGCCGACAAGTCCTTCCTCATCACCATCGGCGACCGCTCGGTGGGCGGCATGACCGCGCGCGACCAGATGGTGGGTCCGTGGCAAGTGCCGGTGGCCGACGTTGCCGTCACCACCATGGGTTTCAACAGCTACCGTGGCGAAGCCATGGCCATGGGCGAGCGCACCCCGACTGCCTTGTTTAACGCCGCTGCTTCCGGCCGCATGGCCATTGGTGAATCGCTCACCAATATCGCCGCCAGCTTTGTCAGCCACATCGGTAATATCAAGCTGTCCGCCAACTGGATGGCCGCTGCCGGCCATCCGGGCGAAGAAGCGCGTCTGTACGAAACCGTGGACGCCGTATCCAAGCTGAGCCAGGATCTGGGTGTCAGCATTCCGGTGGGCAAGGACTCGCTGTCGATGAAAACCGTGTGGGACGATGCCGGCGAGAAAAAGTCGGTGACCGCACCGGTTTCCTTGATCGTCACCGCCTTCTCCCCGGTAGAGGACGTACGCAAGACCGTCACCCCGCAGCTGCGCGACGAAAAAGACACCGACATCATTCTGGTAGACCTGGGTTATGGCCGTTGCCGTCTGGGCGGCTCCATCTACGGTCAGGTGTGGAAAGCCATGGAAGGCCGTGCGCCGGACGTGGAAAGCCCGGCCCAGCTGGCTGCCTTCTTCAATACAGTGCAAACCCTGCTGCGTGACGACATGCTGCTGGCCTACCACGACCGTTCCGATGGCGGCTTGTTCGCTACGCTGGCGGAAATGATGTTTGCCGGTCATGTGGGCCTTACCGTGGACCTGCAGGAACTGGTGATCGAGCGCAAGAATACCCAGCGTCTGATCGACGACTTTGTACAGCCCACGCCGGAAGGTGCCACCCATGGCCGCATCATGCGCGTGCTGTTCAACGAAGAGCTGGGTGCCGTGTTGCAGGTCAAGAAGGCACACACTTCTGATGTAATTTCCCGCTTCATGGCTGCCGGTATTGGCCGTGAGCTGTTCGTGCTGGGCAAGATCAACAGCAAGGACCGCCTGATCATCAACCATCATGGCGAAGAGCTGTTCAGCGAAAGCCGTATCGATCTGCACAAGGCCTGGAGCGAAACCAGCTACCGCCTGCAGCGCATGCGTGACAATCCGGCCTGCGCCGACAGCGAGCACCTGCTGCTGTCCGACGCCAAGGCTCCGGGCCTGTCGGCCAAGCTGTCGTTTGATACCGAAGACAATCCGGCAGCACCGTTCATCGCTACCGGCGCACGTCCACGCATGGCCATCCTGCGTGAGCAGGGTGTGAATGGTCAACTGGAAATGGCTGCGGCATTCGACCGTGCCGGCTTCCAGGCGGTAGACGTGCACATGAGCGACATCATCAGCGGTCGCGTGGCACTGTCCGACTTCAAGGGCCTGGCCGCCTGCGGTGGCTTCAGCTACGGCGACGTCCTGGGTGCAGGCGAAGGCTGGGCCAAGAGCGTGCTGTTCAACCCGCGTGCCCGCGAGCAGTTTGAAGCCTTCTTCCAGCGTGGCGACACCTTCGCGCTGGGCGTGTGCAATGGTTGCCAGATGATGTCCAATCTGTCCGGCATCATTCCGGGGGCCCAGCATTGGCCCAAGTTCCAGCGCAATGCGTCCGAGCAGTTCGAAGCCCGCTTCACCATGGTGGAAGTCACCGAGTCGCCGTCCATCTTCCTGGCCGACATGGTGGGCAGCCAGCTGCCAGTCGTGGTCAGCCACGGTGAAGGCCGTGCCGTGTTTGCCCCGGATGCGCAGGATGGGGTAATCACCGCCCTGCGTTATGTGGATTTCAACGGCAAGCCGACCGAAACCTATCCGCTGAACCCGAACGGCTCGCCGGCAGGTATCACCGGTGTCACCACCGCCGATGGTCGCTTCACCATCATGATGCCGCACCCGGAACGTGTGTTCCGCACCGTGCAAAACAGCTGGCATCCGGAAGGTTGGGGCGAGAACGGTGCCTGGTTCCGCATGTTTGCCTCGGCACGCCGCTGGGTGGGCTAAGCAGACTGTGCAGTAGGCAGCAAAACCAAACGGAAGCCAGTGGCTTCCGTTTTTTCATGCCTGCTCCGGGCACGCCGCGTGGCGCAGCTTGGGTGGGAGCTCAGGCGTCGGCGAGGTTTTGCGGGCCGAAGGCATGCGGTAGCAGCTGGTCCAGCGTGGTGTCGATACGGTCAGTGCCGTCGCAGATGCTGCGCACCAGCATCTGCGGGCCAAATTCGTTCAGTACCTGACGGCAGGCTCCGCAAGGGGAGGTGGGTGTGGCTGTGGGGGTGTAGATGCAGACCGCTAGCACCTGTTGCAGACCATGCAGCACGCGGGCAGAAAATACCGCCGTACGTTCTGCACAATTACCCAGGCCATAGCTGGCATTTTCTACGTTGCAGCCCGGATGTATCCGTCCCTGCTCATCCAGAATGGCGGCACCAACGGCAAAGCGACTGTACGGGACATAGGCCTGACGGGCTGCGGCACGTGCAGCAGCTTCCAGTGTGGCCCATTGTTCTGGGCTGGGGATATCGGTTGCCATGGACTCTCCGGGTGGATCAAGCAGGGCGCGTGATCTTGCGCTGCGCGCCGCACACTGTCAACCGGCACCGTGAGCGAATCAGGGCTGATCGGGCTGACGCAAGACCTTGCCGGCATGGCCGAGCAGCGCAGCACTCAAGGCTTGTGCCAGCGAAGACTCCACCCGCCAGTGATGCCAGTAAAGCGGCATGTCCACATACTGACCCGGCAGCAGGTCCATCAGGCGGCCAGTTTGCAGGTCATCATCAATCATCAACTCCGGCAGCAGACTGTAGGCCAGCCCCAGTCGTGTTGCCTGCACAAAGCCTTGCGGTGTCGGCAGGGTGAGGTGGGGAGTGCTGCCTTCATAAGCCGCAAACTGTTGCAGGAATTCGCTGTGCAGATCGTCCTTGCCACTGAAAATGATGGCCGGAGCCTGGGCCAGTGCGGCCGGGGTAAAGCCATCGGCAAAATAGCGGGCGGCAAAGGCCGGGGTAGCCAGGCAGAGGTAGCGCATGCAGCCCAGAAAATGGCATTCGCCGCCCTGAATGGGGGTGGGGCGGGTGCCGACGCAGCCCACCACATGTCCGGCACGCATCAGTTCGTGGGTGTAGTCCTGATCATCCATCATTACGTCGATCAGCAGGCGGCGCTGCTGCATGACTCCTTGCACTGCAGGCAGAAACCAGGTGGCCAGACTGTCGGCATTCACACCCACGGCCAGCGTAGTGAAGCCGCTCTGTTCGGTATCAGGCTGCAGGGTGTTGAGTAACTCGCCCTCCATCAGGCTGAGCTGGCGGTAATGTTGCAGCAGCAAGCGGCCAGCCACGGTTGGGGCCGGCGGGCTGGTGCGGGTGAGTACCGGCTGGCCGAGATTCTCCTCCAGCTGGCGTATGCGCTGCGAAATGGCGGACTGGGTAAGAAACAGCTTGCGCGCGGCCTTGTCAAAACCGCCGGTTTCCACCACGGCTGACAAGGCTTCCAGTTGTTTTGGGTCCAGCAACGGGCGCTCCCGCTTGAACAAGGTGGCTCATGCTAATGGCTACGCGGCCGCATGGCAAACAGTATGGAGACGAACAAAGCTTCAGCGAAGCCAGTGAGGTGCTCAGGCAAGATTCATGCTGACGGACGGCCATTGCGCAGCCAGTCCTCGGTCAATTGTCCGAACTCGCCGCGTTGATACGCCCAGATGCGATCGTTGATTTCCTCGCTGCTATTCATCACGAAGGGGCCGTGTTTAACCAGTGGCTCGTTCAGCGCCAGGCCGGACAGCAAGACAAAGTGACAGCCGGCCTCAGCATGGATCTGCAGCCGGGCAGCGTGTGCCGCCGAATCAGCCAGAGCAATGCCAACGGCTGCTCCGGCCGGGATGTTGCTGCTTTGTCCATCGCCTGTCAGTTGTAGTGGGGCGTCGATGGCATAGAGCATGGCATTCCAGCCTGGCTCCAGCGCATGCGTGAAGCGCTGGCCGGCATCAATAAAGCCATCCAGCAAGGTAAAGGCTTCCGGCAATGCCGAGGTGTGGGCCGCGTGGATGCCGTTACTGCTGCCGGCTGCAATACGTACCCGCACGCCCGGTGCCTGGTATTCCGGAATGTCGGCGGGATCGGCATGCACGGCAAACGGGGCCTGCATTTTCTTGCTGGCCGGCAGGTTGACGAAAATCTGCAGTGCATGCACGTGCGGATTTGCGCCTTCCGGCTGCTCGGTATGCACCGCACCGCGTCCGGCTGCCAGCCAGTGCAGGGCACCCGGCACGATGGGGCCCTGATTGCCCATGGAGTCGTAATTGACATGCGGGCTGCTGGCGTCCTCGAACACATAGGTCACTGCAGAAATCCCGGCGTGTGGATGTGGCTCGAAGGTAGGGGCCGTCATGTGGAAGTGGTCCACCATCACTACCGGGTCGATCAGCCCGTGGAACATCTGTTCACCAAAATGCTGGGCCTGAAAGCCACTGCCAATGGTGAGCGGCTGGCCGTGGACCGGTGCGGAAATCTTCAATTGTGTCATCTTGCTTGTGTCCTGATTGCCGCCGGGCCAGTTGGCCGCAGCGTGGTTAAACGTCAGCGGCAAAACCTGCTGCGTCATTCCAGTGCCGTAGCAGGCGCTCTGCCGCAAACATGGTTTGCACCCTGGCGAAATAGGGCTGGTAGTACGCGCGCTGCAATTGCACATCTTCCAGATGTCGCCGGCTGCTCCAGCCCTCCAGCAGCAGGATGCGGCAGGGGTCGTCATCGTCCTGGAAGATTTCAAAGCGCAGGCAGTCTGCCTCTTGCTGCAGAATGAAGCGGCTGAACTGCTGTAGTTCTTGCAGGAAATCAGCCACACACCCCGGTTTGATGGTGAGTTCAACCGTCAGTACATGCATGTCCGCGGCTGCCTTACAGGGCATCGGTCAGGCCGCCATCGGCCAGCAGGGTGCGGCCGGTAATCCAGCGGGCATCGTCACTGGCCAGAAAAGCCACTACGTCGGCGATGTCTTCCGGCTGCGCCACCCGCCCCAGTGGTGTGCCATTGGCCACGGCTTCGCGCCGGGTCAGGGGTGTGGCTGCGGTCATGTCGGTTTCGGTCATGGCCGGGGCAACTGCATTCACCGTGATATTGCGACGGCCCAGTTCCAGTGCGTAGGCATGGGTCAATACCGAAACGGCGGCCTTGCTGGCCGAGTAAATGGCCGTGCCAATGCGCGGCGAGTAGATCAGATTGCTGGACAGGTTGACGATGCGTCCGCCGTGCTCCGGGAAAAACGGCAGCGCATGGCGGGTCATCAGCAGCATGCTGCCCATATTGCCGTCGAAGACACGGGCAATATGTTCGGCATCCACTTCGCTCAGGCTGCGTCCTTCAAATACCCCGGCATTGTTGATCAGGATGTCGATGCGGCCAAAACGGGTGGCAATGG
Organism: Aquitalea sp.; assembly: GCF_030150775.1. Classification (NCBI taxonomy): domain Bacteria; kingdom Pseudomonadati; phylum Pseudomonadota; class Betaproteobacteria; order Neisseriales; family Chromobacteriaceae; genus Aquitalea; species Aquitalea sp. The sequence goes on from NZ_JASLFG010000037.1 coordinate 160,184, forward strand.
TGGACAGCACATCGCGCACGGCCGGTTCCTGGCTGACATCGGCTGCATAAGCCACCGCCTTGCCGCCCTGGCTGATGATGTCGGCGACGACATGCTCTGCCTGTTGCTGATTGCTGCGATACACAATCACCACCTGCGCGCCCTGATGAGCCAGTTTGCGGGCGATGGCTGCGCCAATGCCGCGCGAACCGCCGGTGACAATGGCTACTTTGTCTACGTGTTTCATCTTGAGTCTGCCCTGTCGGACTGCCTGGAGAGGCAGGCTGTCGGCACCGTCGAGACGGTACCGACAGTTGCCGGCTTAAGGTATTACTTCTTGCTAAAACCGCTTTGCATCTGCCATACCAGGGTGGCAAACGGCATGTCCAGATCGCCATATACCTGTCCGGCCTTGGGGTCGACATTGCTACGCAGCATCTCCACGGCAGCGGTGGCATAGTCAGTCACCGGGATGCCGGCACCCAGCAGGCGTTGCAGGCCGGCAGTGCGCTTGGCTTCATTGAAAGTGCCGGAGGCATCCAGCACGACACGGGTGTCATAGCCGGCAGCCTTGGCCGACAGGGCCGGGAAGCTGGCACAGATTTCCAGCGATACGCCAGCCACGATGATTTGCTTGCGGCCGGTTTTTTCAATGGCGGCGCGTACTTTCGGGTCTTCCCAGGCATTGATCACGGTGCGGCTGATCACTTGCACGCCGGGCAGGGCTGCGGTCAGTTCCGGCATGGTCGGGCCCCACATACCGTCCGGCATGGTGGCCGTCACGATAACCGGCACACCCAAGGTGCGGGCGGCTTTGGCCAGGGCAACCACATTGTGTTTCAGATCGCCAACCGTAGTGTCGCGTACGCCACTGATCAGGCCCACCTGATGATCCACCAGCAGCAGCACGGCATTGTCACGCGACAGCATGCTGAGATTGGCGTTTTGCTGCATGCTTGCCGCGCTTGTGCTTGCGGCAGCAGCAGGCGTAGCACTGCCGAGGGTGGCCAGGGTGGCAAGACCGAGCAGCGTGGCAGAAAACAGTTGGCGGATTTTCATGGCTTATTCCTTTGAGTGGTGGTTGCGCAATCGCATCGTTTATTGCTGCAAGCAGCGTGGATTTGGCATTAACTGTACTAAAGGCTTGATTGCGTGGAAGTATTATGAGCAAAGCCAAGTCCATGAAAATATAGGAAAAATCTCATTTATCGTTCTATTGGCAGAACGATAAGATGTTGATTCAACAAGTGGGAGCGATATGAGCACGCTGGCACTGGATCTGAATGATCTGTATCTGTTTTCCCAAGTGGTGCAGCGCCAGGGGTTCAGTGCGGCAGCGCGAGCGCTGGGCCTGCCCAAATCAAGGCTGTCCCGCCGTGTCAGTTTGCTGGAAGAACGACTGGATACGCGCTTGTTACAGCGAGGGCCGCGTGCGCTGAGTATGACCGACGCGGGTGAGGCCCTTTACGTGCACTGCCTGGCCATGCTGGCCGAGGCCCGCGCCGGTGAAGAGGCCGTGAGGCAGCGCCAGCACGAACCAAGCGGCACGGTACGGCTGAGTGTGCCGGTAGCAATTGCCGATGCGGTGCTGTCACGCCTGTTGCCGCAGTTCATGCTGCATTACCCCAAAGTGCGCCTGGCCGTACAGGCTTGCAATCGCCAGGTGGACTTGCTGGAAGAGGGGGTGGATGTGGTGGTGCGCGGTATCAATCATGCCTTGCTACCCTCCAGCCTGATCCAGGTTCCCTTGTGCACCGCACGCTGGGGCTTGCTGGCTGCGCCTGGTCTGGCATTGGGTGGTGTTCTGCAGCCGCAACAGTTGGCGGGGTGCAATGCCTTGCTGTTTGCGCCGCAAGGAGAGGGCAGTGATGTCTTGCGTTTACGCAGTCATGCTGGTCTCAGTTGCGATGTGCAGATGAATGCCTTGCTGCGTAGCGACCATATTCCCACCCTGAAACAGGCAGCACTTGCCGGCATCGGCATTGCCGACCTGCCCTTGTATGCCTGCACCCAGGAGCTGGCCAGCGGGCGGTTGCAACTATTGCTGCCAGACTGGCATAGCCGCGATGGACGACTGGTGATGCTCTACCCCAGCCGGCGTGGCCTGTCGCCAGCGGTGCGGGTGTTGATCGACTTCGTGAAGCGTGAATTGCCTGCGCTGCTGGAGTACCACACGGTTGAGTCTGTGATTGAAAATTAGAAATATTTATTACATATAAAAATTATTAGTTTAACTTTTTATCGCCGTCGCATTAGTCTGTGGGCATTGTCAATCAAGCAGGTCTGGCCGGCAGGCGGGCAGACCACAGTGCAACGGGAAATCCATGTTCAATCTGAGTGTTTATCTGGCCGCGCTGGGCCTTTCCGGTAGTCAGATCGTGGGAATTGGTCCGCAGAATGCTTTCATCATCAGGCAGGGAATAGGGCGCAGCCACATTCTGCCCATCGTGCTGATCTGTATTGTGGCGGATGTCATCCTGATCAGCTGCGGCGTATTGGGCATGGGCAAGATCATTGGTGCCATTCCCGGTTTTGTGCAGACCGTTGCCTGGCTGGGTGCCGGTTTCTTGCTGTGGCTGGGTTTCAAATCTTTCCGGGCTGCGCTGCACCCGGGTGCGCTGAAACTGGATGGCTCGGTGGAGCGGGACAGGAAAAAGGCGATTCGTACCATTTTGCTGGTAACCCTGCTGAACCCCTATGTATGGCTGGATACGGTCATCCTGATTGGCAGCGTCGCGTCGGTGTATGGCAGTCAGTCTGCACCGTCTTTTATTCTGGGGAGCATCACTGCCTCGGTCAGCTGGTTTGTCGGTATCGGTTTTTTTGCCAGCAAACTGGCGCCGCTGTTTCAGCAGGAGCGTAGCTGGCGCATTCTGGACTGTGCCATTGGCCTGATCATGTTGTTTACCAGTAGCTTGCTGGTCTGGAATTACGGCTTTACACACTAGGCCGCTGTTGCAGAATGCAAAAAAGCCGGACGCTGTCCGGCTTTTTCATTGGCTGTGATCTGGCTTATTCAGCGGCAGCGTCCAGCTCCAGTCCCTTGATCAGGTCGTCGCGGGTCAGCAGGAAGACAAAGCCATCGCCGCTGGCGGTTTCCATCCACATGAAGGGCAGGTTGGGGAAGCATTCTTCCAGCATGTCACGGTTATGGCCGATTTCCACCAGCAATACACCATGCTCGGTCAGCAGGTCCGGTGCGCGGCGCAGGATTTCGCGGGTGGCATCCAGGCCGTCTTCGCCCGAACCCAGTGCAATTTCCGGCTCGTGCAGGTATTCCTGCGGTAGCGCGTCCACTGATTCGGCATCCACATACGGCGGGTTGGCGATGATCAGGTCGTAGGGTTCTTCCAGGCCTTCGCACAGGTCGCTGTGAATCAGCTGGATCTGGTCTTCCAGGCCGTAGTTCTGCACGTTGATGGCCGCTACTTCCAGCGCATCCAGCGAAATGTCCACAGCGTCGATTTCGGCATCCGGGTAATGGTGTGCCAGCTGAATGGCCAGGCAACCGGAGCCGGTGCACAAGTCCAGCGCGCGATGTACCAGTTCGGGATGTTCAATCCACGGTTGCAGCGGTTCACCCAGCAGTTCGTAGATGAAAGAGCGCGGCACCAGCACACGTTCGTCCACATAGAAGCTGAATTCACCTTGCCAGGCTTCATGGGTGAGATAGGCCACCGGTACTTTTTCTTCGGCACGGCGTTCGATCAGGTCTACCACATCCTTGACTTCGGTCGGCAGCAGGCGGGCATCCAGATAGGGTTCCAGCCGGTCGATCGGCAGCTTCAGCGTGGTGAGGATGAGGTAGGCGGCTTCATCGTGGGCATTGTCGGTGCCGTGGCCATAGGTGAGGCCGGCCTGGTTGAAACGCGACACCGCAAAACGCAGCAGATCGCGTACGGTGCTAAAGCTGCTGGCAGCCTGTGCGTACATGCTTGTCCTTTCTGGACAGGGTAGGGTTTCGCCCTGTCGGTAATGACAAGGGACATGGCTTTGCATGTCCCTTGTGGTCTGGTTCGGTCGCCATTATAGCCAAGCGACCAGTGCTGCACTATATCGGTGAATATCTGCGTGGGCTTGATTGCGGTGGCAGACAGTATTGCGCCACCGTCATGCAATCAGTTCCGCTCAGAACGGTAGTGCGGCGTCCGTGGCGGCAGAAAGTACGCGGCGGAAGTCGGCCTTGATGCGTTCCAGTGCCTCGGCATTGTCTGCTTCAAAACGCAGCACGATCACCGGCGTGGTGTTGGAAGCACGCGCCAGGCCAAAACCGTCTGCGTACTCGACACGCAGGCCATCCAGTGTATTCACCTCGTCAGCACCTTCGAACTTGGCCGATGCCTGCAGCTTGGCAATCAGCGCATGGTTCTCGCCTTCGGCTTTCATCTTGAGGTTGAGTTCCGGGGTGGAAATGGCGTTCGGCAGTGCATTGAGCACGGCGCTGGGGTCTTCCACGCGTGACAGCACTTCCAGCAGGCGCACACCGGCGTACATGCCGTCATCAAAACCGTACCAGCGTTCCTTGAAGAATACGTGGCCGCTCATTTCGCCAGCCAGCAGGGCGCCGGTTTCCTTGATCTTGGCCTTGATGAAGCTGTGGCCGGTACGGGCCATCACCGGCTCGCCGCCGTTTTCCAGAATCCACGGCTTGAGCAGACGGGTGGATTTGACGTCGTAGATGATCTTGGCTTTGGGGTTGCGCTCCAGCACATCGGCGGCAAACAGCATCAGCTGACGGTCCGGCCAGATGATGTTGCCATCCTTGGTGACCACACCCAGGCGGTCGCCGTCGCCATCAAACGCCAGGCCCAGTTCGGAGTCGGTCTTGGCCAGGGCTTCAATCACGTCCTGCAGGTTTTCCGGTTTGGCCGGGTCCGGATGGTGGTTGGGGAAGGTGCCATCCACTTCGCAGAACAGTTCGCGTACGCGGCAGCCCAGGCGGCGGAACAGCACCGGAGCAAAGGCACCGGCCACACCGTTACCGCAATCCACCACGATATTCATATTGCGTTCCAGCTTGATATCGCTGGTGATACGGTCCAGATAGGCATCAACAATGTCATGAGTGCGATAGCCGCCTTCACCCTGGCTCAGATCCTTGTCCTTGATGCGCTGGTACAGGCGCTGGATGTCGTCACCGGCCAGCGTGTCACCAGCCAGCATCATCTTGAAGCCGTTGTAGTCCGGCGGGTTGTGGCTGCCGGTCACCATGACGCCGGACAGGGTGCCCAGTTCGTAAGCGGCAAAATACAGCATGGGTGTGGCCACGCGGCCTACATCAATCACATCTACGCCGGCGGCACGGATGCCGGCACCCAGCGCTTCACTCAGATCCGGGCCGGACAGGCGGCCATCACGGCCAATCACGATGGCTTTTACCTTGCGGGCCTGTGCTTCGGAGCCGATGGCGTGGCCGATCTGCCGGGCTACTTCAACGGTCAAGGTCTTGCCGACGATGCCACGGATATCGTAGGCCTTGAAAATGTCTTTGGACGGTGTGCTCATGATGGTGGTCAAAATCTCGTAAGCGGAAATCAGTAGAAATCAGCCCATCAATTGAGACGGGCGCAAAATGGGGTTTTATCAGCTTGCCAGTGACTGGCTCAGGCTGATCAGCTGTTCCAGCTTCTGGCGTGCCTTGCCTTCGGCCAGCACCTTACGGGCAAGCGCAATCCCTTCCGGCAGGGTGGCGCAAAGGTCGGCAGTATAAATGGCTGCACCGGCATTGAGTACGACAATGTCGTGGGCCGGGCCGGGCTGGTTATCCAGCACCGACAGCAGGATGTCGCGCGAGGCAGCCGCGCTGGTGGCCTGGATGTCCTTGAGTTCGAAGAAGCTGAAGCCCAGCTCGCGCGGGTCCAACAGGTATTCTTCGATCTGGCCGTGCTTCAGTTCGGCCACCATGGTGCGGTCGCTGAGGGTGATTTCATCCAGCCCGTCCAGGCCGTGCACGATCATCACGTGCTTGCTGCCCAGTTGCTTGAGTACGCGCGACTGGATGCCCACCAGGTCGGGATGGAAGACGCCCATGATCTGGTGATCGGCATTGGCCGGGTTGGTCAACGGCCCCAGGATGTTGAAAATGGTGCGTGCGCCCAGTTCCTTGCGGATGGGTGCCACATGCTTCATCGCGCTATGGTGATTGGGAGCGAACATGAAGCCGACCCCGATTTCGTCGATGCAGCGGCCAACTTGCTCTGGCGTCAGGTTCAGATTCACGCCCAGCAGTTCCAGTACATCGGCGCTGCCGGAGCTGGATGACACCGAGCGACCGCCGTGCTTGGCTACGCGGGCCCCGGCAGCCGCCACCACGAAAGCCGCCGTGGTGGAAATATTGAAAGTATGGCTTTTGTCCCCGCCCGTGCCGCAGGTGTCAATCAGGTGTTCGCGCTGACTCACCGGCACCGGCGTGGCAAATTCGCGCATCACCGTGGCGGCAGCAGCAATTTCGGAAACGCTCTCCACCTTGGTGCGCAGGCCGATCAGGATGGCGGCAGTCTGGGCTGGCGTCAGTTCTCCACGCATGATCTGGCGCATCAGATCCAGCATTTCGTCAAAAAACAGTTCGTTGCCGTCAATCAGCCGGTTCAGTGCGGCTTGTGGGGTAAGCATGATGGGGTCCTTGAAGCACGGGTACGTTGCCGTTTGTTGATGGGCATTGCAAGCAAAAACCTGCCGCAAGGGCAGGGGCTCGGGCAAGCTCAGGCAAATTCCTTGAGGAAGTTATCCAGCATCTGGTGGCCATGCTGGGTCAGGATGGATTCCGGGTGGAACTGCACGCCTTCGATGGGCAGTGTCTTGTGGCGCACGCCCATGATTTCGCCATCATCAGTCCAGGCGGTGATGTCCAGACAGTCCGGCAGTGTTTCACGCTCGATCACCAGCGAGTGATAACGGGTGCAGCTAACCGGATTGGGCAGGTCACGGAACATGCCGACATTGTGATGATGTACCGGTGACACCTTGCCATGCATCAGCTGCTTGGCGTGGATGATCTTGCCGCCAAACGCCTGGCCAATGCCCTGATGACCAAGACAAACCCCCATGATGGGCAGCTTGCCGGCAAAGTGCTTGATGGCGGCGACCGAAATGCCTGCCTCATTAGGCGTGCATGGTCCGGGGGAAATTACCAGATATTGCGGCTGCAAAGCCTCTATCTGCTCCAGCGTGATTTCGTCATTGCGAAACACCTTCACCTCCTGCTTCAGCTCGCCGAAGTATTGCACCAGGTTGTAGGTAAAAGAGTCATAGTTATCAATCATGAGCAACATATTTAGCCTAACGCCTTGTATCCATTGACTTGTATTGTCGATATTGCAGCCCGTTACTCACATCATCACTCACATTGCTGCGCGATGGGCCTGCTCTGCCGTTTGAGGGAGATCTCTTCTGGCCATCGAAATGAGAATTCGTACTTAACCGGGGCCGGGAAAGTTTTGTCCTCAATCTTACGGTAGATGGTGCTCTTGTGCCAGCCGGTCAGTTTCGCGATTTGCCTGATGGCAAGTGGCTTTCCACGCATTTTCAAGGTCTTGGCAATGTCATTTTTCTGATCAGTAACCTAGTGCCGAATGCTGGTTTTCACGTATCTGGCGCAGGCCGGTTCCGATGTTGAGCGGGCTTTACCAGGCCTGGCAAGGTAGGCAGAAGCTGGACCGGCTTGATCAGTTGGAGGAGGTGCCGGGCAGTGGTGTAGGCCGTACTTTGTTCCGTTACCGTTTACATGACTAAGCGTTGCTTGCAGGGGCGATTCAGCCAGCAAAATAAAAACCACTGCAAGTTATTGAATTTGCTATAAATCATTGCAGGTCTGGCTATTTGACGCCCGTAAAGCCAACCGCTTCTGAGCGGTAGCTCGGCGGCTAAGCGAACAGGTGAAAAAACCGGTTGCCATGCGGCACATACAAGCCCGAATGCTTGTCAAAGCCTGTGCACAGACGATGAGGCACCGGCCCTGACGGCACCGTGTGGATAAACTATAGATAATGCTGTGCAAAGAATAACAAACAGTACTGCCCAGGTTTCGGCCTGGTCTGTGCTGGCTAGAGATTGTCAGCGCCTATTCCTGTATTGAAGGACATTATTGATCATCGGAAAGGCAAGGCGTTCAACGCCGATCGTGCCTACCCACCGAAGGAGATATGACATGGAACCTGTCTACGCCATGATGGCTACCCCCGCCTATCTCGGCATCGGTTTGCTGCTGGCACTGGCCGTGGTGAGCTATGTTGCCTATGAGGACTACTTCCATGTGGTGGGCGATACGATTAACGCTGCCATCGTGATGATGTTCTGGCCGTTGGTGCTGGCCGTGCTGATTTACATCAAACTGCAGTCCTTAGTAGAAAGCATGTTGACGCCTACCCATCACGCTGAATGATAGCTGACCTTGCCGCTGTCCCTTCACGGGGATGGCGACGCCGCCAGTCCAGCGATTGCCGGCACTACGCGGGGTAGCGCCTATCCACATGCGAACACCACAGCCGCCTACGGGCGGCTTGGTTTATTGCAAGACCCTCCAGCTTAATACCATCATTGTCTGTAACGGCAATATTTCACTGTTTCAACGGATGCTTTACCCCAAAGTGGGTGCGTCATGCACGGCTGACTGGCAATCTTGTTGCGCAGCAATATCGTTCACAGAAAATGGTCGGTATTTTTCGTGTTTTTGTGACGTGATTTTATATTGATTTTGATCAATAGCTGTCCGGTTTTGCCACTGAAATGAGGCGAAACCATATTATGATGCGCCGGAAAAATAGACCAATGTACTAGGCGGCAGACCCTGACTGCCCACTCATACCCACCGGCCATCCAATATGTCAAAACCATCTACCACACTGCGCGGTTCACTTAGCATTGCAACCAAGTTAAATCTGGCTCTTTCCATTTTGTTGACTGTCGTTCTCGGCATTGCCGCCACCTGGCTTACGCATTGGCAGGGCGAGCGCATGCAGATTCAGATGCAGCAGGAAATGCAGCAGGCCAACCGGCAGGTCATCGACATGATGGACGCCTATGCTGCTCAGTTGGAGCGCTCTGCCGTGCTGGCAGAAGCCGCCCTGCGTGCCGGCTTGCCCGGTGCCGTGTCCGTTTTGCCGGAACGTGGCGAAACTGCTGGCAAATCCTTGCCCCTGCTACGCATTGGCGATCGGACAATCAACAACAGTCAGGTGGAAGTGGATCGATTTACCCGCAGCACCGGTTCACTGGCGACCGTCTTCATCAAGGATGGTAGTGAATGGGTACGCATTGCCACCTCAGTCAAAAAGGAAGATGGCAGCCGCGCGGTGGGTTCACCGCTGAGCCATGACTCGCCAGCCTATGCCAGCCTGAATGCTGGCCGTGCCTATACCGGCCCGGCCCAGTTGTTCGGACGAGATTTCATGACGCTGTACACCCCGCTGAGCAATGAGTCCGGTCAGGTAGTGGCCGCCCTGTTTGTGGGTGAGGAATTCACCGCCAGCCTGGCGGCCCTGCGTCAGAAAATCATGGCTGTGCGCTTTGGCGAGTCCGGTTATGTCTATGCCTTCGATGCCCGTAGCGAGCCGGGCCGCATGATGATTCACCCGCACTCGCAGGGCAAGAATCTGCTGGATTTCAAGGACAGGGACGGCATTGCCATCAACCGGGTGATGCTCGAGCAAAAGCACGGCCTGCTGCATTACCACTGGGCCAAGCCGGACAGCAGTGAAGCTGTGCGCCCCAAAATTGCGGTGTTTGATACTTTTGAACGCTGGGGCTGGATTGTGGCTGCCAGCAGTTATGAGGATGAGTTTGCTGCCCAGTTGATGGCCATGCGCATTCGCCTGGCCGTTGGCACGCTGATCATTATTGCGCTGTTGTTTGGCACCACTTTCTGGGCCAGTCGCACCTGGGTTGCCCGCCCGTTGGCACAGGCCGTTGAGGCAATCCGTCGCGTGGCCAGTGGTGACTTGACGGTACATTTTGCGGCCAGAAGCCAGGATGAAGTAGGGAAGCTGTTGCAAGCAGCAGATGAAATGAGTAACCAGCTGCGCAGCATGATAGGCGATGTGGAGCGCAGTCTGGTTTCCCTGTCTTCCCAAGCGAAATCGCTGGTGAGTATATCGGAAGATGTTTCCGCAGCATCAGGCGATCAGAATGCTGCAGCCAGTGCCATGGCTGCCTGCGTAGAGGAAATGAGCAGTAGCATCAATCAGGTTGCCCGCCATGCCGAACTGGCCAGGCAGATGGCGGCGGATGCCAGCACCCGTTCGGAAAGCGGTGCGCAGGTTGTCGGACAGGCCACGGATACCATGGGGCAGATTGCTGTTGCCGTCAGGCAAGCAGGGCAAACCGTGCGCCAGCTGGACGGGCTGTCGGAGCGGATTGCCGAAGTGGTTACCGTGATTCGTGACATTGCCGACCAAACCAACCTCTTGGCCTTGAATGCAGCTATCGAGGCTGCTCGTGCTGGCGAAGCCGGCCGCGGTTTCGCCGTGGTTGCTGATGAAGTGCGCAAGCTAGCGGAGCGAACCACCCAGTCCACGCTGCAGATTACCGATACCGTCAGCAAGATTCAGCAAGGTGCCCGCCTGGCCGTCGAACACATGGAAAACGGTGTGCAGCAGGTGGATAGCGGAGTAAGCAGCGCAAGTGATGCCGCCAGCAGCTTGCAGCTTATCCGTGATGGTGCCGGCCAGGTTGGTCATGCGGTCAGTGGAATTTCCGATGCCTTGAGCGAACAGGATTCCGCCAGCCGAGACATCGCACTGAATGTAGAGAAAATCGCCCAGCAGGCCGATGGCAATCATGGCAAAGCCAGGGCAGCAGCCAAGTCCGCCACAGCCCTGGCCGGCTTGGCCGATGCGCTGCGCGCCAGTATCAGTCGCTTCAAGGTGTAAAAACAGCAGCGCGGCAAGCCAGCACTTTCCGTACTATGCAAGGCCCGGCATGTCCGGGCCTTGCTGCCTGCGTTGATGGTAATGATCACGCTTGCTTGCGGCCATTGGGCCATGCGGCAGCAGCGGTGGCCACTTGCTGCGCGCAGCACAATATTGTCGGCTGATGTATCCTGCGCACTATAAATGATAAAGCGCAGTATCTGACTGCAGCGCCGGAACCCCAGCCGACACCATGAATGATAGCGACAACATCCTCGATGGATTACTGCACGAAGCTGCGCCACTGCTACGTGGGCTGTGCAGCAATGCCCTGATCGGCGTGTACGTGATTCAGGACGATAAGTTCGTCTTCGTCAACTCAAGGCTGGCAAATCTCTTTGGCTATACCCAGCTGGAGTTGTGCAGTGGCATGGGGCCACAGCAACTGACGACACCGGACGATCGCTTTGTGGTCCGCGAGGAAATTGACCGCAGGTTATCTGGCGTCAGTCAAAGCAGCCATTATGCATTCCGTGGCATCCGCAAGGATGGCACGCAGCTGGATGCTGAGGTGTTTGGCGTCAGCACCAGCTTTGGCGGCAGAGCTGCCATTATCGGCATGCTGCTGGATGTTTCTGAGCGCAACGCAGCCGAACGAGCCGTCAAGGATCAGCTCCAGTTCATTACCCGGCTGATTGATACCATTCCCAATCCGGTGTTCTACAAGGACGAGGCCGGCCGCTACATCGGCTGCAATATCGCTTTCGAGCAGTTTATCGGCAAGCAGCGTGAGCAGTTGGTGGGGTTGTCAGTGTTCGACATGTCGCCACCGGACCTGGCGGAGCGCTACCACGCCGCCGACCAGAAACTGTTTGATGTAGGCGGCACCCAGGTATACGAGGCACAGGTGGAGTATGCCGATGGTGTGCGACGCGATGTCATGTTCTACAAGGCCACTTTTGACAAGGCTGATGGCAGCCTGGGCGGGCTGGTAGGCCTGATTCTGGATATCAGCGAACGCAAGCGGATGGAGCAGGCCATCTGGCGGGAGGCCAATTACGACGCACTGACCGGACTGCCCAATTTGCGCCTGCTGCGCGACCGTCTGGCCGAGGAGCTGGAGCGCTGCCGGCGCAAGGGCGGGGTGCTGGCGCTGCTGTTCATCGACCTGGACCGTTTCAAGGAGGTGAATGACACGCTGGGCCACCATGTGGGTGACCAGTTGCTGATCCAGGCGGCCGAGCGCATCAATGCGGTGGTACGCAGCAGCGATACCGTTTCCCGTCAGGGTGGCGACGAATTTGTGGTCATTTTGCCCGACATCAGCGACGTGCAGTCGGCCGGCATGGTCGCCGGCAAGATCATCCGCCTGCTTGGCCTGCCTTTTTTGCTGGGCAGCAATCAGGTGTATGTGTCGGCCAGCATCGGCATTGCGCTGTACCCGGACGACAGCACGCAGCAGGAAACCTTGGTCAGCTTTGCCGATCAGGCCATGTATGCGGCCAAGGCGGGCGGGCGCAACTGTTTCAGCTACTTTACCCCCTCGCTGCAGGAAGAGGCCCAGCGCCGGCAGGGTGTGGCCAACCGTTTGCGGCAGGGGCTGGCCGGCAATCAGTTCGAGGCGTGGTTCCAGCCCATTGTCGAGGTTGCAAGTGGGCGCATCATCAAGGCGGAAGCCCTGCTGCGCTGGCAACACCCGGAACTCGGCATCATCATGCCGGGTGATTTCATTGCCGTGGCTGAAGAAATCGGCATCATCGGTGATATCGGCAACCTGGTGTTCCAGCAGACGCTGGACATGCTGGAGCAATGGCCAGAAGGGCAGGCCAGCGTCAATATCTCTCCCCGGCAGTTCATCAGCGGTGATTGTCGCCACTGGCCGCAGGAACTACAGGAGCGCAAGCTGCCTGCGTCCTGTCTTGCCGTGGAAATCACCGAAGGCATGCTGCTGGACGAGCGTCCGCTGGTAGTCAACACCCTGCTGGGCTTTCATCAGGCGGGGGTGGAAGTCAGCATCGATGACTTTGGCACCGGCTACTCCGCCATGTCCTATCTGAAGAAATTCAATATCGACTACCTGAAAATAGACCGCAGCTTTGTTCAGGGTCTGGCCAGCGACAATACCGACCGCGCCATTGCCGAGGCCATCATCGCCATGGCCCACAAGCTGGGCATGCGGGTGATTGCCGAAGGTGTGGAGACGGAAGCGCAGCTAGGTTTGCTGCGCGAGGCCGGTTGCGATTACGTGCAAGGTTACCTGCTGGCCCGCCCCATGCCCCGTCAGGCGTTTCTTGCCTTCTTGCAACAGTATCCGGCCAATTCAGGACGCTGATTCGTAAAACTCGATTGGTAACTGATCCGGATCCTGGCAGAAGAAAAAGCGCTGGCCGGTCAAGTCATCCATCCTGACTTCCTCGCAGGCTACATCCTCGCTCAGCAGCGCCGCGCGCAAAGACTCAAGACTATCACTAGCCAGTGCCAGATGGCGCAAACCGCATGCCTCCGGCCGACTTGGCCGAGATGGCGGGGTCGGAAAGCTGAACAGCTCCAGTTGGCAGCCATCCGGCAGCGCCAGGTTAAGCTTCCACGATGCACGCTCGGCACGCCATGTTTCACTGACAATCGGCAAGCCCAGAATACGGTGATAGAAATCGCGCGCACGCGGGTAATCGGCGGTGATGATAGCAATATGGTGAATGCCGCGAATGGCAATTTGGGGTGGCTGCATTGCGATAGTCAATTTATATCAAAGATGAAATATCAATCAATTGGACGCATAAGGAGGCCGGCGCGACAATGGCGGCACTGACTGACACTCAGTACCTCGGAGGCAGATGCGGTAACGGTTTGCTTCCACCGTTGGCATGGCACAGCACTTGCAGCGCCTTGCTGGCGACCCTCCCGCTTTCGGCGGTTTCGGGCCTTGACACCGCCGGATGCTCTTGGGGCTGGTGCCACTTTGGTGGCGCCAGCCTTTTTTTACGCCTGCTTGTCCAGCGTGGCCTTTAGCCAGCTGCTGCGCTGCTGCCAGATGATGGGGGCCTGCCACAGCAGGTGCAGGGTGGCCAGAATGTTCAGCAGGGCGGTTCCCAGTAATAGATAGGCAATGCTGCCAAACTGCTGGAGCGCCACCACGCTGGCCAGAGCCGCCGCCACCATGTAAAAACCATTGATGATGTTGTTGGCGGCAATGGCTTGCGAGCGGAAGTCATCCGGGCTGGAAACCTGCAGCCAGGTATACAGCGGCACGGTAAAGAAGCCACCAAAAAAGCCCAGCAGGGCCACGTCCAGCATGTGACGCCAGCTGGCTGCCCGTGCAAGAAACTCACTCAGCGACAACAGCGGTCCCTGGTAGTGCTGCATTGCACCTAGGGCCAGATCACCACCAGACAGCGTCATGCCGACACTGCCCAGCAATACCAGACCCAGTTGCAGTCGACCGTGGGACAGCTTGGCGCAGATGACAGACCCCAGGCCGATGCCAATGGAGAACAACGCCAGCATCACGGTATAGACTTGGGCATCCCCGCCCAGATGCAAGCGGGTAAAGGTGGGCAACTGGGTGGTATACACCGCACCCATCAGCCAGAACCAGGAAATCCCCAGAATGGCACTGCGTACATCGCGAATGCGCCAGGCTTCGCCAACCAGTCTTATCGAATCACCAACAAAATTGAAGGACAGCTTGAGGTGTGGCGCACCGGGTGGTGCCGGCGGCATGCCGCGGCTGAACCGCCAGCCGGCAACCGCCGTAGCCAGTAATAGCATAACAATCAGCCAGGGGCCGCCCTGGGTCATCAGGCTGCCGATGATCTGGCCAATCAGGATGGCCAGAAAGGTTCCCATTTCAATCATCCCGTTACCGCCCACCAGCTCATGCTCCTTCAGGTATTGCGGTAGCACCGCATACTTGAGCGGGCCGAAGAAGGCAGAGTGGCACCCCATCAGGAACAGGGCTGCCATCAACAAGCCGGCAGCGTGCAGGGCAAAGCCAACGCCAGCCAGCAGCATGATGGCAATTTCGGCCAGCTTTACCCCGCGGGCGATGACGGCCTTGTCGAAGCGTTCGGACAGCTTGCCGGCAGTGGCGGAAAACAGGAAAAAGGGCAGGATGAACACGCCGGCCGCCATATTGACCAGCAACTCCGGCGACATGCCGTTCAGGGTAAGGCCGTGATAGCTGATCAGCACCACAATGGCGGTTTTCAGCAGATTGTCATTAAAGGCACCAAGAAACTGCGTGCCGAACAAGGGCAAAAAGCGGCGCGAGCCAAAGAAACTGAAGTCTGTTTTCACGGTAAGTCAGCACTGGGTGGGGGAAGGGCATGCTAGCCTATTCGCCCAAGCCTGTCAGCCAGGACCCGTCACCGTGTGGCGGCAGGCTCAGTGCTCGTCGCTGGCTTTTGCAGCTTTGTCTTCTGCCGGACGGTCGTCGTCCATCAGAATGCGGTGCGCCGGGCCTTCCATATCGTCGAACTGGCCGGAGCGGGTGGCCCACCAGAACACCACGGCGATGACAAAGGCCAGCACGATGCTGAGCGGAATGAGCAGGTAAAGACTTTCCATCAGGATTTCCGTTTGACGAGTCGCAGGGCATTGCTCACCACGATGAGCGAACTGGCAGCCATGCCAAGACTGGCCAGCCAGGGGGTCAGGTGACCGCTGATGGCCAGGGGCAGGGCCAGCAGATTATACCCGGCGGCCCACCACAAATTCTGCCTGATTATGCCCAGTGCCTTTTTTGAAAGCGCAAGCGTCTGCGGAATCAGCGCAAGCTGATCACCCATCAGCACCATGTCACCACTGGCGCGCGCCACATCGGTGCCGCCACCCATGGCAAGCGAGACATCGGCCCGCGCCAGCACCGGCGCATCATTGATGCCGTCACCCACCATCAAGACCCGCTTGCCTTCTTGTTGCAGTTGGCCAACAAAAGCCAGCTTGTCTTCTGGAGTGGCGCGGGCGTGCCAATCGGCAATGCCCAGGCTGTCGGCCAGGCTTTGTACCGCACTGGCACCGTCGCCACTAAGCAGATGCACGTTAATGCCGCGCTGCTGCAGTTGCTGAACCATGTCCGCAGCATCGGCCCGCACGGTGTCGCCAATGGCGAAGGCGGCTTGCGCTGCCTGGCGATTGGCCAGTACGACCAATGTGCAGTCTGCATGCCAGTTTGCAGGCAGCGTCATTGGTACTGTCAGCCATTGATTGATGAACTCCGGCGAGCCTAGCCGCCATGTCTCGCCATCGACTTCGCCTTCCACTCCTTTGCCGGCAATGCTGTCCAGCCGGGTGCTTGCCGGGCAGGGCAGCGCTGCCGCAGCCAGGCGAATGGCCTGTGCAAGCGGATGTTCGGATGCCTGCTCCAGCGCCGCAGCAATGGCCAGGGACTGTGCTTCAGTCAGCTGCCCCAGCTGCATCTGTTCGCGCAGACGCATGTCGCCGTGCGTCAATGTGCCGGTTTTGTCGAATACAACATCACCAACCCGTGCCAGGGTTTCCAGTGCGTGGCCACGGGTGGTGAGCAAGCCCAGTCCGGCCAGATGGCCGGTGGCAGCGGTCAGCGCAGCCGGGGTGGCCAGCGACAGCGCGCAAGGGCAGGACACCACCAGTACCGCCACCATGATCCACAGCGCCCGGGCCGGGTCAATGAAGTGCCAGGCAATATAGCTGCCGGCAGCGGCCAGCAGCAGCAGGGCGACAAACCAGCTGGCAAAGCGGTCGGCGGCCACCGCCAGTCGCGGCTTTTCAGCCAGGGCCTTGTCCAGCAGGCGCACAATACCGGCCAGGCGCGTTTGCTGCCCGGTCTGGCTGATCTGTATGTAGAGTGGGCTGCTGGTATTTACGCTGCCGGCAATCACCGTGTCGCCGGTGATTTTGCCTATGGGTCGGCTTTCGCCACTGATCAGTGCTTCATTGGCGGCGCTGCTGCCATCCAGCACCACGCCGTCGCCGGGAATGGTTTCGCCCGGCTTCACCAGAATCACATCGCCCGGATTGAGCATGGTGACGGTGGCTTCCTCGGTTGCACGGCTGTCTGGCCAATTGGCGGCACGGTGGGCAAAGGCGGGAATCAGCTTGACCAGGCTTTCCGTGGCTTCGCCAGCCTTGCGCCGGGCAATGCCTTCCAGGTAGCGACCGCCCAGCAGCAGGAAGACAAACATCGACACCGAGTCAAAATACACACCATGCGGAATCTTGTTGATCAGTGCCCACAGGCTGGCAAAAAAAGCAGTGAAAATGCCGATGGTTACCGGCGTATCCATGCCCACGCGACCGGTTTTCAGGTCGCGCCAGGTGTTCTGATAAAAGGGAACGGCGGAATACAGCATCACCGGCAGGGTGAGAATCAGGCTGGCCCAATGCAGCAGCCACAGGAAATCCGGGTCGATATCCCCATCCGGTGCCAGATACACCGGCACTGCATACATCATTACCTGCATCATCGACAGACCGGCTGCCCATAGTCGGCTGATGGCCTGCTTGCGCTGCTTTTGTGCCAGTGCCTCCTGCCGCTCGGCATCATATGGATGGGCGCGGTAACCAATGGCCGAAATGGCTTCCAGAATCTGCGACAGTTTGATACGGGTGTTGTCCCAGCAAACCCGGGCGCGGTGGCTGGTATAGTTGATGTCCACGCTCAATACGCCGGGCAGTTGGCGGATATGCTGCTCATTCAGCCAGACACAGGCCGCGCAAGTAATGCCTTCCAGAATCAGCGCGGCTTCGCGACTGTTTTCCTCGCGCTGATGTACAAAGCTTTTTTGCAGTTCTTCCGAGTCATACAGTCTGATCTGCTGCAAAATATCGGTCGGCAGTGCCTCAGCCTGTCGCGCACCCTGGGTGCGGTGGGCATAGTACTCGGACAGGCCGGAATCGATGATGGTCTGGGCTACCGCTTGGCAGCCTGCGCAGCAGGTAGCCTCGGTCTTGTCACGGTAACGCACCGGAAAGTCGACGGTTTCAGAAACGGGCAGGCCGCAGTGGAAGCAGTTATCAGTCATGGCGCGCCATTGTAAACAATACTCGACTGCATTGCTTGATCTGGCTCAGTTTCATGCAGTGCAAATTCCGTCGCCAAGCAGGCGGCGCAAGGAAAGGCAGGCAATATCATGCAGGCAATCTTGCAGGATGCACCGGGTGGTGCGAATACGCTTTATGTTGGCGAAGCGGCCATGCCGCAACGACAGGCGGGTCAGTTACTGGTGCAGGTGATGGCGGCTGGCGTCAATCGGGCGGATATCGTTCAGCGCGACGGGCATTACCCACCGCCGCCGGGAGCCAGTTCCATTTTGGGGCTGGAAATTGCCGGCATGGTTGTGGAGGCTGATGCGGATAGCCGTTTCCAGTGCGGCGATGCGGTGTTTGGCCTGGTTGCCGGCGGTGCCTATGCCGAATTCGCGGTGCTGGATGAAGTGCTGGCCATTGCCAAGCCGGATGGCCTGTCCTGGGTGGAAGCGGCAAGCCTGCCGGAAGCCTGGATGACGGCCTGGCTGAACCTGGTGCAGGTAGGGCAAGTCAAGGCCGGGGGTAATGTGCTGATTCATGCCGGAGCCAGTGGGGTGGGGGCCTGCGCCATCCAGCTGGCCAGGCTGCTGGGTGCGCACCCGTTTGCCAGTGCAGGCAGCCCGGCCAAGCTGCAATTCTGCCGCGAAATGGGGGCGGGGCAAGTGTTCAATTACAAGGAAGCTCCCGCCTTTGCGCGCCTGGTGAAGGAGTGGGGTGGGGTGGACATGATCCTTGACCCGGTCGGGGCTGCTTATCTGGCAGAGAACCTGGCATGTCTGAAGCAGGATGGGCGTCTGGTGAATATCGGCATCATGGGGGGCGGCAAGACCGAGCTCAACCTGGGGCTGGTGCTGATGAAGCGCTTGTCAATTATCGGTTCCACCTTGCGCTCCCAGCCGCTGAGTGTCAAAGCACCACTGGCACAAGCATTGGTCCATACCATTCTGCCGGCCATTCTGGATGGCTCATTGAAAACTACGGTGGATAGCTGCTTCCCCTGGCAGCAGGCGGCAGATGCCCATGCGCATATGGAAGCCAATGCCAATCTGGGCAAGGTGGTGCTGACTTTCTTTCCTGTCATGACGGCGTAATCTGCCTGCCATAAGGTGTGCGGGTGGGAGGTGTTGCACCTCTGACTGGTATGGATGGGATTCGGGACGATGCGGCTATCGTCCCTTTTTTTTTACCCTGCGGATTTTTACCCGCCAGATAGGGGTATGAAAAAGCCCGCCGGTGACGGGCGGGCTTTTTCTGTCATCTGCCGGCTTGCTTATTCGGCGACAGGCTTGCTTTGCAGTGGAGACAAGGCTTCTATCAAGGCAACTTCCTGAGCGTAGGACAATGCTTTCATCTTGTGCAGCAAAGCCTCGCCATCCAGCTTGAAGTGTTGATCCAGCTCTTCGTCAATCATGCAGGTTTCCACCGCCAGCCATACGCCACGGCAGGATGCTGCCTCTTCAAAGCGCACGTTTTGCAGGACGTGAGCGATCAGCTGTAATTCGGCGTCAGAAAACTGACGTGACAAAATGGCTTGCTCTCGGCGTACGATTTCGGCGTAACGGTCGCAGATCTGTTGAACCCGTGCTTCATCACCATAATGATGTGCCTCCACTTCGCCAGTCAGCGAAGTGTGATCAAACCAAGCATCGATCAGCGGCCGCAGTTGCGGTAAGTCTTCCTGCCAGACGCGATGCAGTTCATCGCGAAAATGGGCGTTATCGGTAAAGGACAGCTCGTCAAACGGCATGGCGGGCATCACCTGCTCGTCCAGCGTGCGATTACCTACCCAGATGCGGCCTTCCTCGTCACGACTGACTGCGTCGCGCCATACCGACTGTTCTTCGGTGGCGAGATTATCGACATGAATTTCCACATAGGGCAGGGCCGGCTCTTGCAAGCCCTCGTCCTCGGTCACCAGGCGCAGGGTGATGTCGAACATGCCGTGCTTGAACACTTCCAGCAGCTGCAAGCCCTCGTCGTGACCTACCAGGATGAATTTGTCTGCGGTCTCGTAGACTGCCACGTCAGTGGGATGCTGCGCAGGCTTCATCAGCTTGGCCGATAGCTCGCCAGCCAGCAGATTTGTGTCATTGTGATGCACGGCAAAGCCGGTGCGATAGCCTTCATGCTCATGCCACAGGGCGTCCCAGTCATACATGGTCGACTCCTTGATAATCAGTGTTTGCGTGGATTTTGGCGCGCAGTGTAACCAAATCATCATGCCTTGTCGCGATAATGCTTTGGGTTAAGGCTGTGCAACGTGATAGAATCGTACGATTTTTCCGCTTCAACCGACCGAATTCCGAAACATGACACGACAGATTCGTAATATTGCCATTATCGCCCACGTGGACCATGGCAAAACCACCCTCGTTGACCAGTTGCTGCGCCAGTCCGGCACCTTCCGCGAGAACCAGCAGGTAGATGAACGCGTAATGGACAGCAACGATCTTGAAAAAGAGCGTGGCATTACCATTCTGGCCAAGAACACCGCCATCGAATACGAAGGCGTGCACATCAATATCGTGGACACACCGGGACACGCCGACTTCGGCGGTGAAGTGGAGCGCGTACTGGGCATGGTAGACGGCGTACTGCTGCTGGTGGATGCCGTTGAAGGCCCGATGCCGCAAACCCGTTTCGTGACCAAGAAGGCCCTGGCCCTTGGCCTGCGTCCTATCGTGGTGATCAACAAGGTTGACCGTCCGGGCGCACGTCCGGACTGGGTGGTAGACCAAACTTTCGACCTGTTCGACAAGCTGGGTGCCACCGACGAGCAACTGGACTTCCCCATCATCTACGCTTCTGGCCTGAACGGCTTTGCCAAGCTGGAGCTGGATCAGGAATCCGATAATATGCGTCCGCTGTTCGAAACCGTGCTCAAGCACGTTCCGACCCCGCCGGGCGATTCCGATGCTCCGCTGCAGCTGCAAATCTCCGCGCTGGACTATTCCACCTACACTGGCCGCCTGGGCGTTGGCCGTGTACTGAATGGCCGCATCAAGCCGGGTCAGCAAGTTGTGGTGATGAACCACGAAGTACAAGTTGCTGCAGGCCGTATCAACCAGGTGCTGGGTTACCAGGGCCTGGAACGCGTACCGGTTGAAGAAGCCGAAGCTGGCGACATCATCATCATTTCCGGTCTGGACGATATCGGTATCGGCGTCACCATCTGTGACAAGGAACAACCGGTCGGCCTGCCGATGGTAGCTGTGGACGAACCGACCCTGACCATGGACTTCATGGTGAACTCCTCGCCGCTGGCTGGTACCGAAGGCAAGTTTGTGACCTCGCGTCAGATCCGTGATCGCCTGACCAAGGAACTGCTGACCAACGTTGCCCTGCGCGTTGAAGAAACCGAAGACTCCGACGTGTTCCGCGTATCCGGTCGTGGCGAACTGCACCTGACCATCCTGCTGGAAAGCATGCGTCGCGAAGGCTTCGAAATGGCCGTAGCCAAGCCGCGCGTGGTGTACAAGGAAGTGAACGGCGAAAAGTGCGAGCCGTACGAAAACCTGTCCATCGACCTGGAAGATGATCACCAGGGCGGCATCATGGAAGAAATCGGTCGTCGCCGCGGCGAACTGACCAATATGGAATCCGACGGCCTGGGTCGTACCCGCCTGGAATACCATATTCCGGCGCGTGGCCTGATCGGCTTCCAGTCCGACTTCATGACCATGACCCGTGGTACCGGCCTGATGAGCCACGTGTTTGACGACTACGGCCCGGTTAAGCCGGACATGCCGGGTCGCCACAATGGCGTGCTGGTTTCGCAGGAAAACGGTGAAGCTGTTGCCTACGCACTGTGGAAGCTGGAAGATCGCGGCCGCATGTTCGTCTCCCCGGGCGACAAGCTGTACGAAGGCATGATCATCGGCATTCACAGTCGCGATAACGACCTGGTGGTAAACCCGGTCAAGGGCAAGCAGCTGACCAACGTACGCGCCTCCGGCACTGACGAAGCGGTGCGCCTGACCACGCCGATGAAGATGACTCTGGAATCGGCCGTGGAATTCATCGACGATGACGAACTGGTAGAAATCACGCCCAAGTCCATCCGTATCCGCAAGCGCTACCTGCAAGAGAACGAACGCCGCAAGATGAACAAGCAAGCTTCCTGATCTTTCAGCGGAGTGACAAAAGGCAGCCAATGGCTGCCTTTTTTTTGCTAGCACTGGCTATATGTAAGAAAATATTATGTTGACTAGGGGTTATTTGATAGATATAAATACGAATGCGAGGTTTCCCGCCTCGCATCTATCCCCGCTAAACGTTTGATCCCGGTTCCCGCCGGGATTTTTTTTGCCTGCGAAGAATGTAATCTTGCCGGGTAGAAATGATTTGCCTTGCAGTTGTCAGCGGCAAAGAAAGATCAGAGGGGTAAATACAGAGGATGGCTGCTGGCTCTACTGGATCGAAACAGGCCACGCCAGCGATATCATTGCTTTTTATCAGACAAATACGGCCACGGCAAGCCGGAGAGTGCAACTTGCCCTATGATCATGTTCTGCCACCCTTGCTGCACCACCCGGTCTTCTTCATGCAATGCCGTCCGGAGAATAAAAAATGAAACCGCCCCGTCTTTTGCTTGCGGCCATGCTGACCAGCCTGTCGCTGCCGTGCCTTGCCGCACGCCCCTTGGTTTTCTGTGCCGAAACGGCACCGGAGGGCTTTGACCCTGCGTTATGGGACAGCGCCAGTACCTACAACGTCACGCGCCAGATATTTCAGGGCCTGGTCGCCTTCAAACGTGGTGGCAGCGATATTGTGCCGTCCCTCGCCAGCAAGTGGGAGCTATCTCCCGACGGCCTGAGTTACACCTTTCACTTACGCAAGGGTGTCAATTTCCAGACCACTGATTATTTCAAGCCCGGCCGGCAGTTCAATGCCGACGATGTAATATTTACTGTCAGGCGCTGGATTGACCCTGACGCCCCATTCAATCGGGCATTCAAAACCCAGCTGCTGGGGCCTGCCAACTCTGGCCTGTCCCTGTCGGCGCAAGGAATTGAAAAGCTGGATCCCTACACGGTCAGAATCCGCCTGAAAGAACGTAATGCCACTTTTCTGAGCTTTCTGGCAATGGGCTTTGCCGGCATGCAGTCGGCCGAGTATGCAGACCAACTTTTGCAGCAACACCGGTCATCCGACATCAACCAGTTTCCTGTTGGAACCGGACCTTATCAGTTCAAGAGCTATGCCAAGGACTCGGTTGTGCGCTTTGTAGCCAACCCATCGTATTGGGGGCATTCGCAGCAAACGCGCAGCCTGATTTTTGCCATCGTGACTGATCCACAGGTGCGCATCCAGAAGCTCAAAGGCAATGAATGCCAGCTGGCGGCCGCCGTGCGCGAAGCTGATCTGGACGGCCTGCAGGCCGATCCGGCGCTCAAGGTGGTCAGCACCGGGGCCATGAACATTTCCTACCTGGCGTTTAATCTGAAACGGCCGCAACTGGCTAATCGTGATGTCCGCACTGCGCTGGATATTGCCATCGACCGCGACACGCTGTTCAAGGCGATGTTTCCCAAAGAGGGTGCCATCCAGGCCATCAACCCCTTTCCGCCCACGGTGTGGGGCTGGAATGGCCGCAACCGCAACGAATATAATCCGGCCAGGGCGCGTCAGTTGCTGGCAAAGGCGGGCTATCCCAAAGGCTTCGATATCATCTTGTGGGCATTGCCTGTGCAGCGGCCAACCAATCCCAATGGCAAGCTGATGGCGCAGATGATTCAGCAGGACTGGGCAAAAATCGGCGTCAAGGCCAACATACAAAGCTATGAGTGGGGTGAATATCTGCGCCGGGCGGGGCAGGGCGAGCATGATGTCTACATGAGTGGCGTCACCAGTGACTCGGGCGATCCGGATGACTTTCTGTCTACCTCGCTGTCTTGCGCTGTCAGCAAGCAGGGGCAGCGTTTCTGCAATCCCGGCTTTGACCAGTTGCTGCTAAAAGCCCGCCAGACCAGCGATCGCAAGCAGCGGGCCGCCTACTACATGCAGGCCCAGGAAATCTTCAAACGCGAACGGCCGTGGATCACTATTGCACATTCGCGGATTTACATTCCGATGCGCAAGGACGTACAGGGCTTTGTCATGAATCCGAATGGTTCATTTGCCTTCGAGGATGTTTACCTGAAGTAGCCCGCCTGGCGTTGCAATAAAAGAACAAGGCCGCTGCAGCGGCCTTGTGAGTACTCCCCGTTAACATCTGCTTCTTGGCTTTTATTGTATTTCCGGCCTCCTGCATTCCAGGCCAGGTCCCACCCAAAGCCCGGCGCACTTGGCCCGACACTTCCCCTGCTTGCTCCCGCCTATAAGCACCTTCCCCGATGCTGTTCTTAACTATGGCGCGCGCTCCTCAACGCTTGTGCGCTTGCCCGGCCGGATCGTGGTAGCCAGTCTGTGCTGGCCGACTCACTGCCGTCTGACAATTTCATCTTATCGTCTGGATTTTTCCTGACTAGTGCTAAGACGTAATTTGCACGAAAAAATACTAAGTAAACCTACTTAGTGTGGTGGAAATGTCATTATTGTTAATACTTGTTAATAGATAAATTTATTGTTCGATTAATTGATACACATAGTTTCAGTACATTCCGTAACACAGCTGGGAAGTTGACTATGCTTTACCAGTCTTTACCGATAAAAAGTCAAGCATACAAGCGCGTATGTATTTAAAATAGCCGCACTGCCCGATGAGCAGCCTTGCACTGGCTCAGCGCAGTTCCCATAAAATCAAGTTCTGGAATGTTTATGCACATCAAGCAAGCTTCACCCGCACTCAAGGCTGTTGCCGCTTTGCTCCTGACTGCCATGCTGAGCAGTTGCGGCCAGTCACAAAATGCCGCCATGCCGGCTGCCGGCCCTGCCAGTGTTGGCGTATTGACTCTGCAACCACAAGATACGGTGATCAGCCGTGAGCTGCCGGCCCGTATTTCCGCCTTCACCATGGCCGAAATCCGCCCACAAGTAGGCGGCATCATCCAGAAGCGCCTGTTTACCGAAGGCAG
>NZ_JASLFG010000023.1:0-134167 GCF_030150775.1 Aquitalea sp.
CCCGCGCAAACTGCTCCCCATAATCAGCGCAGCTGGTGGCCATTCCAAAAGAATGGACTGAATCAGTAATGGGTAAAGTCTGAATTTTAATCAGACTGCCCGCAGAGATCGCCAAGTCTACATAGATAAGATCAGGGGAAATAAAATATGAATAAGTATGCTCGTCTGAGCCTCATCGCTGCTGCTGCCATGACCCTGGCTGCCTGCGGCAAACAAGAGCAACCGGCTGCCGGTGCTGCCTCCGCTCCTGCGGCTGCAGCTGCTGGCGGTGACGTCACCGTCAAGATCGGCCAAGTATCCCCCATGTCCGGCCCGATTTCGCACTTGGGCAAAGACAATGAATTTGGTGCCAAGCTGGCCATTGAAGACCTGAACGCCGAAGGCGTTGAGATCGGTGGCAAGAAAGTCAAATTCGAACTGGTTTCCGAAGATGACCAGGGTGATCCGAAAATCGGTACCCAGGTTGCTCAGCGCCTGGTAGATGCTGGCGTTGTTGGCGTGGTTGGTCACCTGAACTCCGGTACCACCATCCCGGCCTCCAAGATCTACTCCGACGCCGGCCTGCCGCAAATTTCCCCGTCCGCCACCAACCCGGACTACACCAAGCAAGGCTTCAAGACCACCTTCCGCGTAATTGCCAACGACGTACAGCAAGGTACTGCGCTGGGCCAGTTTGCCGCTGATGGATTGAAAGCCAAAAAGGTCGCCATCATCGACGACCGCACCGCTTACGGTCAGGGTCTGGCAGACGAGTTTGAGAAAGCCGTCAAAGCCAAAGGCCTGGACGTGGTGAAGCGTGAATTCACCACCAACACCGCGACTGACTTCAACGCCATCCTGACCTCCATCAAGGCTACCAAGCCGGACGTCGTGTTCTACGGCGGCATGGACGCACAAGCAGGCCCGCTGGCCAAGCAGATGAACCGTTTGGGCATCAAGGCCAAACTGATGGGTGGTGACGGCTGGCAGACTCCGGAATTCATCAAGCTGGCAGGTGAAGCGGCTGAAGGCCAACTGTCCTCCAGCTGCGGCGTACCGCGTGACAAGATGCCGGGCTTTACTGCCTTCAACGACAAGTTCAAGGCCAAGTTCAACACCGAAGTGCAGATCTACGCACCGTATGAATACGATGCCGTACGCGTACTGGTTGATGCCATGAAGCGTGCCAAATCCACAGATCCGAAGGTGTACCTGCCGGAAGTGGGCAAGACCGACTACACAGGCGTAACCGGCAAGATCACCTTTGATGACAAGGGCGACATCAAGAACGGTGCCGTTACCGTGTATCAGGTTAAGGGTGGCAAGTGGGAAGTGGTATCCACTGTCGGCGGCGCTCCTGCTGCTGCCAGCGCAGCCCAGTAATTCCTGCTTCACCGTGGGTAAAAGCGCAGCTTAGGCTGCGCTTTTTTCATTTTTGCCGGCACAAATGCAAGCGCGCAGTGACCGCTATCTGATCTGGATCAGCCACAGAGGTTGACGAAATGCTGCAGAACAACAAAAATGTCCGGGTCAGTGGCGTCGATTGTATCCATTCAATGCCATCAACAGACCCCACCACCCCCGGGGTATGCTGACATGAAATGCCAAAAGCTTTCGTGGCGAATGACCCTCATCAAATTCTAATTAGACCAGGGCATTTCCATGTATCTCCCACGTATTACCCTTATCACCGCTGCCGTACTGGCACTGACTGCCTGCAGCAAGCAGGAAGCTGCCGCCCCGCAACAAAATGCATCCGCTGCCGCCGGTGCCGCCGATGCCGTGGTCGTCAAGATCGGCTCTGCCAATCCGCTGACCGGCCCGTTTGCCCACTGGGGCCGCGATGCCGACAATGGCGTCAAGCTGGCCGCCGAAGAAGCCACCGCTGAAAACCTGAAACTGGACGGCAAGCCGGTCAAGTTCGAAGTGGTTTCCGAAGACGACCAGGCCGACCCGAAAACCGCCACCCAGGTGGCGCAGCGCTTTGTTGACAACAAGGTTGCCGGCGTAATCGGCCACCTGACTTCCGGCGCAGCCATTCCGGCTTCCAAGATTTACTCGGACGCAGGCATTCCGATGATTGCCGGTTCGGTGACCAGCCCCAAATTCACCGAGCAAGGCTTCAAGAACACCTTCCGCATCATTGCCAACGACCAGCAGCAGGGACAGGCGCTGGCCAAATTTGCCGTGGGTGATCTCAAGCGCGCCCGCATCGCCATCATTGACGACCGCACCACCTATGGCCAAGGCCTGGCCGATGACTTTGCCAAGTCGGTAGAAGCAGCTGGCGGCAAGGTGATCAAGCACGAATACACCACCAATAGCGCCACCGACTTCATGGCCATCCTCACCTCCATCAAGGGTGAGAAGCCGGATCTGGTGTTCTACGGTGGCATGGATGCACAAGCCGGCCCGATGGTGAAGCAGATGCGCAAGCTGGGCATTACTGCCGACTACATGGGCGCTGACGGCGTGAACACCGCTGAATTTGCCAAGCTGGGTGGCAAGGACGCAGAAGGCAGCTATGCCTCCAGCGCCGGCGCACCCAAGGAAAGCATGCCTGGCTTTGCTGCCTTCAACGACAAGTTCAAGAAGCGCTTCAATGCCGACATCCAGGCCTATGCACCGTATACCTACGATGCCACCCGCGTGATGATCGAGGCGATGAAACGTGCCGGTTCTGCCGACCCGGCCAAGTACCTGCCGGAAATCGCCAAGACCAAGCTGCAAGGCGTGACCGGCGATATCGCCTTTGACCCCAAGGGCAATATCGTCAACGGTACCGTTTCCTTGTACCAGTTGAAGAACGGCAAGTGGGAATCGGTGGCCAAGCCCACCGCAGCGGCAGCCAGCGCAGCACAATAAGCGCAGCTTCGTCCAAACAAAAACGGCAGCCACAAGCTGCCGTTTTTGCATTGCCGCCAACACTCAGTCGCGGAAGCTTGCCGTCTGTCGCGTCATGGATGCCATGGCCGCTTTCTGGATGTCTTCCGACAGCAGCATGGCCGCATTCCAGGTGGCCACATGATTGAGGCCGTCCGCCACGCTGTGATCACGCGAGTAGTTCAGCATCTCCTTGCTGCCACGCAGTGCCAGCGGCGATTTGCTTGCCATCAGCGCCGCCGTTTCCAGTGCTGCGGCCAGCACGCCATTGGCATCGGGCAAGACGCTGTTTACCAGACCAAAGCGCAATGCCTCTTCTGCCGTGACATCCCGGCCGGTCAGTGCCATTTCCCTCGCAATGCCCTGCCCGACTACCGTGGGCAGGCGCTGTAGCGTACCGACATCGGCCACCATGCCGATATCCACCTCGCGCACGGCAAATACCGCGTCTGCTGCGGCAAAGCGGAAGTCTGCCGCCAGAGCAATATCCAGCCCGCCGCCAAGACAGGCACCATGAATCGCTGCCACCACCGGCTTGCGGCAACGCTCCAGGCTGGACACATTGTCCTGCAACTGCAGGATCAGCCGCCGCAGCTTCTCGCGCTGACGCCCTTCGCACTCGTCGGCAATGGCTCCTTGAATGCCCAACAGCATGGACAGGTCGATACCGGAGCAGAAGTGCCTGCCCTGCCCGGCCAACACTACCGCGCGCACCGCAGCTTCGGCATCTGCCCACTCCATGACCGACTGCAGCTCCTGCCACATGGTCTGATTTAATGCATTGGCCTTGTCTGCGCGATTGAAGCGCACCAGAGCCACCTTATCCTGCAACTCAACATCAAAAGTCTGCCATTGCATGATTGGGCTCCTTTACTGGGGGCGTTTTTTGGGCACCCATGCCCACACCATTTCACAGATGACCGGGGATTCGCCGGATTCGTCCGTCACGGTGACGTCAACCTGTACATCACCCTTGTCCGTGGTGTACATGCTGCGAATCTGCTCGTCCGTCAGCGTGGCCACCGCCCGCATGTCACCCTGCGCGCGCTTGACGTAATTCACCTTCATCGACTTGAGCAGCATCAGCTTGTCATCCGGCACATTCATGCCCACCACAAAGCCAGTAGCCGTTTCGGCCAGTAGCGCCATGGCAGCGGCATGCACGCCCTCGATATGGTTTTGCACCTTGCGTCGGTTGCGGATGGAAACGGTCAGGCTGGTATGCCCTGCCTGTTCAAAGCGGATGCCGGATGTGGCCAGGAACGGCACAAAACGGCCAAATAGCAGCGAAAGCACCTTGCTGCGCAGGCCGACTGGCAATCTGCCCACTTTGTCGGCAATGCGACTCATGCTGTTTTTCTGATAATCCATGCGTGTTAGCCCTCTGTTTTATGTCATGGAAGTGGAACATCCAGGCCCAGCAAGGCCCGAATCTGGATTTTCAATACCTCGATCACCGCCTGGTCGGTGCGCGCCAGCTGCAGGCCGCCCTGCAAGGCTGCCAGCATCAGCAGGCCCATGGCTTCCGGCGTGCCGGCATAGCGCATGCTGCCATCAGCGCGTCCGCGTGCGGCAATGCTGACCGCCCAGTCACGCATTTCATCGACAAAGGCATTGGCTTCCTGCTGCATTTCTTCTGGCAGGGTCTGGTATTCGGTGGTCAGGATACCGCTGGGGCAGATTTGCTGGTCACGCGCGAAATAGGTATCGGTCAGGGTGTAATAACGTTCCAGCTGCTGGGCGGGAGTCAGGGCAAGCTGCGCCTCGACAAAACGCTGGAAGCGACGGCGGTAACGCTGGATCAGCGCCACGCCCAAATCAGTCTTTTTGGGGTAATGGTAATGAATGGCTGCATTACGCACCCCCAGAGCCGAACTGATGTGCTGATAGCTGAAGGCATTGTAGCCACGCGTCAGCAGCAGCTCCTCGGCGATGTCCAGGATGCGCTTGCTTGTATCGCTCTTGGCTTCGGTGGCAGGTTTCATCAGGAAACTTTACTTACTGGTTAGTAAGGTGTCAATCGAATGGCTCCAACGCTGGACAGGCATGGCATATCAGTTATGATGGAAGGCATTTGGCCAACCCTGAGACCGGACCTTTTCCGATGCGACTCAAATTCAGCAAGATGCATGGCCTGGGCAATGACTTCATGGTAATTGACGGTGTCAGACAAACCGTCTCCCTCGATACCGACAGAATCCGCCAGCTAGGCAACCGCCACTTCGGCATTGGTTTTGACCAGATGCTGCTGGTGGAATCTCCCCTGGAAGAAAACAACGACTTCCGCTACCGCATTTTCAATAATGACGGCAGTGAAGTGGAACAGTGCGGCAATGGTGCACGCTGCTTTGCCAAGTTTGTCTGCGACCAGAAACTGACCAACAAGAAGGCCATCCGGGTTGAAACCGCCAAGGGCGTCATCATTCCGGAATACCTGGGCCAGAACCAAGCCATTGTCGACATGGGCGTGCCGCGCTTCCGTCCGGTGGACATCCCCTTTGTCGCCGAAGGTGAAGCCATTACCTATCCGCTGGATACCGGCGGCTACAGTTGCGACATCAGCGTGGTATCCATGGGGAACCCGCACGCCGTCCAGGTAGTCGATAGTGTCGATACCGCGCCGGTCAAGGAGTTGGGCGCGCTGATCGAAACCCACCACCGCTTCCCCGAGAAGGTGAATGCCGGCTTCATGCAAATCGTTTCGCGTCATGAAATCCGCCTGCGTGTTTTCGAACGCGGAGCCGGCGAAACCCTGGCCTGCGGCACGGGTGCCTGCGCGGCAGTTGTGGCAGGCATTCGCCGTGGCCTGCTCGATGGCAAGGTACTGGTACATACCCGTGGTGGCGACCTGCAGATTGAATGGCATGGCGAAGGCCACCCGGTACGCATGACCGGCCCGGCCATGACTGTATTCCAGGGCGAAATCGAAGTCTGAATTGCCAATGCGCACATGCGCCGCACAAGGAGAATGTTGATGCAAAGCGAAGAGGTTCTGGCCTTTCTGGATAGCCATCCGGACTTCCTTCAGCACCATGCCGACCGCTTCGGCCTGCGCAGCCAGGTTCCACAAGACCGGGTGGTGGTTTCACTGGCCGACCGCCAGATGCTGGAACTGAAAGACCGTAACCGGCAACTGGAAGCACGCCTGCATCAACTCATCCGCCACGGCGAAGCCAATGACCAGATCATCCATAGCGCCCATCGTCTGTCGCTGGTACTGCAACGCTGCCTGAACCTGCAACAGGTAGCCGATGGACTGGCCAGTTGCTTTCATCAGGACTTCGCCCTGGATCGCATCGCATTGCGCCTGTGGCATCCGGCGGCGGAATCCTCCCCGCTATACAATGCCCGCCATGAGGTTCAGGCGCTGGCACGCAATCTGTCAGCCCCCTACTGCGGCCCCTATGTCAATGATGAGGTGCTGGGCTGGTTCCCGGCCACACCGGTACTGCAATCATTCAGCCAGATACCGCTGACCGATGCCAGTGGCACTACATTCGGCCTGCTGGTGCTGGCCAGCGATGACGCCCAGCGCTTCACCTTCGACATGCACACGCACTATCTGGCGCAAATGGGCGAGATCATTTCTGCAGCATTGCTGCGTGTACTGGGACAGGCATGACGGCAACAATCGGGGGCTGGGCTCTCATCCTGCTGCTGACTGCGTATCTGTTGCACATTCTGTGGCGGCAGATTGCAGCCCGCAGCCCGGTAGCGATTGCAGCTTTTGTTGCCGGTTATTTCCTGCTGGCGGCAATGATCCGCCTTGCCGAGCCCTACCAAGCGCTGCGCCCCATCTGGCTCCCTTTGGTCTACAGTTATGCTTGGTTGGCGATTGCAGCTGCCATCTGGCTGCCGGCATCCGCCAGCGCCAGCCGCGGCGGATTACGCTTTCCCGGAGAATCACCCCGCATCACTGCGCTGCTTGCCTCGCAACTCACGCTTGGCTTGGGCTGCCTGCTAACCTCACCGTTTTTGGACTGGCGTCCAATGGCTGCCTATATCATGCTGCCGCCGATGATCGTGGTGATCAGCTACCTGCTCTATCACTTGTTTCTGCTAGCCCTGCTGCGCAGCAAGCAAGGCAGACTCTCATGGAGCCTATTGCTGGCCAGTACATTGCTGTCGCCATTGCTCTGCAGTCTGCTGGGGGGCTGGTTAGCCCCTGTCCTGCTAGGCTGGACCTGAGCCAATATGGCAATAAAAAACCGGCGCAAGCCGGTTTTTTATTGGTCGCACACGATGGCATCAAGCCAGGACACGCTCCAGCGAAGCTGCCAGCGCAGACAGCTGCTGCATCAGCAGGCCGAATTCCGCCGGGTTGAGCGCCTGCTCACCATCACACCATGCATTGGCAGGGTCCGGATGAATATCCAGCATCAATCCGTCCGCTCCTGCTGCCAGCGCCGCCTTGGCCAGTGACGGCACCATCCACGCCTTGCCGGCTGCATGACTGGGATCGACGATTACTGGCAAATGCGTCTCACGCTTCATCACGGCAATGGCCGAGAGATCCAGCATATTGCGGTAGGCCGACTCGAAGCTACGGATGCCGCGCTCGCAGAAAATGATGTTGTGATTGCCACCGGCAGCAATGTACTCGGCGGCCATCAGCCACTCGGTCAGCGTGGAAGACGGGCCGCGCTTGAGAATGACAGGCTTGTTGATACGACCAACTTCCTTGAGCAGACCGACATTCTGCATATTGCGGGCACCGATTTCGATGACATCCACGTCGTACTCCAGAAACGTATCCAGCAACCGCACGTCCAGCAATTCGCTCACCATGGGCAAACCATGCTGGCGGGCCTGTTGCTGCAACAGCTCCAGCCCTTCCACCCCCACCCCCTGAAATGCATAGGGGCTGGTGCGCGGCTTGAAAGCGCCACCACGCAGCAATCTGCCACCATTCTGCCTCACCATCTGCGCAGACTGCGCCATCTGTTCCGGTGTTTCTACCGCAGCCGGGCCAGCAATGATATGAATGGCAGGCCCGCCAATGGCCAGGCCGCGCACCTGCACCACGCTATCCGCAGGATGCACTTCCCTTGACACGATGCGGTATTCCTTTACCACCCGCATGGCCCGCTCCACACCTTGCATCAGGGCAAAGGCATCCGGACTGAATACCCGCTCATCCCCCACCGCCCCGATGATGGTTCGCTCGGTACCACGGGAGACATGCTCGCTCAGACCGGCGGTGCGAATCTTGTCGACTACGGCCTGAATCTGCTCATCCTGTGCGTAACGGGTCATCACGATAATCATGCTGTATTCCTGCGAAAGGGATTGGGGCGGCCATGCCGACATGACAATCAGATTGTCAGGCCGACACCAATTTTATCAGAAGCCAACTGCGAACGATGTCAGCTATTTGCGCAAATGCTGCCACTGCCGGGACATGCGCCGCCCCAGGCGCGACCACACCGACGAGCGCCGCATACGGCTGCGCAACAAGGCCAGCACGCGCCGTGCCGCCTGCCAGGCCCGGGAAGCGGCAAGACGGCCGTAAACATAGGCTTTCAGGCGCATGAACAGCTGGTATGACCGGGCAAACCAGCCCACACACATGAGCTGATTGCGCGTCAGGGCAAACAGACGTGCGGCCACTGCAGTTCCCAGCAACTTGGCCAGCAGAATTACAAGCAGGCCGGATACCGCATGGCCACGGCTGATCAACAACACCGCGGCCAGCTTGACCGGCAGCAGACCCAGCACCGGCAGCAGGAACAGGCTGAGCGCCACCGGTGGCGATGCCCGGGCAATGACGGCCTCGATCTGGCGCAACACCGGCAAGCGCCCAAGCTGCGCCAGCCAGGCGGACAGTTCCTCCCAGGCAAATTCCTCGAATGCAATCAACAGGGCGGCCAGCAGCACCAGTGGTCCGCTTAGCAGGCGACGCATGCGCCAGCGCCATGTCTTGCTGCCTGTGCAGCGCTCATCGGCCATATCGATTTCCCAAGGGGCAATAACTTGCCAGATGGGGTCAGGTCCTGGCCAGATCAAGCCACTTCAACGTCTGGCGCGGCTGATAGGCACGCATGGCGTCCAGCAAGTGCTCCACATCCGGGGAATGAGAAAACAGTTCCATATTGCTGGCCGGCACAAACCCCTCCGCCACTGCATGGCGCGTCAGTGCTAGCAGTGGCTGGTAGAAGCCGGCTACATCCAGCAGGCCAACCGGCTTGTCGTGCACCGACAGCTGTGCCCAAGTCAGAATTTCAAACAACTCATCGAAGGTACCAAAACCGCCGGGCAAGGCGACAAAGCCATCGGCCAGCTCGGCCATTTTTGCTTTGCGCTGGTGCATGGTTTCCGTGACATATAGCTCGTCAAGGCCCAAGTGCGCTACTTCCTTGGCCTTGAGAAACTCCGGAATCACTCCGACCACCTTGCCACCCGCTGCCAGCGCCGCATCGGCAGCAACACCCATCAGCCCGACATTGCCCGCACCATACACCAAGGTGATGCCCTGCTCGGCTAGCGTACGACCAAATGTGGCGGCCGCCGCCACGTACTCGGGACGCGCCCCTTTGTTGGAACCACAAAACAGACAAACCGACTTCATGAAACTCTCCAAATAAGAACAGCCGGGCGGAAGCTTCCGACCCGGCTGCACAGGACATGATGCTTGCTTACAAAACCGCTTGCGGGTAAGAACCCAGCACTTTGACAAAGGAGGTCCGCTCGGACAGCCCGGCTAGCGCGGTTGCGACATTGGCGTCGTCGTGATGACCTTCCATGTCGATGAAGAACACGTAGTCCCACAAACCGGCACGCGAGGGGCGCGATTCGAACTTGGTCATGGAAACACCATTATCGGCCACTGGTGCCAGCAACTGGTGGACGGCACCCGGACGATTGGGCGCGGCCACCACAATGGAAGTCTTGTCCTGACCAGTTGCACCAACCTGCTGATTGCCCAGCACCAGAAAGCGTGTAGTGTTATTGGGCTCGTCTTCAATGTTCTCAGCCAGTTTGACCAGCCCGTAGCGCTCGGCAGCGGCCTGCCCGGCGATGGCTGCAGCCTGCGGATCTTCACCGGCCAGGCGTGCAGCCTCGGCATTGCTGGCCACCGACATGCGCTCGACATTTTCCGGCAGGTTCTTGTTCAGCCATTCGTGACATTGCGCCAGCGCCTGGGCATGAGCATACACGCGGGTAATGCCAGCCATGCCGTCTTCCTTGCGCAGCAGGTGATGATGAATGCGCAGCACCACCTCACCGCAAATACGCAAGGGGCTGCTTACCATCAGGTCCAGCGTACGGCCAACTGCGCCTTCGGTGCTGTTTTCCACCGGGGCAACCACATAATCCAGCGCGCGGGATTCCACCAGCCGGAAAGCCTCATCCACCGAGGCGCAGGCCACGGTGCGTGCGGCATGGCCAAAATGCTTGATGGCAGCCAGTTGGGTAAAGGTGCCTTCCGGTCCCAGGTAGGCAATGGATAAGGGTTTTTCCAGCGCCAGGCATTCGGACATCACCTCGCGGAACAGCCGTGCCACGCTTTCATTGGGTAGCGGACCGGGATTGAGCTGCTGGATACGGCGCAGTACCTGGGCTTCACGTTCCGGGCGATAGATGATGCCACCACCCTTGATTTCACCGATCTCGCGAGCATGACTGGCACGGCTGTTAAGCAGATGGAGAATCTGGGCATCGATGGAGTCGATGGCGTCGCGGTGTTGCTTCAGCAGTTCTTCTGACACGTAATCAATCTTTCACTATGACAAACTGGCCTTTTCCAATCTGGTAAGTTTCCGCGAGATAGCCTTCCGTCGCAAGCACCAGTCGAATGAAATCTGCACATTCGCTTGCATGCGACAGGACATTATCCACCACGATCAGCCCACCCGGACGCAGAATCCTGCACAGATCTGGCCAGTAATCGGTATATCGGCTGCGATCTGCGTCCAGAAACACCAGATCCACGCTGCCAGCTTCAGCTGTCTGCAAATAGTTGGCAGCATCCAGACAATGCAGATCCACCTTGTGCTGCAGAGCAAAATCCTGCAAATGCCGCGCCGCCTGTTGCTGTTTGGCCGGCAGAATATCCAGACTACTGATGCGGCCCGCACGATCACGCAAGGCCAGCGCCAGCCACAGGGTGGAATAACCGTTGGATGTGCCGATCTCCAGCACATGCTGCGGATTGGCATGCCGCAATAGCTGGTAGAGGAAGCGCCCGGTATCCGGCGTGATGAACAGGTTTTTCAATGCGCGTTCGGTCGTGACGGCATCATGATGCTCACCCTGCTCCCAAATGGCGTGCAAACGCGCAAACATCTCACTACTCAGCATGAGTTCTCCTAGAAAATCAGAAACAGGCGGTAATCAGATCAGCAAAGGCCATAACGAAGCGTGGCTGCTGATACATCAACAGCAAAACCAGCAAGGCAAGCAGCGCCAACGCCACACCGAGCACGGTTTTCATGCCGCAGCCTTGTCGGCAAAGGCCGCAGAGGCACGCTCGCGAATCGGCAGGTTAGCCAGGGCAGCCAGAACGCCCAGCACAATGGCAATGCCCCACACGATGTTGTAATTGCCATTCAGGTCGTACAGTTTCCCACCCAGCCACACCCCAAGAAAGCTACCCACCTGATGGGAAAAAAATACCGCACCGGACAGCATGCCCAGGTGCTGCACACCAAACTGGCTGGCAATCACGCCATTGGTCAGCGGC
Organism: Aquitalea sp.; assembly: GCF_030150775.1. Lineage (NCBI taxonomy): Bacteria > Pseudomonadati > Pseudomonadota > Betaproteobacteria > Neisseriales > Chromobacteriaceae > Aquitalea > Aquitalea sp. Next base: position 11,546 of record NZ_JASLFG010000023.1, read on the forward strand.
ACGGTGGATAGCCACAAAAAGCCCATTACAGCAGCAAACACCAGGACTGAAGGTACTGATAAGGGCAAGAGCAGGAACAGGCCGATGGCAATGCTGCGCGCCAGATAGATACCGGCAAGCAGCGGCGGCTTGGCATAGCGGCTGCCAGCTTCGCCGAAAATGAAAGTGCCAAAAATATTGAACAGGCCGATCAGCGCCAGTGCCAGACTGGCGATATTGCCGCCCATGCCGTGATCGCGCAGATAAGCGGGCAGATGCACGCCAATGAACACGACCTGGAAACCACAAACGAAATAACCAGCCATCAGCAATCGAAAGCCCTTTTCGGTCCAGGCGCGGCTGAATGTATGCAACATCCCCTGCAGCAAGTGCGGATGGGTGTGTGGCTGCGCCGTCTGCGGCAGTGACGCAGCCTGATGGGTAAGTGATCGTCCCAATGGCAGCATCAACAAGGCACAAGCCCCCAGCACCAGCAAGGCGGGGATCCAGCCCATGCCGTCGATCAGCGAGCGCTCGATCGGCACCATGGCAAACTGACCGAAAGAACCCGCAGCGGCGGTCAGGCCCATGGCACGCGAACGATAGGCTGCCGGCACGGTACGGCCCAGTACGCCAAAGATCACACTATAGGTGGTTCCGGACAGCGCCAGCCCCAGTAGCACACCGGCCGACAGGGAGAACATAACCGGGCTGGCCGACACCGTCATCAGCAACAAGCCAAGTGCGTACAGCAGACCACCGCCCAGCAGCACTTTGCCTGGGCCATGACGGTCTGCCAGTGCGCCGGCAAACGGCTGGGCCAGACCCCAGATCAGGTTCTGCATGCCCAATGCAAAGGCAAAGCTTTCGCGGGTCCAGCCAAAGGCACTGGTCATGGGCGGCATGAAAAAACCGAAGCCATGGCGAATGCCCATGGCCAGTGACACGATGAGGCCGCCCGCAAGCAGCAAGCGTTGAATGGAGCGGTCCATGGAATGATTTCCGATATTGTTATGGTCATCCATCATAAAACCGCTGCGCACAAGAAAAAACCCGTGTTGGCCACGGGTTTTTGCACACAGTGTAGCGATAGCAGAACAATCTGCCCTATCACATCGTCGTCAGCCGTTCTGGCGGGCAAAGTCCTGCATGAAGCTGGCCAGCGCCTTTACACCCTCAATCGGCATGGCGTTGTAGATGGAGGCGCGCATGCCACCCACCACGCGGTGGCCCTTGAGCTGGATCAGACCGTTCTTGCGCGCTTCCATCAGGAAGCTTTCTTCCAGCGCATTGTCCTTCAGGCGGAACACAACATTCATGCGCGAACGGAAGGGTTCGTCGATATGGGTGGTATAGAAGCCTTCGCTGGCCTGAATGGTGTGATACAGCAAACCGGCCTTTTCTGCATTGCGGCTTTCCATGCCCTTTACCCCGCCCTGCTGCTTCAGCCATTTGAACACCAGGCCGGCGATATAGATGGGATAGGTGGCCGGGGTGTTGTACATGGAGTCGGCGTCGGCATGCACCTGATAGTTGAGCATGGTGGGCAGGTCGGCACGAGCACGACCCAGCAGGTCTTCACGCACCAGTAGCACCACCAGGCCGGACGGGCCGATATTCTTCTGCGCGCCGGCATAGATCAAGCCGAACTTGCTGACATCCACTTCACGTGACAGGAAGTCGGACGACATGTCACAAACCAGCGGCACGCCTTCGTCAGACGGTACGAAGGGGAATTGCAAACCGCCGATGGTTTCATTGGAGGTGTAGTGCAGGTAGGCGGCATTCGGGTCGCGCTGCCAGGTATTTTCTGCCGGGATGTAGGAGAAGTTGCGGTCTTCGCTACTAGCCACCACGTTGACACTGCAATAGCGGCGTGCTTCCTTGATGGCCAGCTTGGACCAGTGGCCGGTATTGACGATGTCGACTGATTGTTTGCCGCCCAGCAGGTTGAGCGGCACCATGGAAAACTGCATGGAGGCACCACCCTGCAGGAACAATACCTTGTAACCGGCGGGTACGTGCATCAGCTCGCGCAGATCCTGCTCGGCATCATGGATGATTTCCATGAATTCCTTGCCGCGATGGCTCATTTCCATCACGCACATGCCGGAGCCGTGCCAGTCCAGCATTTCACTCTGGGCTTGCGCCAGAACATCGTGGGGCAAAACTGCCGGTCCGGCGGAAAAGTTATACACCTTGGCCATGTCTGTCCTCAGTCATTGCTTCAAACTTGCGGCATGACCCGGCAGGCCATGCCTGTGTGTCACTGCGTCAGCAGAAAGTGGGCCCGTGCCACAGCCACCGGCTTGCGGCGGTCTTCTTGCCAGGCCTCTATCAATACATGTGCTACGCGCTTGCCCTGTTTGGTGATCTCGCAATGGGCGAACAGGGTTTGCGGTCGGCCGGAACGCAGGTAGTCGAGGGAAAAATCGACAATCTTGGGTGCTTCCAGCGATTCACGATGCCAGATCAGATGCAGCAGCGCGGCATTCTCCAGAAAGCCGCCAATCAGCCCGCCGTGCAGTGCCGGCAGAACCGTGTTGCCGACATTGCGCTCGGCGAAAGGTAACTGGAACAGCAGCTCGCCTGCTTCGTCTTCCAGCATTTCCACCCCCATCAGTCGGGCATAGGGAATGGCGTCAATCAGGGCGGTGAAGTCCTTGGCGTCGCGCAGTGCGGCCAGCTTTTCCATGAAATCGCTCATGGTTTTGGTTCCTGCAACATCGAGGCGCGACTGGATTCACGCATGAAAGTGGCTACGCCATGGGCGATGGGGTCGGCGGGGTCGTCGTGATAGCACACCGCACGGGTGAAGGCGATCTGGCTGGCCAGGCGGTAACACTCGGCACGGCAGTGGATGGCCTTGCCCGGTGTGGCTGCCTTCAGGTAGTCGATGCGCAGGTCCAGCGTGGCGATGGTTTCAAAATCCGGCAGGCAGGCGGTGACCGAAACGGCACTGGTGGTATCCACCAGCGAGGTGATCACCCCGCCGTGGATGGTGCCGCTGGCAGGGTTGCCCACCAGGTCTTCCCGCCACTCCACCTTGAGCACCGGGCGGCGACCCTCGGTGCCCAGATACTGGAAACCAAGGGTGGCACAGTGCGGCAGGGAGACGAAGAGCTTGCTCATCGTCTCCAGCACCTGCGGATTGGCAGGTGTTGCCGTCATGCCTCGGCATCCCCTGCGCTGGCGGCGTCGGCTGCCGGTGCGGCGACATCTTCACCGTTGGCTGCATCGCCATCGACAACCTCGACTTCCTCGTCGGATTCGCCTTCTGCCACCTTTTCCAGGCCGATCAGCTTCTCGCCCTCGTCCAGGTTGATCAGGCGCACGCCCTGTGCCGAACGGCCGGTTTCACGCACTTCGGATACCTTGGTGCGGATCAGCACGCCGCCGGTGGTGATCAGCATCACGTCGTCGCTGTCTTCCACCAGGCTGGCGGCCACCAGCTTGAGGCCGGTCTTGTCGGTCAGGTCCATCGCAATCACACCCTGAGTGCCACGGCTGGTATGACGGAACTCGCCGGTGCGGGTACGTTTGCCATAACCGCCATCACTGGCAGTCAGCACTTGCTGCTCTTCCGAATTGGTCACCAGCAGGGAAATCACCTGCTGGCCTTCGCCCAGCATCATGCCGCGCACGCCACCGGCAGTACGGCCCATGGCGCGCACATTGGTTTCGCTGAAGCGCACGGCTTTGCCGGCATCGGAGAACAGCATGATCTGGTCGTTGCCGGAAGTCAGTGCCACGCCGATCAGGTTGTCGCCCTCATCCAGGCGCACGGCGATGATGCCGGCAGTACGCGGACGGGAGAAGGCTTCCAGCGGGGTTTTCTTCACGGTGCCGTTGGCGGTACACATGAAGATGAACGGGCCTTTGGCCTTGAGGGCGGCGGCTTCATCATCTTCGTTGTCGTCGCATACGGCATCAGCATCGGTGAAGGCCTTGATCGGCAGCAGTGCGTTGATCTTCTCGCCATCGGCCAGCGGCAGCACATTCACCATCGGCTTGCCGCGGCTGTTGCGACCGCCTTGCGGCAGATCGTAAACCTTGATCCAGTAGCAGCGACCCTTGCTGGAGAAGCACAGCACGTAGTCGTGGGTGTTGGCCACGAACAGGGTGTCGATGAAATCGTCATCCTTGGTGGCGGCAGCCTGCTTGCCACGACCGCCACGGCGCTGCGAGCGGTAATCGTCGATCGGCTGGGTCTTGATGTAGCCGGTGTGGGAGATGGTCACCACCATGTCTTGCGGGGTGATCAGGTCCTCGATATTGATGTCGCCGCCAAACGGTTCGATTTCCGAACGACGGCCGTCGCCGAACTGGGTCTTGATGGCCAGCAGTTCGTCGCCGATGATCTGGTTGATGCGCTCCGGACGTTCCAGAATGTCGATCAGGTCCAGGATAATGGCCATGATGTCGCGGTATTCGCCGACGATCTTGTCCTGCTCCAGGCCGGTCAGGCGTTGCAGACGCATTTCCAGAATGGCCTGGGCTTGCGCGTCGGACAGACGGTAGCCATCCGGGTGCAGGCCGAACTCGGCATCCAGCCCGTCCGGGCGTGCCTTGCTCTGGTCCACGCGGGACAGCATTTCTTCCACCAGCTCCGAGCGCCACGGGCGCGCCATCAGCGCCACCTTGGCAGCCGGCGGGGTTTCCGAGGCCTTGATCAGGGCAATGATGTCATCCACGTTGGACAGCGCAACGGCCAGGCCTTCCAGGATGTGGCCACGCTCGCGCGCCTTGCGCAGTTCGTAGATGGTGCGGCGGGTAACGACTTCGCGGCGGTGACGCAGGAATTCGTCGATGATCTGCTTCAGGTTCAGCAGGCGCGGCTGGCCATCGACCAGGGCCACCATATTGATGCCGAAGCTGTCTTGCAGCTGGGTAAGCTTAAACAGGTGATTGAGCACCACTTCCGGCATTTCGCCGCGCTTGAGCTCGATCACGATGCGCATGCCGGACTTGTCCGACTCGTCGCGCAGATCGGAAATGCCCTCGATCTGTTTGTCGCGCACCAGTTCGGCAATGCGTTCCAGCAGGCGCGACTTGTTCACCTGGTACGGAATCTCGTCGACGATGATGGCCTGACGGTCACCCTTGCCGATGTCTTCAAAGTGGGTGCGGGCGCGCATGATGACGCGGCCGCGACCGGTACGGTAGCCCTCTTTCACCCCGGCGGTGCCGTAGATGATGCCGGCAGTGGGGAAGTCCGGTGCCGGAATGATGTCGATCAGCTCATCGATGGTCAGTTCCGGATTGGCCAGCAGCGCCAGACAGGCATCCACCACTTCGGTGAGGTTGTGCGGCGGAATGTTGGTGGCCATGCCCACGGCAATGCCGGAGGAGCCGTTGATCAGCAGGTTGGGGATCTTGGCCGGCAGGATCAGCGGTTCGTGTTCGGAGCCGTCGTAGTTGGGCCCGAAATCCACGGTTTCCTTGTCGATATCCGCCAGCAGCTCGTGCGCAATGCGCGCCATGCGGATTTCGGTGTAACGCATGGCAGCCGCGCTATCGCCATCCACCGAGCCGAAGTTGCCCTGGCCATCCACCAGCGGGTAACGCAGGCTGAAGTCCTGCGCCATGCGCACGATGGTGTCGTAAACAGCCGAGTCACCGTGCGGGTGATATTTACCGATGACATCGCCTACGATACGCGCCGATTTCTTGTAGGCGCGGTTCCAGTCGTTGGAAAGTTCGTGCATGGCAAACAGCACGCGACGATGTACCGGTTTGAGGCCATCACGCACATCGGGAAGCGCCCGGCCCACGATCACGCTCATGGCGTAATCCAGGTAGGAGCGGCGCATTTCCTCTTCGAGGCTGATTGGGATCGTTTCCTTGGCGAAAAGCTGATCTGTCATGGGTAAATGGCTATCTTTTCAGGAATCAAAAATAAGCCCGATTCTACCACGTCCACCCCGCCAGCGCATGCCTTGTCTCAGCCGGCCCACCTGCTGCGGCAGCCATTTCCCCCATCCCGGCAGGCAGCACCTGCTGCGTCAGGCACTTAGCATGCAAAAGTGTCCGCTGCGACACCCCCAAAGCAGCTGGGAAAATCACCGGCCCGCATGCAACAAAACGCCATACGCATGCAAAACGGGCCGCCTGCCTGCGCAAGCGACCCGTCCGACCCGAACCAGTCACAGCTCAGGATGATTGGTGCGAACTACCGAATTCCCAGCTCATCGCCCAGGCATAGAAGGCAATCAGCATCATCACGTTCAGCATCAGGCTGAACAGGATGAACAGCAAGGGCATGAACATCAGCGAGCCAAAGTGCATGACCAGCGCCGCCAGAAAGTAATGCAGCGGTGCCTCCACCAGCAGATAAGCCATGGAAATCGCGGTCAGCAGAATCTTCTCCACGATGGGCTTATTCAGGATGTTGAAGGTGATGCTGTGAATCCACGGCACCAGAAAGGTCAGGATCAACACCGTTTCCAGGCAGGTGTGATGGTATTCCGGCAGAGAGTGGCTGAAACCGGCCGGATACAGCGCAAAGAACAGGCAAGCGCTGCCATGCACGATGACAATCAGTCGCAGCACATAGCGCATGGGCGTGTTTTCCTTGTTGATCAGGAAAGACAGCACCAGCAACACCACACAAGCCACGCAATTGAGCCACCACTGCCAGTAGCTGGGCACCGTGGCAGACAGCTCCAGCCAGGGCAAGGCAATCATCGGATGCAATGGCCAACCGGCAATCACCTGACTGGACAAATCCGCCGGCACACTGCTTATGCCTATGCTCCACGCTGTCAACCAATGCCAGAACTGCATCACCTGCGGCAGGAACTGCAGCAGGATCAGATCAAACAGTACCGGCAGGCCGATGATCTCCACCCAGCGCACCCGGGTGAAACGCTCGGTACGCATGGCGCGGTGACTCTGAATGACGCCACCGGCATAGCCGGTGGTGCGCATCGCATTGAGCAAGGCCAGACGTGGCTTCAGACTCATGGCAGATCCCAGAATACCGCCATGGAACCACCGGAGCGCTGATAGTAGGTGCCATGGTAATAATCCACCGTGGCATGCACACCCCAGTGCGGGCCAACCCACTCCTTCCAGCCCAGGCTGTAATACTGGCTGTCAAACACTTGCTGGGTAGTGCTGTTACCAATCGGCATATAACCTTCACTACCGGAGTTCACCGACAGCACGATCTGACGCCAGCGGTCGCGGCCATAAGTCACCGCGCCGTAGCCCTGGGTGGAAATGACGCTACCCGGATTACTCAGATTGCGGTGAATGCCGCCCTCCACCACCCATGGGCCGTCAAAGTAATAGACAAAGCCCAGGGTGTAGACCCGATCACTATAGCCCTGACGATTGTCGTTGTAGGCAAAGCCAAAAGTGGACACCAGATTGCGCTCCGGCAGCCACTTGCGGTTGATGGCTGCGCCGTAGTGCTTGTCCGCCCAGAAAGTGCCGGCACTACTCTTGCCAAACTCCAGCCGGCCATACCAGTCCGGATTGATGTCGTGATTCCAACCGCCATTGAAGGCTGTCCCGGACTCACCAAAACGGTGGTCGTTCTGCACGATCCAGTCAAACACATTGGCGGTATCGGTTTGCCACACACCGGAAACAAACGCGCTGTTCCAGTCGCCGTTGCCACCGCTGACATGATGACCGCCACCGCCCACTTCAATACTGCGACTCATGGAATATGGCCCTGCCACTTCCGGGGCCGCTGCATCCGCAGCAGCCTCACTGGCAACCGGAGCCGCCACCGGGGCTGCATCTTCCGCAACGGCGACAGCGCTGCACAGTACGCTGGCAAGCATCAGTGCATAGTGTTTTTGTTTGAATTTCATTCTTCCCCTCACTGAGAATTGCCTGTTGGCGGTAGGTAATCGATTTGTAAATCCTTGCCGGAACGCGCGGTCACACGCCATCCTTGCGGAGTTTCTTCCAGACGGGCATCGCCGGCAGTCAACAACGGTCGCCCCGTCACGCTATCTTTGGGCAGCAGCCAGCTTTGCTCGGCCAGCGACTGCGGATTGTGCGCCTGAATGCGCAGGCGTCCATCAGTGGCACCTGCCAGCGGACGGGCTTGCCACGTGGTCAGTTCGCGCCGGGACAGGAAGCGCGCAAGACCGGTCATGGTATACCAGCGGAATTGACCACTGGCGTGCAGGCTGGCGGTCTGCGCCAGCCAGCTGGCGGCAGCATTCTGGTAGAAATACACCCCCGGCGGATGGAAATACACCAGACGCGCCTCGCCCTGATCCACCACGAAACGGGTCATGGCCTGCAGCCAGGCTTGCATGCGCGGCTGACCGTAATCGTTGCGCACTCCTTCCTCAAACGAAGCCACGCTGCCATCAGCCGAAACCGGGAATGACCAGGGACGGTCGTGCATATTGGCCGGGTCTACATAAGAGCGCGTAGGCCCCATGGACAGGTTGGCTACCTGGTAATAGGCAATCACACCATGCTTGCGCAGCCAGTCGGTCACCCAGGAAGGCTGGTTGCCGTTTGGTGCCGAGTATTCGGTCAGCGGCTGGTGAATGACGTTTTCCAGATCCTGCTTGTTGTGCTCCAGATAAGGTGTCCACTCCGCCGCATTGTGTTCGTTCACATTGAAGGCAAAGTAGTTATGCGCCCAGCCGCCATGTGCGCCAATCTCGTTCCCCATTCCCTTGAGCCGGCTTACCACAGCCTGCGCCTTGGCATTGTTTGCCAGATCCATGCCCAGATGATCGCCAGGGCGATTGGTATCCGGGCCAGTCGTAAAGTGGATGGAGTACGGACCTTGCTTCAGGAAGCCGATCTTCTCCAGCATGTCGATATAAGGCAGCGCATTGGCAGCATCCACGTGCCAGTTCATCACCAGGCCGCCAATACCGTCCGGCACCGCAGAGAGCCGGGGCAGATGCAGCACCTGACGATTGAAGAAGGCAAGGAAGGAATGCAGCCACAGGCCATCCGTGCGCACGGCCAGATAAGTCACTGGCAAATTGACAAACAGCACCTTGCCTTTGCCATAGCTACGCAGACCAGCCAGCACCGAACCGTCGCGCCCTTCTGCCATCAACTTGCCAGGAAAGCGGCCGCGGGTTTCAAAGTAGCTGAACGCCGCATTGTCATAGCCATAAGTCGTGGCCTGCAGCCAACCGCTGCCACTGGCGGTATAGGGCTGGAAACGACCGGGGGCAATGCCCAGATCCTGCAGCGTCGATGGCGGCACCAGCAGGGCATCGTTATGGATCATGCCCTTGCCCCTTTCCTGGAACAGCAGGTACTCCACGCCCACCAAGCGGGTCAGCTCGGCTCGCTCCAGAAAGCGGCCTTCTGCATTTTCGGTAGCGGCATCGTAATTGAGCCACAACGCGCCACCCTGGCGCACATACTCTTCCAGCACACTGCCCAGTGCCGGGCTGATGTAGCGATGGATGCTGTCCGGCAACACCACGCCACGAATCTGCGCCCGCTGTGCCGCATCCAGCCCGACAAAGTCACTGGCACGCATCTGCGACATCAAGACGCCGCTTTCGGCGGCAGCATCCTGCCAGGCCAGTACATACTTTTGCGACGGCGCATTATCCGGCAGCAATAACACCATGCCCACGGCAGGTGCCGGCATATTGCGGCTACGCTGCCAATGCCAGCCCAGACTGACCAGCAAAGCCAGCACCAGAATCACCACCAGCCAGACCCATTTGGGCCACTGCTGTACTTTTATCAAACTGCCTACCCCTTATTTTGCAAGCGGACCGAAGCGTTGCTCCAGCCCCTGAAAAACGGCTTCTTCCAGCACATTCCAGCGCTGTCCATCACGGGATGACGCAGCGCGAGCCATCCATTGCTGCGCCACGTCATCCCGCTTGTTTTTAATGGCCGCCACAGTCAGCAGGCCCCAGGCGTAATCCAGCACCTCGGCATCCTGCAGCAACCAGGGCAGCCCCTCACCAGCCAACCAGTCATCGTATGTGCGCTGTCCGCGTGGCAGCTGCATGCCGGCCATCAGCGGAAACAGCTGCGCCGCAGTACGCGGATAGAATGCAGCAGCCGGCTCCCCGTGCGAGGCGGTGCGCCACACCCGCCGCCGGGCATCCCAGAACACCTTGCCGACAGCAAGCTCCAGTTGACGGGCCAGCCTGCAGCTTTTTCCGCCGTGCTGGCAGTCATCGCGCAGCGCTTCGTACACCTCGGCGTTGTCCATCAGGTAGCCGACATCCGCCCCGCGCGCATAGTGATAGATACCGGCGGGCTGAACACGCAGCTGCAGCAAATCAGCCCGCGCCTGCCGCAACGACTGCTGCAGCTCGGGCGACATGCCGGCACTGTCGCCATGCACGCGGTACAGCAGCGAGATCCACAAGGCCAGCGAGGAGTCGTCGGCATCGGCATTGGCCAAGCGCTTCCAGCCGCCACCGGGCTGTGCGACAAAGCGGGGAAAACTGCCACCCGCCTCTCGCCGTGGCAGCAGCCAGGCAATCCAGGCCTCGGCAGCCGGCTTGACCGGCAAGCCCATCTCATCGGCAAGCAGCAGGGCTTTCATGGCAAAGTACGGATCGACCAGATCGCCATCGATCTGCAAGCGAATGGCACCATCTGCCGACTGATAGGCATGCAGGTCGATGGCCTCACGCGCCATACCGCAACCCGCCCAAAGCGCCAGCAACAGACTGGCCAGCCAATGCCACTTACACCCCGCTGGCACGCTCATGCCGAATGGCCCCACGCGAACGTGCCCACACCGTGCCATGCACCAGCATGGGCAATTTGAGACGAATGGAACTGGAAGAGACGCTGATCGGGCTATCGGTACTGCCCAGCACGCAGCGGCTACCGAGATAGACAAAACGTTCCGCCACCACCGGCCCCAGCAAAACGCAGTCGCTCAGACAGGAAACCGACATATCGGACACCATGGAGCCTTCCACGGTCACCGCATTGCCCACATGCACATTGCCACTGGCTTTGACGCTGCCCTGTATGTAGCAGCCATGGCCAATCTTGAGCGTGCCATGCACCACCAGATGGCCACTGATAAAACTGTGATCAGGCAGGGAAAGATTACCCTCCACGACCACACGCCGGATGTCGTCATTGAAAAATATCGTATGTTCCAGCTGCAGAATATCGAAGACACGGTACGGCCCCATGGCCGAGACCCGCTGCCATGGCTTGCCCATTCGAATGGTTGCGGCCTGGATGCGCTGAAAGCTGGCCGGGCCGGCAAAGCACATTTCCTGCTGGGCCACCATGCGTCCGAACAGGGTGGCATTACGGCCGATCAGCATATTGCGGGCACTGGCCCAGCGCACCACGGAGTTCTGCTCCCCCAGAACCAGATCGCCTTCTGCCAGAATGCTGCGCAGGATTACGCTGCCTCTGGTTTCCACGTCACCGGCGCAGTAAACCTCTTTCAGGCAGCTGAAATCAGCCGGGATAGCAAGCCCGGCAGTGGCCAGAACTTCTTCTTCTACCTTCTTTTCCAGCAGGGGACTCCATGCTGACAGGCGCGAATTCCAGTAATTCTGTAATTGATTCAGCAAACCATGGCTTTCCAGGTATTTGCGATAGTTCTCGGCAAAGACATTGGAAGAGCCGGTATGCAGCCGATTGATACCCAGCGAGGTAACGTCGGTCTTGCGCACCAGTTCCAGCATGGCAGGCAGCAGTGGCAGCAGCATCAGCGACAACACGCCAATCACAAATATCAACAGCATCATTTAGCCTGCCCCCGGTAGCGCTTGGTCTTGTCCCAGTGCAGGTTTTGCGTCTTGCGGAAGGGTTCGATAATGAATTGCAAGATGGTGGCATGCGAGATGGTCACCAGGCTGACAATGAAACCGAAGATGGAAAACGGCAGAATGCGCAGCCGGTTACCACTGCCATCCAGATAGCAGGCGGTACCAATTTCAAAGAAGGCGGCAAAATTGCCCATGGCGCTGTAACACACCAGACCCAGGATCAGGAAAAAGCCCGGAGATGGCAGCACGCTGTCGAAATAGAACAGGATCAGGGTAATCAGCCAGCCCACCAGCAAAAACGGGGACATGGCATAGGTACCCAGCAATAGCAGACCATCCGATTTTTCGCGAAAAGGCACGCCCTTGGTACGCAGCAAGCGGCCTACGTGACGCGCCAGCGCCTGATTGTGGCCACGCGTCCAGCGCATCAGCTGGCGGATACGTACCGGCCAGCTTTCCGGCACTTCCTCATAGCATTCGGAACGGTTGGTATACGCTGTCAGCCAGCCACCTATCAGCAGGCGGTAGGTCAGGTCGGTATCCTCGGCCAGCACATCATCATGCCAACCACCCACGCTCTCCAGCGCGGCCACGCGAATGCCGCCCACGGTTCCACCATACTGCGGCACCAGCTTCATGTTCATCCGCGCCTGCTGGTCCACCTGATAACCACCGGCCCGCTCCATGTCCAGCATGCGGGTCAGCAGATTGGCACCGGCATTAAGCGGTACCACCCGGCCCATCACCGCACCCACTTCCGGGTCGAAGAACGGAGCCACCAATTGCTTGAGCAAGCCGCGACCCGGCACATAGTCGGCATCGAACACGATGAAAATATCGGTATCGATCATGGCCGTAGCATCTTTCAGCGCGGCTGCCTTGCCCGGTTTACCCTCGCTGCGATGAAAAGGCCGGATGATGTCAGGTCGGCGCGCGGCAATCTGGTCGATGATTTCCCGCGTGCCATCACTGGACCGGTCGTTGACCGGCATGATGATCATGCGCCCGTCCGGATAATCGGACTCCAGCAAGGCCTCCATCGCATCGGCAATTACCGCTTCTTCGTTGTGCGCGGCAATGAACACCGTCACGCGCGGCCACTCGGCAGTCTCGATATCCAGATAGGGATGGCGCTGTTTGCCAAACAGTCGGTTCAGGGTAAACGCCATGTGACGCACGGCATACACCATGATGAAGGCTACGATCACATACAGGATGATGGCCAGCACGCGCAGGAACCACAGCGCTGGTGCCGACTGCTGCGAACGGTGCGGCGGATCATCCAGCTGATTGGTACTGCTGCGAGACTCCTCGATCTGCTGGCGGATCACAGCCTGCGTCTGACGCAGGGCCGCCTCACTGGCTGCCCCTTTGAGGTGTACGGTCGGGCTGTGATGCATCTGGACCGCAGGAACGCTGGCCTGCGCTGGCAAATCAGCCTTGTCTTCAATCGGCAGCGCCGCCAGGGCCGCCTGCGACTGATTGACTGCAGCAGCTGCCGGCTTGGCCGCCAGCACATGGCCAGCGCCCCCCAGCATCAACAGCATAGTCAGCAATCCGGCTTTGGCTGCGCGGCAATAATCAAACCGCAGCGACAAGGGATGCCTCCGTCGCCATCTCATGCCGCAATTGCGGCAGCGACGCCAGAATGCTGGCAATGCGACGACCCGCCGAACCATCGCCATACGGGCTGTGCGCCTGCGACATATTGGCGTACACCATGGCATCATCCAGCAGTTCGCTGGCGCAGCGCACGATGTTCTCAGCCTCGGTCCCTACCAGTCGTGCCACGCCGGCAGCCAGCGCTTCGGGGCGCTCGGTGGTGTCGCGCGTCACCAGTACCGGTTTGCCCAGCGCCGGGGCCTCCTCTTGAATACCACCCGAGTCGGTGATGATCAGGTGGCAACGGTTCATCAGGTAGACAAAAGGCAGGTATTCCTGCGGCTCTATCAGGTGAATGTTGGAGACACGGGACAGCAGCTCGAATACCGGCTTGCGTACATTGGGATTCAGATGTACCGGATAAACGATATCCACATCAGGGTAGCGCTGGGCCAGTTTAAGCAGGCCATTGCAGAAGCTGGCAAATTTATCGCCGAAATTTTCGCGCCGATGGCCGGTTACCAGAATCATGCGCGCATCTGTACGAATGAAGGAAAAGGTTTGCTCCATGTCGGCGCGCAGGCTGGCGTTTTTCTCCAGCTTGTCTACCGCCAGCAGCAGGGTATCCACCACGCTGTTGCCGGTAATGAAGATGCGGGAAGGATCGATTTTTTCGGCATACAAATTGCGGCAGGATTCTTCAGTCGGCGCAAAGTACCAGCTGGTCAGCGTATCGGTTACCCGGCGATTCATCTCCTCCGGCCACGGCGAGTAAAGATCGCCGGTACGCAGGCCGGCCTCGACATGGCCGATGGGAACCTTGCGGTAGAACGCCGCCAGGCTGGCCCCCAGCGTGGTGGCAGTATCACCATGCACCAGCACCACGTCCGGTCTTTCCTGCTCCAGCACCTTGTCGATGCCTTCGATCAGCCGCGCGGTCAGCGATGCCAGGCTTTGCCCCTGCTGCATCAGCTGCAGATCGAAATCCGGCTCGACCTCAAAGAAATCCAGAACCTGATCCAGCATTTCCCGGTGCTGGCCGGTTACACATACCCGCGATTCAATATTGGGAAAACTCGCCAACGCCTGAATTACCGGCACCATTTTCACGGCCTCCGGCCGTGTCCCGAACACAGTCAAAACCTTGATCACATCACTACCCCGTTTGCATGATTCTTTGTCTACACAAATTGTGCACGTTGTTTTTTACTGATGCGCACAAACTGCCTGCCCGGCCGCTTACGGTCACGCCAGGCCTGTTTGCCTGCGTGCCGATTATCATTTTTTCTCTGTCGCCTCTTGGAAAGCCACCCTGAAAAGGCATGGCATCTCACTCTGAGCTCGGCATGAATTTTTCGCTATTTTATTCGCACAATGTTTATTTTTCTAAAGAAAAGTAAACATAAAATATGTGTTTAAAAATAACGCATTATTTTTAAATTTATCAGAACAAGTCCTGAGAATAATAAAGCCCCGTCACTTTACCTGATGACATCTACATTTACAACACTATTCATCATCATTTTAAACATCAACATGAGCAATGCGTAAAAAAAGGGCTTGCGCCCCTTTACACTTCCAACCAGACCTCAGCTCGACATCATGCCGAATCCCCGCCTGTGCCCGCGCGACAGCTGCAGCAGCGCCCCCGGCGGAAGGAAAGCAGGGCAACATCAGGTCGCTTCGCCCTGCACCGGGCACTCCAGCAGGCGCAAATCCACCGTCGCATCCGGCATCATCTGCAGCAAACCATCCCGCAAAGCATGGCCCGCCTCCAGCAATGCCGACAGAGGCATGACCGGCAAGCTTTCCAGAATGAACCACATGCGGCTGGCGCTGGCATCCAGCCGGGTACGCACCCCCTGGCGCCAATTCCAGCGCCGGCAAGTGACACCGGCATCATCGCACCACACCACCTCACCGGCTTCCGGCGGCTCATTCACCGGCAGGCCCTGTTTCATGGTGTCAAATGCTTCGCTGCCATCTGCCCGCAGCAGTCTTGGCGCACCGATATAGGCCGCGAAGTTTTCTCCTCCCACCGGTACGGCATAACGCAGGCTGATGGCATTGTACAAATCGACCAGCGGGTCGATGGCATCCATGCCGCCATCCCGCAGCACCCGCTTGCGCAAGGCCTCTGCCGAACAGGGTGTGCGTTGTGGCTTGGCCCCAAAAGCACGGAACGTGTCTGCCCACGCTGCCAGATGAGCCTCTGCCCAGAACGGGCCCCCGGCCTGCACATGGCGACAAGCATCTTCCAGCATGGCAGGCGCGACATCTGGCCGCACAATGGCGGCGGCCTCCACGCTGAGACTCAGCGCTCTGAAACCAGGTGCAAGCGTGGCAATGGCGGGATGAATTGACGGCTGAACGAGGAACATTGCAGAATCCTATATTGACTGTTTCATTCCATGATAGTGACCAATGACCAATAAAGTCAATATATCGACCGACAGCGGTTCCGATGTGCACCAAGTCAGCGCCGCGGTGGCAGCGCAGCTAAAACAACACCGTAAAGACCGCAAGCTGTCGCTGGACGAGCTCTCGCGTCGCTCCGGCGTCAGCAAGGGCATGCTGGTGGAAATTGAAAAAGGCAGTGCCAACCCCAGCATTGCCATTCTGTGCAAGCTGGCGGCCACACTGGGGGTGTCGGTGGCAGACATCGTTAATGTTGCCAAAACCCCAGCCGTACACCTGATCAGGCCAGATGAAATTCCCGTACTGTGGCACGGCCCGGCAGGCGGCAGCGCACGGCTGCTGGCAGGCAGCAGTGGCCCGGACATGGTGGAACTGTGGCACTGGGAAATGCAACCTGGCGAACTGTTTGCATCACCCGGCCATGGCGCGGGGACGGTGGAGCTGTTTCATGTAGCAGAAGGCGAGCTGACACTCAAGGTGGGCGAGCAGGAACTGCAGATTCCAGCCGGCAGCGCCGCCGTGGCCAGCACCGCCGAGCCGCACCACTATGCCAACCACACTTCGGCACGGGTGGTGTTCAGCATGACGGTGGCCGAGCCAGGCCAACACTGAGCCACACTCACCCTTTAGTATTCCACTGCAATATTTGCATGGCTGATGTCGGGAAAATGTCCTTTACTGGTGATAAGTGCAGTAGACGGATATAACAATTTCCCGGCGGAGCCGCAGCCATGCATTTTCTCGACAATATCAGCCTGACCAAGAAATTTCTCGTCAACTTCCTGTTAAGCGGTGGCGTACTCATTGCCGCCATCCTGTTCTGCATCTGGCAGATCAAGGCCGTTGGCCACGAAACCCACGAAATTGCCAAAAACTGGTTGCCTTCAGTGCAGTCTGTTGGTGAAATCAGCCAGCTGCGCTTGCGCTACCGGGTGCGCAGCCTGGAATACATGCTGCCCAATACCCCAGCCGAGCGCAGCAAGATGGAAAGCTCGATGAGCGAGCTGGACAAGCAACTGCAGGATGCATTCAAGCGCTACGAATCGCAGCTCAGCTCGGATGAGGAAAAGGCTGCCTACCTGCAGGCGCTGGCCGCAGCGGCCGCCTATCGCGCTGCGGTGGACAAGGCCGTCGGGCTGATCAAGGCTGGCAAGGAAGACGAAGCCCAGGCCTTACGCAAGGGCGAGTGGGTGAAAAAAGCCAATAGCCTGCGCGACCTCACCGATTCGCTCATCAAACTCAATGCCGAAGGCGCACGCCAGGCGGCGGAACGGGCTGACCACAGCGTGACCGCCGGCGTGGCCGGCGGCACCGTGGCGCTGATTGCCGGCGTTGTCCTGTCGCTGGCGCTGTCGCTGATTGTGGCGCGGCGCATTGCCAGCCGGCTGGACAATACGGTGGATGCCGCCCGCCGCATTGCCAGTGGCGACTTGCGCGGCACACTGCCACCGGCCAGCCAGGACGAGGTAGGCAAGCTGATCGTGGCCATGGGAAACATGCAATCTGCCCTGCGCGATGCCATGCAGGATTCACGCCGCAATGCCGAGGTTTTGCTGGAATCCTCGCGCCAGCTTAACCGTTCGGTACAGCAGATGGAGCAATCGGCCAGCCTGCAAAGCCAGGCCGCATCGGCCATTGCCGCCAATACCGAACAGCTTACCGTTTCCATCAACCATGTTGCCGACGGCACAGCCGAGGCCGCCAGCCTGAGCGCATCGTCCGACCAGCAGGCAGCCAATGGCCTGGATTCGCTACGCTCCCTGGTGAGTCAAATCAATGACATCTCGCTGGTGGTTGGCACCGCCGCCGAGCGCATTGCCCGCCTGCAAACCGAATCGGCGCAGATTTCCTCCATCGTAGCGGTAATCAAGGATATTGCCGACCAGACCAACCTGCTGGCGCTCAATGCCGCCATTGAAGCCGCCCGCGCCGGCGAACAGGGCCGCGGTTTTGCCGTAGTGGCCGACGAGGTGCGCAAGCTGTCGGAGCGCACCGCGCAGTCCACCAATGAAATCGTCAAGATGGTGGCCTCCATCCAGCAATCCACCGTGGATGTTGTTAATGGCGTGGATCAGGGCGTACAGCTGGTGGCCAGCAGCGTAAGCAATGCCAATGCCGCCGGCGGCACCGTATCTACCCTGCGTGATAGCGCCCGCCATGTGGCCGGCATTGTGGACGAACTGAATACCGCGCTACGTGAACAGGCGGCAGCGGCAACGGAAGTGGCACAGAAAATCGAAACCATCGTGCAGCATGCCGAAGAAGCCAGTGCCACCGCCCACAACACCGCGCAATCTGCCGATGCGGTGGAACGCATTGCCGTGGACATGGAAAAGCTGGTCGCCCGCTTCCAGGTGTGACTGGCTATAAAAAAACGGCCACGCCTTGCCGCGTGGCCGTTTTGTATTCTGGTGTGATACGCCTGCCGTTTACTGCTCCTTGAACATCTGCTTGATGCCACGCAGCGCCTGGCGGATGCGCGCCTCGTTTTCAATCAGGGCAAAACGGACATACTCGTCACCCTGGTCACCAAAACCGATGCCGGGCGATACGCACACCTTGGCCTTTTCCAGCATCAGGCGGGCGAACTCCAGCGAACCCAGGTCGCGCCATTGTTCCGGAATGCGCGCCCAGATATACATGGAGGCCTTGGGGCATTCCACCTCCCAGCCGATTTCATTCAGCCCCTTCACCAACACGTCGCGGCGCTGCTGGTATTTGGCCGCAATATCACGTACGCATTGCTGATCGCCTTCCAGCGCGGCAATGGCAGCCACTTGCAGCGGGGTGAAGGTGCCGTAATCGTGGTAGCTCTTCATGCGCGCCAGCGCGGCCACCAGGTCGGGGTTGCCCACCATGAAACCGATGCGCCAGCCCGCCATGTTATAGCTCTTGCTGAGGGTGAAGAACTCGACGGCAATGTCCTTGGCACCCGGAACCTGCATGATGGACGGCGCTTTCCAGCCATCAAACACGATGTCGGCATAGGCCAGGTCATGCACCACAAAGATGTCGTGCTTCTTGGCCAGCGCAATCACTTTTTCGAAGAAATCCAGCTCCACGCACTGCGCAGTGGGATTCGACGGAAAACCCAGCACCATCATCTTGGGCTTGGGGTAGCTGCCGCGAATGGCCTTTTCCAGCTCGGCAAAAAAGTCGATGCCGGGCACCAGCGGCACCGAGCGAATCTGCGCCCCGGCAATCACCGCGCCGTAAATGTGGATGGGGTAACTGGGGTCCGGCACCAGCACGGTGTCGCCGCCATCCAGCGTGGCCAGCATCAGGTGGGCCAGGCCCTCCTTGGAACCGATGGTGACAATCGCCTCGCTGTTGGGGTCGATGTCCACCGCATAGCGGTCCTTGTACCAGCGGGAAATGGCGCGGCGCAGGCGCGGAATGCCCTTGGAGGCGGAATAACCGTGGGTATCCGGACGTTGCGACACCTCGTTGAGCTTGGCCACGATATGCGGCGGCGTAGCACCATCGGGGTTGCCCATGCTCAGGTCGATGATGTCCTCGCCGCGCTGTCTGGCAGCCAGTTTCAGTTCGGCGGTGATATTGAATACATAGGGAGGGAGACGATCGATGCGCGCAAAGCGGCGCTTGCCTGCAGAAGAAGCCATGTGAACCTTTCACGTAAGCGCCCGGAACCGTCCGAGCGACGTTGCCCATGAGGGGCTGACATGATCCTAGTCCGCCTTGCTGCGGCGCACAAGGTTTTTTTGCCAGCGGCACTTGTCCCACCCGACCCGCCAGCTGCAGCACTACCGACATCAGCCGATTGCCCATTCCCCAGAAGGATTATTTCTGCGCGCTATATAACAGGGTATATTACGACCTGATACCTTAAGACTGGAGCTCATCCATGAAAGCAAGGCTGATTGCCCTTTCCCTGTGCAGCATGGCGCTGGCAGGCAACACGCTGGCCGGGGAAATCACCGTTTCCGCCGCTGCCAGCCTTACCAACGCCTTCAAGGACATCGCCCAAGGCTTTGAGGCGAAAAACCCCGGCAGCAAGGTCAACTTCAACTTTGCCGCTTCCGGTGCCTTGCTGCAGCAAATGGCCAAGGGTGCGCCGGTAGATGTGTTTGCCTCGGCCGATCAGGAAACCATGGACAGCGCAGTCAAGCAGAAGTTGGTCAACAGTGCCGACCGCAAGGATTTTGCCCGCAATGCGCTGGTGGTCATCGTTCCTGCCGACAGCAAGCTGAAACTGCAGCAGTTGTCCGACCTGCAACAGGCTGCCATCAAGCATGTGGCTCTGGGTATTCCGGCCAGCGTGCCGGTGGGCCGCTATGCCAAGCATGCGCTGGAAACCGCCCGTTTGTGGCCGGCAGTGGAAGCCAAGGCCATCAATACCCAGAACGTACGCCAGTCGCTGGACTATGTTGCCCGCGGCGAGGTGGAAGCCGGCTTTGTCTACCAGACTGACGCCGCCATCATGCCGGACAAGGTAAAAGTGGCGTTTACCGTGCCGCTGGATGAAAGCATCAGCTACCCGGTTGCCCGCACTGCCACGGCGGCCAATGCCACCGAGGCGCAGCGCTTTGTCAGCTACCTGCTGTCCCCTGCCGCACAAGCCATTCTGAGCCGTTACGGATTCCACAAGCCCTGAATCATGCCTGACTGGATGAATGACCCGGCCTGGACTGCCCTGGGCCTATCGCTACGAGTGGCCGGTTTTGCCACTCTGCTCAACCTGCTGCTGGGAGTTGGCGTGGGGCTGCTACTGGCCCGTGGGCGCTTTCCCGGCCGCAACCTGCTGGACACTGTACTGACCCTGCCCATGGTGATGCCGCCCACCGTACTGGGCTACTACCTGCTCACCCTGCTGGGCCGGCGCGGCCCGCTGGGCGGCTGGTTGCTGGACAACTTCGGCATCAACCTGATCTTTACCTGGCAGGGCGCGGTGATTGCTGCTGCGCTGGTTGCCTTTCCGCTGGTATACAAACCGGCGCGCGCTGCATTCGAAGCTGTGGACGGCCAGCTGGAGCAGGCTGGCCGGGTGCTGGGCATTTCCGAAATCGGCATTTTCTTTCGCATCACCCTGCCCCTGGCCTGGCGCGGCATTCTGGCTGGCCTGCTGCTGGCCTTTGCCCGCGCGCTGGGCGAGTTTGGTGCCACGCTGATGGTGGCCGGCAGCATTCCCGGCAAGACACAAACCCTGTCCGTGGCCATCTACGAGGCAGTACAGGCCGGACAGGACGATAGCGCCAACCGGCTGGTGCTGGTGACTTCGGTAGTCTGCATACTGGTGTTGCTGCTAGCGGGCAAACTGGCCCCCGGCCGACTGGCGGAGCGCTAAGATGAACACACCACGCTTCGATCTGGCCATCCGCCATACCCTGTCCAGCGGCAGCCGCAGCTTCTCGCTGGATATCGCACTGCAAAGTGATTGCCAGCAACTGGTGGTCTATGGTCCGTCCGGCGCAGGCAAGAGCATGCTGCTCAAGGCCATCGCCGGTCTGCACCACCCCGCAGCCGGGCACATCCGGCTGGATGGCCGCAGCCTGTTCGATAGTACCCAAGGCATTTGCCTGAGTCCGCAGCAAAGACAGCTGGGCTATCTGTTTCAGGATTACGCGCTATTTCCGCACCTGAGCGTGCGCCAGAACATCGGTTTTGGCCTGCAGCGTGGCTGGCTCAACCCTGGGCGGCGACGCCAACTGGTGGCAGTGGATTACTGGCTCAATGCCTTTGGACTGGAAGCGCTGGCCGACCAGCTGCCGGCCACCCTATCCGGCGGCCAGCGTCAGCGTACCGCACTGGCGCGCGCACTGGTGGCAGAGCCACGGGCGCTGCTGCTGGACGAGCCGTTCTCGGCACTGGACCCAGCCTTGCGCCAGCAATTACGCAGCGAGCTTGCCGAACTGCTACAGCGGCTGTCCATTCCCATGCTGCTGATCACCCACGATGCCGAAGATGTGCGCGCCTTCGGCCAGCAAACCCTTTACCTGCAGGATGGCCGGCTTGGCCAGCCGCCTGCCGGCCTGACGGAGACTTCCCATGGATGATTTCCAACAGCAGCAAGCCTTCCGCCTGCTCACCCGCGCCATGCTGGGCGTATTGCGCAATGCGCAGGATGGCGAGCTGCCCCTGTATGCCTGGACACTGGGCCTGCCGCAGCAGGAACTGCTGGAGGTGCTGTCCGCCTGCGCGCCGGAGCTTGGCTGCATGGAGGCTCTGGCGGACGTGCAATACCAGCAGCTACTGTCACAGCGACCACCCCTGAACAAGGCCCTGCTGACCATGCTGCTGGCCAACCGTTCGGCAGCAGAAAACCCGCAACATGGCCGCTGGCTGGCACATGCCGTAGCAGTGGCCAGCCTGGGCAGCCGCCACCTGTGGCAGGACATGGGGCTATCGGGTCGTCACGAAGTAAACCAGCTGTTGCAGTACTACCTGTACCCGCTGTATGCGCGCAATCAGGGTGATATCAAGTGGAAACGCTTCCTGTATGCAGAGCTGGGCGAGCAACTGGGCCTCCCCGATCTCAAACCGCCGGAGTGCGGGCGCTGCCGCGAGCATGCCGCCTGCCTGCCCACACTTTCTGGACAGTAGACATGAAACAACCGGACATCACCTTACAAGGCGCATTATGGCTGAATCTGGCCGGGGAAAAATTCGGCAGTCCGCAGCATCTGGCCTTACTGGCGCAAATCGATGTCTGCGGTTCCATCAGCCAGGCGGCACGAGACATCAAGCTCAGCTACAAGGCTGCCTGGGATGCCATCGATCACATGAATAATCTGGCAGGAGAACCGCTGGTGGAACGTCTGTCCGGCGGCAAGGGCGGTGGCGGCACCCGCCTGACAGCACGCGGGCGGCAGCTAGTGGAAAACTATCAAATCATCGAGCGGGAACATCAGCAATTCCTGCGTAACCTGCAGCGCCAGGCCAGCGGCATGGCCGACGATCTGCTGCTTTTGGGAGGCATGAGCATGAAAACCAGTGCGCGCAACCAGTTTATGGGCAAGGTCATCGCCATCAAGACCGGCGCAGTAAATGATGAAGTGGAGCTGGAAATCACCGACGGCCTGCGGCTGGTGGCCGTAGTTACCCGTGACAGCGTACTTAATCTGGGACTGGAGCCCGGGGTCACCGCCTATGCGCTGATCAAGGCTTCATCGGTGATTGTCGGCACCGAAGACGATGACATCCGCCTATCGGCGCGCAATCAGCTGCGCGGCACGGTCAGCCGGCTGATTGCGGGTGCAGTCAATAGCGAGGTGGTTATCGAAGTGGCCACCGGCGTCAGCATTGCCGCCATCATCACTAATGGCAGCGCCGTGGAAATGGGCTTGCAGACCGGCAGCCGCGCCACCGCCATTTTCAAGGCATCCAGTGTGATTCTGGGGGTGCCGGGCTAAGCGCCCCCGCGCTGATAAAACAACAGGCCCATGCCATTGCAGCATGGGCCTTGCCATGTTTGGGGAATCGCAGCGTCAGACTTCCCAGTGTTCCTTTTCCCGCCCGCCGGAGCCGGGATTGAGCTTTTCGTGCAGACGGCGCAGCTGCTCCGGCTCACCACGCACACGGAACCAGCAGCCTTCCTCATCCGCCCGCTCTTCCAGCACCTGGCAGTGGCTGTAGATTTCACCGCGCAATTGCTGGACCGACCACGGCAGCAGGATTTCATCCTCGGTCAGATCCTGCTGGAAGAAAGCCACGATGCGCGCACGCAAGGCGGAAACATCGTCCGGGCGACGCGCGCTCATCACCACACAACCGGGGTAGCGCTGTTCCAGCTCGGCCCGCCATGCGCTTTCGTCTGCCACATGGTCGATCTTGTTGAACACGCGGATACGCGGTACTTCATCTGCACCGATTTCCTGCAATACGGTGTCGGTCACTTCCAGCTGGCGTTCAAAGCCAGGGTCGCTGGCGTCGATCACATGCAGTAGCAAACCGGCATCCAGCGCTTCTTCCAGCGTGGATTTGAACGAAGCCACCAGGCCGTGCGGCAGGTTCTTGATGAAACCCACGGTATCGCTCACCAGCACGCGCGGCACGCTTTCCGGGTAGATGGCACGCACCGTGGTATCCAGGGTGGCAAACAGCTTGTTGGCCACCAGCACTTCGCTGCCGGTGAGCGCCCGCATCAGGGTGGACTTGCCGGCATTGGTGTAACCCACCAGCGACACCCCGGCCAGTCCCTGCCCCTGCCGTTCCAGACGGCGGGCACGCTGGGTCTTGCGTTCCAGTTCCATGGCCAGGATTTCACGTTGCAGTTCGGCAATGCGGTCGCGCACCTTGCGGCGGTCCAGCTCGGTATGCGATTCGCCCGAACCGCGGCCACCCATGCCGCTGCGCTGACGGCCTTGCGGACCGGCCAGCTTGGCCGCCTCGCGCAGGCGCGGTGCCATATAACCCAGCCGGGCAATTTCCACCTGCGCCTTGGCCGCGCGCGAACGAGCATTACGATGGAAGATTTCCAGAATCACCATGGTGCGGTCCATCACTTCGCAACCAACGGCCAGCTCCAGATTGCGCGCCTGGGACGGGGAAATTTCGTGATCCACCAGCAGCACATCAATCTCAATGGCGGACGGGTCCAGCTGCGGCGGCGCATCGGCCAGCTCGTCAGCGCGCAAACCGCGATTGACATACATGTGGATTTCTTCCAGCTTGCCCACCCCCAGATAGGCGGTACGGTCAAAGCCGTTACGCTTCTGCACAAAGGTATGCACCACCTGGAAACCCAGGGTCTTGGCCAGTTCGCTCAGCTCGGCCAGCGAGGAGGCAAATTCGATATCGCTGACTTCCGGCAATTGAACCGACGCCACGATGGCATATCTGGGTTTTTCTTTGACTTCTGTTTCTTCCATGAGCTGATTGCTTCACTTTACTTTGGCTGGCGAGCCCGGATTTTACCCTTAAACGTCCCCGCCTGCCGCCCAGATTGCAGCAAGCTTGACCCTGCAGGCTGACAGGCTGATACTGCGCGCCTCTGGCGGCTTTGCCGCTTCTTCCATTCTTCACGGTCTGCCCCCTCATGCCATTCACCTCCCTGGGCCTGCAGCCCGCGCTGGCCGATGCCGCCGCCGCTCAAGGCTATGCCACCCCCAGTGCCATCCAGCACGCCGCCATCCCCCTTATCCTGCAAGGGAGCGATGTGCTGGCCACCGCACAGACAGGATCGGGCAAGACCGCCGCCTACTGCCTGCCGCTGCTGCAGCAATGGCTGAGCGACCATGGCACCCCCCGCCGCCAGTTGCGCGGGCTGATTCTGCTGCCCACGCGGGAACTGGCCATCCAGGTGGGTGCTACCCTGCGCGAACTGGGCGACAGTCTGCCGCGCCATCCCAAGGTGGTGGTGGCTTATGGCGGCGTTTCCATTAATCCACAGATGATGGCCCTGCGCGGTGGTGCCGATATCGTGGTAGCCACGCCGGGGCGTTTGCTGGATTTGCTGCAGCACAATGCCCTGCGCCTGTCCGGCGTCAGCACCCTGGTACTGGACGAAGCCGATCGGCTGCTGGATCTGGGTTTTGCCGCCGAAATCGGCCAGCTGCTGGATTTGCTGCCGCCCTACCGGCAGAACCTGCTGTTTTCCGCCACCTTCCCCCTCGCCTTGCGCACACTGGCACAGCAGCTATTGCGTGAGCCACAAACTATCGACATCCCGGCCACGCCGGACAACACCCCGGCCATCCGCCAGCGTGCCATCGAAGTGGATGCAGCCCGCCGCACCATGCTGCTGCGCCATCTGCTGCAAAGCGAGAATCCGGAACGGGTGCTGGTATTTGTAGCCAGCCGCCACACGGCAGAGCGCGTCAGCGGCAAGCTGCAACAGGCCGGCATACGTGCGGCAGCCCTGCACAGCGACTGCAGCCAGAGCCAGCGGGGCCAAGCCCTGGCCGACTTCAAGTCTGCACAATTGCAGGTACTGATCGCTACCGATGTAGCGGCCCGTGGCATCGACATTGCCCGCCTGCCCATGGTGATCAATTACGACCTGCCGCGCTCGCCCGCTGACTATACCCATCGCATCGGCCGCACCGGTCGCGCAGGTGCCAGCGGCGTCGCCATCAGCTTTGTCTGCGCCGACAGCGCCGCCCATTTCCGCCTGATTGAAAAACGTCAACAGCAACAACTTGAACGTGAGCGCATTGCCGGTTTCGAACCGCAGAATGCACCCGTAGCAGCACCGCTGAGTGATGGCAACGGCGGCATCAAAGGCAAGCGCATGAGCAAGAAGGACAAGCTGCGGGCCGCACAAGCCATTCAGTCCTGACTGCAGCCCTGACCGCGGCTCCACATGGGGCTGGGCATCAAGCAACAATGACAATTGAGTTTGCGATTTCCAGCATGTTAATATCATTCAACCTGCCCGGAAGTCGCCAGCTCAAGCCTTTCCGGACCAAACCAGGTCAGCAAGAAACATTCCCCCACAGCAGCACAGCACAGTACGCCGGTATTGGAGCGCTGATTGAAAAAGACATTCGCCAGCAGCATGGTCCTGCGCATGTGCGGACTCATCCTGCTGTCACTGACCGTATTTGCCTTTGGCTGTTACCACCTGATAGTCCAGAGCACGGTCGACAGCCTGGCCCAATCGGAAATGCAGGTTTCCGCCCAGCAACTGGAAGCCCGTACCCGCAATTTGCTGGGCAGCGTTGAAGACACGCTGCGCACCAGCCAGGCCTGGGGCCGTAGCAGCCAATGGAACAGCAACACCGAGTGGCTGACAGACAAGCAGCAGCTGCAACGCTTCAACGAGTTCTTCTTTCCCATCATCGAAAACCATGGCGAGATCGCCTCGGTCAACATGGCACATGAATCGGGCCGTGAAATCCTGTTGCTGCACAATGCCGATGGCGGCTGGGTAAACCGCCTGAGCGACCCGGCCCACTGGGGCCACACCACCTACTGGTTCTACTGGGACCGCCAGCGCAGGCTGATCCGCCATGAAACCCGGCAGCAGGATTACGATGCCCGCCAGCGGCCCTGGTTCAGGGGAGCCATGGCGCTTGCTAGCGACAGCAGCTTGTACTGGACCGCACCATATACCTTTTACACCACTCGCCAGACCGGCCTGACAGCCGTTAGCCGCTGGACTGCCAGCGACGGCAGCCGCTTTGTCATCGGCCATGATGTCAACCTCAGCAGCCTCGCCAGTTACGCCGGCAGCCTGCCCGCCGAGCACCAGAAAACCCTGGCCCTGCTGGATGACAATGGCCGTCTGCTAGCCCTGCCCTTTACCGACAGACAGCAACAAAGTGCACTGCTGCTGCGGCCGCTGGCCACCATCAAGGATGGCCCGCTGTCACATGGCTACCAGCACTGGCAGCGACGCAAGCAGCAGACCGGCCATGCCAGCCGGCAAAATGCGACTGACCAGGACTGGTTCAGCCTGTTTCAGCCCATGCGCTTTGGCCAGCAGACACTGTGGATAGGGGTGATTGCTCCACAATCTGCCTTTCTGCCCGGCAGCACTGGCGACATCCTGCTATTGCTGCTGATTACACTTGCCGCACTGGTATGCGGCGGTGTGGTCGCCCTGCGCACGGCCCGGCGTTTTGCCCTGCCACTGCAGCAACTGGCGGATGAAAGTGCGCGCATTGGCCGGCTGGAACTGGCCGTGCCGGTCAGCCAGGCAGCACTGCAGGCCCCATGGCAGGAAATCAGCCAGTTGGCTGCCGCCCAGGAGCAGATGCGCCAGCAACTGCAAACCAGCACCACCGAGTTGCAGCATGCACGCAGCCAGCTGGAGCTAAAGGTTTCCGAGCGCACCAGCGCCCTGCTGCACCAGGTGGCGCTGGTCGAAGCCCTGTTGGACATCATTCCCAACCCGATTTTCTACAAGGGCGAAGACGGTCGCTTCATTGGTTGCAACCAGGCTTACGAGCAGGCATTTGGCGTTAATCGGCGCGACTTCATCGGCAAGCGCGTACTGGACCTCGACTATCTGCCACTGGCTGACCGCCAGCACTACCAGCAGGAAGACGAAGCCGTCATTGCCAACTGCAGCCGGATCGCACGCGAAGAACAGCTGCCCTTTGCCGATGGTCAGCTACATCATGTGCTGTACTCGGTTACCGGCTTTCGCCATCAGGACAGCACACCAGGCGGCTTGATCGGCATGATCGTAGATGTCAGCGCACTCAAGACCGCAGAGCAGGATGCCCGCGAAGCGCGCCGCATTGCCGAGGCTGCCACCCGTGCCAAGGCAGATTTTCTGGCTAATATGAGCCATGAAATCCGCACCCCGATGAACGCCGTCATCGGCATGACCCAACTGGCCTTGCAAACCAGCCTCAACCCGCAGCAGCGCAATTATCTGGACAAAGTACATATTGCCGCCAACGGTCTCTTGGGCCTGATCAACGATATTCTGGACTTCTCCAAGATCGAGGCCGGCAAGCTCAGTTGCGAGCAAACCGACTTCATGCTGGAAGATGTCATCAGCCAAGTGGCCGATCTGGTAGCGCTGCGGGTGCGTGACAAGGGCCTGGAACTGCTGTTTGACATTGCCACCGATGTGCCGCCACGGCTGATCGGCGACCCGCTGCGGCTGGGGCAGGTACTCAACAATCTGGTAGGCAATGCCGTCAAGTTCACCGAACACGGCGAAATCACGCTTGCCGTACGGTTGGAAGCCGAAGACGCTGAACAGCTGCTGTTAAGCTTCGAAGTACGTGATACCGGCATCGGCATGAGTCAGGCCGAGCAGGAAAACGTCTTCCATGCCTTTGCCCAGGCCGACAGCTCCACCACCCGCCGTTACGGCGGCACCGGGCTGGGGCTGAGCATCTGCAAACACATTGTCGAACTCATGCACGGCGACATCACGGTCAGCAGCACTCCCGGCGCAGGCAGCAGCTTCAGCTTCACCTGCAGGCTTGGCAAGGCACAATCGCAGCCCGTGCAGCTCAGTACCCTGCCGGATATTCGCGGCATGCGCGCGCTGGTGGTGGATGACAATGCCGCCGCCCGCGAAGTATTTGTCCACATGCTGCAGGCCCTGCAGCTGGAAGCCGACGCGGTGGACAGTGGCCCGGCCGCCCTGCTGGCCCTGCAGCAGGCGCATGATGCCGGCAGGCCCTACCAGCTGGCACTGATAGACTGGAAAATGCCCGGCATGGACGGCGTGGAAACACTGCAATACATCCAGGCCCGGACAGCACTGCCTACCCCCGCCTGCCTGCTGGCCACCGCCCACGACAGCGATAGCCTGACACAGGCGCTAGGACAAACCCCGGTTGACGGCATTCTCGACAAGCCCGCCACTTTTTCCACGCTGCTGGATGCCATCCACACTGCCTGCCGTCACCAGCCGGCACTCACTCACAGCAGCAGCGCTCCGCGGCTGGATCTGCCACAGTTAAAGCAGTTGCTGCAAAACTGTCGCGTACTGCTGGTGGAAGACAATCAGACCAATCAGGAAGTGGCACTGGAACTGCTGCGTCAGGTTGGCATTCAGGCAGATCTGGCAGAGAACGGCGCTGAAGCGGTGGAAATGGCAGGCAAGCAGGACTACCAGCTATTGCTGATGGACTGCCAGATGCCGGTAATGGACGGACTGGAAGCCACCCGCCAGGTGCGCCGTCTGCCGGCGCATGCCGCTTGCAAGATCGTGGCCATGACCGCCAATGTCATGGCAGGCGAAGAGCAGCGCTGCCTGGATGCCGGCATGGATGATTACATTGCCAAGCCCATCGACATCCAGGTGTTCTATGCCACCTTGCTGCGCCATCTGCGACCAGGATTGCCGCAAGCTTTGCCCGGCAGCGGCAATAATCTGCAGCCACACCCCCCCGGCAGCACCCTGCTGGATCGCAATACCGCCCTGCTGCGCATGGGGGGCGACCAAACCTTGTACACCCGCCTGCTAAGCCGCTTCCAGGAGCGCGAGCGCGATGCCGTGCTGCGTCTGCAGCAGGCAATGGCCAAAGGAGAAGGCGACAGCACTCGACGCATTGTCCACAATCTGAAGGGGCTGGCCGGCAATATCGGGGCTGACGCGCTGGCCGCGGCCTGCCGTCATCTGGAATATCACCTTGATGGCGATGCCGTTCAGCAGGAAGAGGCCGTTACCCGCCTGCAACAACAACTGCAACTGCTGCTGGCCCATCTGGAAGAAGAACAAGCCCCGACGGAGCTTGCAAGCAGCACGCCGCCGGAAGACAGCAGACAGTTGATCAGCACCCTGGCGGCTCAGCTACAAGACAACGACATCAAGGCCAGCCGCACTGCCACCCTGCTCTACCACGCCCTGGCCGGCCATGCAGAGGCTGATGCCGCGCAACAAGTATCACGTCTGGCAGCACAATACGAATACGATGCAGCGCTGCAACAGCTGGAGCAGCTGGCCACACGCCTGCAACTGAACCTGACAATACAGTAGCCACCAGAAAGCACACCACCATGGCCGATCTCAGACAGCGCCAGAGCATCCTGATTGCCGATGACGTACCGGAAAATATCGAACTGCTGGCCGCCATCCTGGAAGACGAATATGCAATCAAGGTGGCCCCCAACGGCGAGAAGGCGCTGAAGATAGCGTATTCCGATGCGCCGCCGGACCTGATCCTGCTGGACGTGATGATGCCCGGGCTCAGTGGCCACGAAGTATGCCGCCGGCTGAAAGCCAACCCGGATCGCCAGCATATTCCGGTGATTTTCGTCACCGCCATGTGCTCGGTGGATGATGAAAGACTGGGGCTGGAAATCGGAGCGGTAGACTACATCACCAAACCCATCAGCCCACCGGTGGTAAAAGCCCGGGTACGCACCCATCTGGCACTGTACGACCAGACCCGCGAACTGGAACGCATGGTGGCGCAGCGCACGCGCGAGCTGCTGACCTCGCGCCAGCAAATCATCCAGCGCCTGGGCCGTGCTGCCGAATTCAAGGACAACGAAACCGGCAATCACGTCATCCGCATGGCGCACGCCTCGCGCCTGATTGCCGAAGTAGCCGGCTTGGGTGACAAGGCACAGGAAATCCTGCAGCTGGCGGCGCCGATGCACGATATCGGCAAGATCGGCATCCCCGATCACATCCTGCTCAAGCCGGGCAAGCTGGATAGCAGCGAGTGGGATTTGATGAAACAGCATCCACTGATGGGGGCTGACATCATCGGCAACCATGAAGACGAACTGCTGCAAACCGCCCGCACCATCGCCCTGACTCACCATGAGCGCTGGGATGGCAGCGGCTACCCCTATGGCCTGCGTGGCGCGGCCATTCCGCTGGTAGGCCGCATCGTGGCCATTGCCGATGTATTTGACGCCCTGCTGTCGGTGCGTCCGTACAAGCTGGCGTTGCCGCTGGAAGAAGCACTGGATTACATGTACGCCCAGGCAGGATCGCATTTCGACCCGCAACTGATTCCCGCCTTCAAGAAAGCACTACCGGAAATTCTGAAGATCCACCAGGCTTACGCCGACGACAATCAATTGCCGCCGGCACATCCGGGATGAAACCGGCGCAGTTGACTCAGCTTCCTATCACCGCCCTTGTCACAGGCAACCACGAAAAAGCCCCCGAAAAACGGGGGCTTTTTGTTGCGGGCTACAGCACCAGCGTGCTGTTTGCGCGTTTACAGCTTGAACTGCGACACCAGCGCACGCAGGTCGCCGCCACGACGGGACAGATCCTGGATGATGGTCAGAATGCGCTGCACGTTCTCGTCGCTTTCCAGCGCCTTGGCATTGATGCGCTCGGCACTTTGCGCCATCACTGTGGTAGCCGTGCTCTGCTCCTTGGTGGAGCTGGTGATTTCCGACATGCGACCGGCGATATCGTGGGTGCTGGCCTTGATCTTGCCCACCTTGTCTGCAGCTTCTCGCGACAGCGCCACGCCGGTGGCTACGCGCTCATTGGTCTTGCTGGTATGGCCGATGGCCACTTCGGTCTGGCTCATCACGCTATTGATCATCTGCGCGATTTCCACCGTTGCCGAGGCCGTACGTTCCGCCAGCTTGCGCACTTCGTCGGCCACTACCGCAAAACCACGACCCTGCTCACCAGCACGGGCGGCCTCGATGGCGGCATTCAGTGCCAGCAGGTTGGTCTGGTCGGCGATGTCACGGATCACGGCGACAATGCCGCGAATCTGCTCGGAATGGGAGGACAGATCACCCATGGCGCTTTGCAGCGCATCCACGGTCTGGACGATGGACTGCACTTCGCTGGCCACCTTCTCCATGGCCTGATAGGAGTCTTCCGAGTTTTCGCGAGTGGTGGCCACCAGCACTTCAGTCTCGCCGGCATTATCGGCGATATGGTTGATGCTGACGGTGATTTCCTCAATGGTAGCCGCAGTAGCGGACAGCTCGTTGGACTGCACGCGCGAATCGGAAGCAATGCTCTCGGCTGCCTGATGCAGGGCGGAAGTATCACGCGCCAGCGCTTCGGCGTCGTTGCGCACGGAAACAAACATGCCGTGCAGCTTGTGCACAAAGGCATTGAAGGCTTCGGCAATCTGACCGACTTCATCGTGCGAGCGAACCGGCAGATGCAGGGTCAGGTCACCATCGCCGCTGGCCACATTGCGCATGGCATCACGCAGCTCGGTCAGACCGGACAGCATGCGGGCCACCCCAACGGTTGCCAGCAGGGCCACAACCACCACACCGGCAATCAGCACGCCGATCATCAGCTCGATCAGGTGGGTAACGGACACAGTTGCCGCAGCCACCGGCACCACCACGCCCAGCAACCAACCGGTCTTGCCTACCGGGTAGAGTGCGGTCATGCTGGATTCGCCATTGATGGTGACAGTTTGCAGTGCACCGTCCTTGCTGATGCCGTTAAGGTCGAAGCCGGACATCACCTCGCCGATCTTCTTCATGCCCGAATCCTTGGCCGGATGGGCAATCACCGAGCCATCTCCGGTCACCAGGAAGGCAAAACCGTCACCCGGCAGCTTGGAAGAAACCACTTCATCGGCAACACGCGCCAGGGAAACGTCACCACCGGCCACAGCCACCAGTTGGCCATCCTTGCGCAGTGCCTTGGCGAAAGTGATGATGGGTTTCTTGGTGGCTGCATCGATATACGGCGGGGTAGCAATGGCTTCCTGCGAATTGCTGGCTGCCAGGTACCACGGGCGACCGGTCGGATCATAGCCCGGCGGCACCGGAGTGGAACCGGTGAATTGGGTCATTTTCTTACTGGGCTCGCCGACATACATATCATCCAGCTTGCCGGCTACTTGCGACTGATCGAGGATGGGCTTCATGTCCCCCTCGGTAAAGTGCAGCAGGGCGGAGCCGACGATATTCTGACGGGTGCTTACCCATTCGGTAATGAAACTGACCTTGTTATTGGCTGTCTGGCTGATCTGGTCGCTAATGGAAGACAGCAGGGCTTCTTTCATCTTCCAGTAAGCCACACCGCAGAACAGCAGCGAGATGGCCACCAGTATCATCAGGACGAATGCAAGCATTCTGGAACGGAGAGTACGCATGGAGAATCCTATTCTTATAATTGCTTAAAACCCTACACTGCTGCCCGGCATGACAGAAATTTACCATCACAGGCAGGCTGCCATGTTCCCGGCTTCACCACGACACGTCAATACCATTTTAAATGCAACGAGCATTTTAAAATGAAACTTGCACAATATCGGCATTGGTAGACAGATTCTGGCCTCAATCTCTTCATATCCCTCCCCGAAATATCAAAAGGTCGCCTGGACGGAAAGACCACGTTACAACGCTTTATTTATTGAACAGTTTCAGTCAACAATCCAGCTTTACAAGCAAATTATACTTTATGCATAAAAAAAGGATGCCTTGGCATCCTTTTTCAGCATTCAGCCGGCGTACGACATTGGCAATCAGCCCGCCACCGCATCTTTCAGGGCTTTGATCGGCGTGAATACCACCTTGCGCTTGGCCGGAATCAGCACGGTTTCGCCGGTTTTGGGATTGCGCCCATTACGGGCAGCGGTGTCTTTCACCTTGAATTTGCCGGTGCTGGCCAGAGTCAGCTCACCACCATTGACCAGTTCTTCACGAATGGTCTGTTCCAGGGCGTCCATGAAACGCAGGACATCGACTTTGCTGCTACCGGTTTTTTCAGAAAGGATGGCAATGAGTTGTTGTTTGGTCATACATGGCTCCTGCGCCGCAAATGATGAAAAATGGCGTTAAACCAAGAGGGTAACCAGCCAGCACCTGCTCCAGCAAGGGAAATTTGCGCTCGCATGGCAAACCGGGCGCTTCCGGCCGGCACACGCAATCTTGCGGCCATAGGCGCGTGACATGAAAGACAAGCGGTCAACAATGAACTTGCTTATGCTATTTTGATTACGTACAATTTCAAATAATCACTTAGCCGTTCAATACAGGACCACACCGCCATGCCAGCCCCCTGCCCCGTCAATTGCGAAAGCCACTTTACCCTGCCCATGCCGGACCACGCACTGAGCGGTGTCGGCATCTACGCCGGCCACTTGCTGAACATCGACAGCCAGGCAAGTCCGGTACATGGCAACCTGGTGCTGGCCGCTCTGGACGGCGAGTTGCTGGTTCGCCGCCTGCAGCGCAGTGGCACGCGCCTGCGTCTACTGGCCGCCCACCCGGACTATCCCGACATCGACCCACACTACGCTCAAGGCTTTGCCATCTGGGGTGTAGCCAGCGCCACCGCCAGCTGAACACGATGCCCGCCCCTCCACACCCTGCCTTGCCTGTTCATGCATCCAAGCTATAAATCAACAAACCAAAAGCTTGGTGGACGTAATCAAACCGGGGAGGGTAATCATGAACATTTCTCAAAGGCTGGCACTGACGCTGGGCATTGCCTTGCTGGCGCTGCTGGGAATCGGCGGCTTCGGCCTGTATGAACAGCAACAGGCAAATACCCGTTTCGAGTATCTGAACGCAAATACTTTCCCCAGCATTACGGCACTGGACGAAATGCAGGAAGCACTCACTCTGATGCGCACTGGCACCTACCGCCATGTGATTGCCCAGGATGATGCACAGAAGCAAAAAGACCAGCAGGCCATCAGCACCCAGGACAAGCGGTTTGACGATGCGGTGGCGCGTTATCAGAAAGACCTGATCGGCAGTGAGGAAGACCGCAAACTGCTGGAGCAGGACCGCAAGCTGATGCAGGACTACCGCATCTCCCGTGATGCCTTGCTTCAGCTATCCCGCCAGCACAAGACGCAAGAGGCGGAACAGGCCATTTTCAACGGACCGATGCGCAGCACTAGCGCGGCACTCAGCAAGAACCTGGCCGATCACATGCAGTTCAACTACCATCTCGCCGCCACGCTGTCCGACGACAACTCCAGGGCCTACAAGCAAGCCATCTCCATGTCCATTGCCATTATCGCGGCCTGCCTGCTGGTATGCGCCATTCTGGGCGGACGCCTGTTCAGCCACATCAAAAGCAGCCTGCTGGGAATACGTGACGTGATGCTGAATGTGCGCCAGTCACTGGACTTCCGTCTGCGGGTCAAAGTGGAACGCAAGGATGAAGTGGGCGAAACAGCCGAGGCATTCAATGCCCTGCTGCAACAACTGCAAAGTAGCTTCCAGGACATACGCCGCAGCGTGGAAACCGTGGATCAAGCCATAGAAGGCATGGCGGCCAACACCACCCAGATCGCCCGCAGCTCCGAAGTACAAAGCGAGGCAGCCTCCGCCATGGCAGCCGCCATAGAGGAAATGACCGTCAGCATCAACCACGTTTCCGACCGTGCAACCGAAGCCAGCAACCAGACCAGCACCGCAGGCAGCATGGCCACCCAGGGGGGTCAGGTCATCATGGCTACGGTCGCAGGCATCACCCAGGTTTCCGCCTCGGTGCAGGATGCGGCCAGCCATATCCGCCAACTGAAACAGGACAGTCAGACCATTGCCACGGTGATGGGGATCATCAAGGACATTGCTGAGCAAACCAATCTACTGGCACTCAATGCGGCCATCGAAGCTGCCCGTGCCGGTGAAATGGGCCGCGGTTTTGCCGTAGTGGCTGACGAGGTACGCAAGCTGGCGGAGCGTACAGCCAAGTCCACCACCGAAATTTCCAGCGTCATCAGCAAGATGCAGCAGGGTACGGAAAATGCTGTCAGCAGCATGGAGCAAGTAGTGGAACGCGCAAACCGGGAAGCCGACAGCGCACGCGAGGCCAACACCGCTATCGACCAGATCCAGTCGAACACCCATCAGGCAATGGGGCTGGTGCATGACATTTCCAGCAGCATAGCCGAACAGACCAGTACCAGTACCACCATTGCCCAGCGTGTAGAGCAGATTGCCCAGATGGCGGAAGAGAACTCATCCGCCGCAGGCAGCTCAGCCGATGCCGCCCGCGACCTGCATCAGCAAGCCAGAATGATATTGCACACCGTGGCGCAGTATCAGGTATGAGTCAGCAAACAGGACGTCACCCTCAACCAAGATGGGTGTGACGCTCCGGCCTGGACACAGTTTCCATTTCTACCAAGCCCTGCAGGATGCCGCAGGCATCCACCGCCTGCTCGCGCTGACAGCGCTGACGCAGCGCGTCCAGTTGCTGCTTGAGCTGTAATAACTCCGCAATGCGCGCATCGACATGGTGAATGTGATCGTCCAGCAAGTGATTCACCCCACCACAGTCCGCTGCCGGAGCCGCCATCAGCTCCAGCAACTGGTGGATTTCCTCATGCGTCATATCCAGTGCCCGGCAATTGCGCACAAAACGCAGCCGCTCCAGATGCCGACTACCATAACTGCGATAATTATTGGCCTCACGGTCTGCCGCCGGCAGCAAACCTGCCTTTTCATAAAAGCGGACAGTTTCCGTGGTGCAGCCTGCCTGCTGGGCCAGATCACCAATTTTCATGTTTACTCCTCTTCGCGCTTGACCTTGTAGCTGCTTCAAGGTGTTTACTGTAAGCCAAAGCCGCACAGGAGAACAATATGCAGCACTCGCACCAGCATGCTCAGACCAAGCCAGCACCAACCGGTCCGGCTTATCGCAAGAAAACGCACGCGCATGAAACCGGCACCGCCTGCTGCAGCACGGCTATGCCGGATGCGGCGCAGGCTCCTGCTGCCGCTGAAACCAGAGATGGCTTGCAGCATACGCCTATCCGCATCTTGCAGATGGACTGCCCCACAGAGGAAGCGCTGATCCGCAAGCAGCTATCCAGCCTGCCCGGCGTGGAGGCGCTGGAATTCCGCCTGATGCAGCGCCTGCTTACCGTAACGCACCAGCCCGCCGCCCTGCCCGCCATTCTTACTGCCATCAGCAGCCTGGGCTTCACCCCAGAAACAGCCGATAAGCAAACGCAGCCTGCCTCGGCAACCAAACCGACTAGTGCGTGGTGGCCGCTGGTACTGGCCGGCAGCGCAGCACTGGCAGCTGAAATTGCCGGCTGGCTGCAGGCTCCGGCATGGCTGGCAGCATCGCTGGCACTGGCAGCCATTCTGGGCAGCGGTATCAGCACTTATAAAAAAGGCTGGATTGCCCTGCGCCATTTCACCCTCAACATCAATGCGCTGATGAGCATCGCCGTCACTGGTGCGCTGCTGCTGCAGCAATGGCCGGAAGCCGCCATGGTGATGGTGCTGTTTACCCTGGCCGAACGCATAGAGGCTCGCTCACTGGACCGTGCCCGTCATGCCATCGACAGCCTGCTGCAACTGAGCCCGCCACTGGCAACCGTGCAGCAGGCAGACGGCAGCTGGCGGGCCATGCTGCTGGCAGATATCAGCATCGGCAGCATGGCCCGCGTAGCACCGGGCGAGCGTATTGCGCTGGATGGTGAAGTCATCCGCGGCCACTCCAGTGTCAATCAGTCCGCCATGACTGGCGAAAGCATGCCGGTGGAAAAACAACCAGGAGATACCGTGTTTGCCGGCACCCTGAATGAAAGCGGCTCTTTTGAATACCGGGTAAACGCCCTGGTTGCCGACACCATGCTGGCACGCATTACCCACGCGGTGGAACAGGCGCAGGACGCCAAGGCACCCACCCAGCGCTTTGTCGACCGTTTTGCCCGCATCTATACCCCGCTGGTTTTCCTGCTGGCCCTGGCGGTGGCCGTACTCCCCCCCCTGCTGGCAGCTGGCAACTGGCAGGACTGGATTTACAAAGCACTGGTATTACTGGTGATTGCCTGCCCCTGCGCGCTGGTGATTTCCACCCCGGTCACCGTGGTAAGCGGACTGGCAGCGGCAGCGCGGCGTGGCATCCTGATCAAGGGCGGCATCTGGCTGGAGCAGGGGCGTCGCCTGCGGTGGCTGGCACTGGACAAGACCGGCACCATCACCCATGGCAAGCCGGAGCAAACCGGCTGGCAGCAGCTGGCGGAAGGGAATGCCGCCCACACCCGCAGCCTGGCCGCCAGCCTGGCCAGCCACTCCGACCACCCTGCATCACGGGCAGTAGCGCGCGCCGCCGCACAAGACAAGATCACCCTGCAACAGGTCAGCAATTTTGCTGCTCTGCCCGGCCTGGGCGTTCGCGGGGACATTAGCGGCCACACCCTGTGGCTGGGCAATTACCGCTTGGCACAGCAGCAGGGACTTGGCTCCGCTAGCCTGCAAGCCCTGCTGGAACAACAGCAAATGCGCGGCAACAGCGTGGTGCTGCTGCTGGACCAGGACCAGGTGCTGGCCCTGTTTGCAGTTGCCGACACCGTGCGCCCGGATAGCCGTGCCGCCATTGCCGCCTTGCAGCAGCTTGGCATTCGCACCATCATGCTCAGCGGCGACAACCAGCACACGGTCAGCGCCATGGCCGCCAGCGTGGGCATGGACCAGGCTCGTGGCGAGCTGCTGCCGCAGGACAAGGCCGATGTCCTGGCCAGCCTGGCCGGTGAAGGCCTGGTCGGCATGGTGGGGGACGGCATCAACGATGCGCCGGCGCTGGCGCAGGCGGATATCGGCTTTGCCATGGGGGCCATGGGCTCGGACACCGCCATCGAGACAGCGGATGTCGCGCTGATGGAAGACAATCTGGCCCGGCTGCCCGATTTTGTTCGCCTGTCACGTGCCACGCACGC
The DNA here is from genome assembly GCF_030150775.1 of Aquitalea sp. Classification (NCBI taxonomy): domain Bacteria; kingdom Pseudomonadati; phylum Pseudomonadota; class Betaproteobacteria; order Neisseriales; family Chromobacteriaceae; genus Aquitalea; species Aquitalea sp. The sequence goes on from NZ_JASLFG010000023.1 coordinate 50,220, forward strand.
CATTCTGGTGCAGAACATTGCCCTGGCACTGGGCATCAAGGCCATCTTCCTGCTGCTGACTCTGCTGGGCATGGGCAGCATGTGGATGGCAGTATTTGCCGATGTCGGTGCCAGCCTGCTGGTGGTGGGCAACGGCCTGCGGCTGCTGCGCAAATAATGATTCCAGGCACGACACTTGCTTTTTGATAAGGACAGAAGCGCCTCCAGCACCCCGGAGGCGTAGCTGCCGCCCTCACCCCGGGTGAGCAGAACTTGCCTGCAGGAGCCAGACCATGACACCCAGCACCCCGCTTACCTTGCTGATAAGCAGACGCATCAACCCGGCACGCCATGCCGACTTTCACTTGTGGATACGCCGTGGTGAGGCTCTTGCCAGTCAGGCCCACGGATTTCTGGGCTCCGGTCTGCTACAGCCGCCTGCCGGCGATGACAACTGGCAAATCCTGTTCCGCTTTGTCGACCAGGCCAGCCTGGAGCATTGGGCGGCCAGCCCGGAACGTCAGGCCTGGCTAGCCGAAGGTGCCGGACTGATCCAGCACAGCCATGTGCATTGCGCCGCTGGGCTGGATAACTGGTTTGGCCTGAAAACACCGCCGCGCTGGAAACAGGCGATCATGATCTGGCTGGTGTTTTTCCCGGTATCCCTGTGCTTCAGTCTGCTGCTGGGTGATACGCTGGCCACCCTGCCGGTGGTATTGCGCGTGCTGTGCAGCACCCTGCTGCTGACGCCGGTCATGGTATTCCTGTTCATCCCGCTCAGCAGTCGGCTATTGCGTAACTGGCTGCAAGCTAGCCCCTCCCGCTCCGGCCAGTTGCACGGCGAACCCTGAATCTGACCGTTGGCCGCGCTTAATGCGGCACAGATCAAGATTTGGCGGAATTTTTACCTCAGGAATGGTCCGCATGCGCGATACCCTCGTTTATGATGAGGGTATCGCGCACCGTATGCGCCCGATGACTGAGAGTAATGCTGATGTCCCCACCCTGGCACAGTCTGCTGGAAACAACACAACTGGAAGCGCAACTGCAGGCATGGCAAACAGCCAACCCCAATCAGCAGCTGCTCGCCCTGCTGGCCGAATCCGACAGTGACAAGCTGCAACAACTGCAAACCAGTTGCCTGCACCTGGGCATAGCGCTGGCTGGCGGCATTTTCCCCAGACTGTTGGGCGAGCAAGGCTTTCTGAACAACGGTGCCTGGTTGCTTCCCCACGCAGATGCCTGCAAGCCGGCGCTGCTGCGCGTCAATCCGGAGCATGGCGTTGCCAGCACCGCCCGGCAGATGGCAACGCGAGTGGAACAGATGCTGCAGCACTGGCCAGCCAAACAAGGCAAGCCGACGCTGTTCATGATTTTTGACGGCATGCTGCCAGACATAGCCTCCATTCTGGACGAGCTCTACCTGCAACTGGCCGATCAGGTATTTTATGGCGGCGTCAATGCAGGCAGCGAAAGCTTCCAGCCCATAGACTGCCTGTTCGATCAATACCAGACCCTGGGTCATGGCGTACTGTGCCTGCTGCTTCCCGGAAGCACCAACCCGGTGCTCAATCATGGCTACCCCATGCCGGCACAGTGCATGACCGCCACGGCAACTGCCAGCAACCGCATTTTCCAGATCGACTGGAAACCCGCATTCACTGCCTATCAGGACATCGTAAAACAACAGTTTGGCGCGGAGCTGACGCGGGATAATTTCTACTCATTCGGCGTGCACTTTCCGCTGGGCATCATGCTGGCCAACCAGCAGGTGCTGATCCGCATTCCGGTGGCACTGGAAGATGACGGCTCGGTGTTCTGCGTGGGCGAAGTGCCGGAAAACGCCATGCTGATCATGCTGCAGGCACCGCAATCGCCTGGCACACAATGCGTAGACAACCTGCTCGGTACCTTGCGGCAACGCCATGGTGACATCAGCAATCAGCCGCTGCTTACCTTTTACTGCGCGGGCCGTAACATGCACTTTGGCCCGGCTGCCCTGGCGGAAATCCGCTTGCTGCAAGCCAACAGCCAGGCTCTACCCTTGCTTGGCGCACTGACGCTGGGCGAAATCGGTAGTCTGCAGGAGTGGGGCTACCCGCTGTTTCACAACGCCAGCATCATCTGCAGCCTGTGGAAGCAGTCATGAACCGCGACCAGCTGCTTGCCGTGCTCTACGACCTGTCACTCACCATCGGACGTGAAGTGACCGTGGACAGCCTGCTGACCAAAGTCCTGCAACGGTTGCTGTTTCATACCGGCTGCCCGGTCGGGTTGGTAATCAGTCATGCTGACGGCCCGGATGCCAGCAGCGGACAACTACTGAAAGTCATTGGCGACCATCACTTGCAACAACAGGCCGGGCAAGACATCGCCCTGCCGCCCGGGCTGCTGGGACGCAATATACACGCAGCCTGCGACCCAGCCCTGCTCGCCATACTTACCGGCCAGTCACGCTATCAGTACGGCTTGCGCCTGCCGCTGGAACAGCACTACACCATCCTGCTGCTGGCACCGGAGGCCATGTTGCAGCACTTGCCGCTGGAACATGTCTTTCCGCCCATCCTGTCCAATCTGGCCCGCGCCATCAAACTTTGCCAGGACAGCGAACAACTGGCCGAGGCCCTGCAGCGCGAGCGCAATCAGGCCAAGGCAGAACTCGACCGGGCGCAGCGCTTCAGCACCGCCCTGCTCAATGCCATGCCGATTGCTGTGTTCTACAAGGACGCCACTGGCCGCTATCTGGGCTGCAATCCGGCATTCACCCGCACGGTGGGCATGCAGGCCGAAGAAATCATTGGCAAGACCCCGGCTGAGGTATGGCCGGCAGAACTGGCCAGCATGTTTACCCAGAATGATGGCGAACTGATTTCCAGCCGCCAGCCCTTGCTGTTTGAATATGTCATCCGCAGCAAGCAGGGGCAGCTGATGGATGTCGTTTACGCAAAAGACCTGTTCTACAACGAAGACAACAGCATCGGCGGCATCATCGGGGCCTTCATCGACATCAGCGCGCGCAAGTCGGCCGAAGAGTCCTTGCGCCAGTCACTGATCCAGGCCATCAGCGCACTGTCCGCGGCCATGGTGCATCGCGACCTGAGCACCGCAGGCCATGAGGTCCGCGTCAGTGACCTGGCCGTTGCCATTGGCCGCAAACTGCAACTGGACGAACACCAACTGGAAGGTCTGGGGCTGGCTGCCATGGTGCATGACATCGGCCAGATCCAGATTCCGTCGGAAATCCTCACCCGCCCGCGCCGCCTGAATCATGAAGAATTCGAACTGGTGAAAATGCATGCCGAAGCCAGTCATGAGATTCTCAAGGACATTCATTTCCCCTGGCCGATTGCCGACATTGCCTGGCAGCACCACGAAAACATGGATGGCAGCGGCTACCCGCGCGGGCTATCAGGCAACGACATCCTGCTGGAAGCGCGCATCATCCACGTAGCAGACAGCATGGAAGCCATGCTGTCACACCGCCCCTTCCGTCGACAGCTGGGGCTTGAGCAGGCATTGACACAACTTAAACAGTATCGCGGCAGCGTTTACGATAGCCAGGTAGTGGATGCCTGCCTCGCGCTCTTTACCGAGCACGGCTACGAATTGCCGGACAGCAAAAGAAAAAACTGAGCATGGATGCACCCGTCACATCACTACCCCACTCTGCCTACACCCTGCAGGCCGTCATCCGTCAATTGCCCGACCGGGTCATCATCAAGGACTTGAATTCCACTTTCATCACCTGCAATCAGCGCTTTGCCGATGACCTGGGCATTGCCATCGAATCGGTTGCCGGCAAGACCGACTACGATTTCTTCCCGGCCGAGCTGGCCGCCTGCTATCAGGCAGATGACCGCAAGGTCATGCTCAGTGGCAAGGCCATCCGCGTGGAAGAGCCCTATATGCTGGACGGCCAGCCGCACTGGCTGGAAACCAGTAAGTCACCCATTTTCGATGCAGCAGGCCAGTGCATAGGGCTGACTGCCATCTTCAAGGACATCACCCAGCAAAAGCAGGACCATGATGAAATGCAGCGCCGTGCCTGGGCGCTGCAGGCAAACAGCCGTACCAATCAGGCCCTGGTACAGGCCAGCGAAGAGCAGGAGCTGCTGCAGGCCGTATGCGATGCCATCGTGGCAGACCAGCGCTACCCGCTGGCCTTGATCTGCGGCCTGAACAATGTGCGGCAAAGCCGGCTGCAGATACTATCTTCAGCCGGTAATGCCAGGGCATACGCCAGCCAGCTGGAAATCAACTGGGATGAACATACGGCAGAAGGACAAGGCCCGATTGCCCGCTGCATCCGTCTGGGCAGCACCATCTCACTGAGTCAGCTGCAAAAGAGTCATGATTTCCAGCCATGGAAGGACGCAGCCCGGTCCTTTGGCCTGCAGGCCATCGTGGCCATTCCGCTGATAGCCGGGCCAGACCTGATCGGCGCACTGGCGGTGTATGCCGGCGAAACCCACTCCTTCAGCCCCGTCGAAGTGCAGGTGTTCGAGGAACTCACCCGCAATGTCCAGTTTGGCATTCAGTCACGCCGCACTCGCGTGGCCTACCAGCAATCGCTGCAGGAACAAGCCAGCCAGGCACAGCTACTGGAGAATGCGCTGGAAAATGCGCTGGCTGCCATTGCCTCGGTACTGGAACAGCGCGACCCCTACACCGCCGGCCATCAGAAGCACGTGGCCGAACTGGCTGTGCTGATCGGCCAGGAAATGGGATTGCCGCAACAGCGCCTGCGCGGTCTGTATCTGAGTGGCGTGGTACATGATCTGGGCAAGATCGAGGTGCCAGCGGAAATCCTCAGCAAGCCCAGCCGCTTGCATCCGGTGGAATTTGCCCTGGTCAAGCGCCACCCCGAGGTGGGTTACAACATCCTGAAGAACATCGACTTCCCCTGGCCCATTGCCGACATCATCCGCCAGCACCACGAATACCTGGATGGTTCCGGCTATCCGCTGGGCCTGTCTGGCGAAGCCATTTTGCTGGAATCGCGTATTCTCACCGTAGCCGATATTGTCGAGTCCATGTCATCTGACCGACCCTACCGCGCGGCACTGGGCATCAACCAGGCCATTGCCCAGATTCAGCTGATGCGTGACCGGCAGCTGGATCCCGCGGTGGTGGATGCCTGCATCAGGATACTGGAACAAGGCATGTTCACACCGCACCTGCTGACAGTTGAGGCGCAGGCTTAGTCCTTGCCCGCGCCAGCCCGGCACCTGGCTACTTGAAGGCGGGAACCACCTGCAGTTGCTGCCGCACATCGCCAGCCCAGCCCTTGCTGCCATACAGATTGAGGCGTGCAATCGACTTGGTTTGCCTGAGCTTGTCAAAGTTGAACTGCCGCAGATCCAGCCATACCGGACTCAGGGATGAAACAGACTGAAAGCTGTAGCGCAGGTTCCTGAGATCAGCGGTAGTGGTCCAGTAGGTGCCCACGCCGCGGTTTTCTGCCGGATAGCGCGAATAAGGCTCATAAGCTTTTTCCACGGCCAGGTCTAGCGGGTCTGCCATCAGGCCGACAGGCATGGCCACACTGTGCATGATGGACGCCAAAAAACCACGTGCCTCTTCGACATTGTCCGCGCGCGGCAGTGACTTGAGCAGCCAGTTGGCCCGCACCAGCCGGGCATCAGCCTGCCAGCCGGTGGGAATGGTATCGGAATTGGCCGCCGCGTATTTCTTCTCCTCCTTGAGCATGGTGTCGTAGTCCGGAGGATTGGTCAGCACCGTAAATTGCCGGCCATGGTGAATCACCGTCTCTCCCTTGACGATCTCGATGATGGCGGAATCACCCGAGGCATCTTCAATGGCGATGTGCTTGGTATCCGAAGCATAGTCGATGGGCAGGCGCTTGGGATCCAGCCGCACCGCACGGATGGCGGCGACCGCTTCGGCTACCGTGGCGTGGTTATCCAGGATGAAGCTAAGCCAATGGCTGCTTTCCAGCACCGGCTTGGCCGGCTTGCCTGGCTGGGGCTGCTCGGCCCCGCCGGTAAAGTACAGGGTATGTGCCGCCAGGCCTTTTTCGTTCATGCCATCCATGGGGAAGACATTGTCAGCGTAGATGGCTACGCTGCCATAACGTGCCGTCCAGCGCACCGCCTGCCCGGCATTATCCCCACTGGCACCAACACGGCTGACACCACGCGGACTGACTACCAGCGAGGGGCTGACCGGCCCGAAAAAATCCAGGTTGCGAGAACTGAGCAGATAGCCGGGCTGGGTATTCCACAGCACACGGGTACATGCCTCGGCAGATGACAGCAAGGAAAGCGTCAGATAACTGGCCAGAACGGCTTTTGCAATACCTTTTGACATGAAGACTCCCGGATGAGATGCGTATCGCTCAGGAAAACAAGCGCGGCGATACAGGTCGTCAGTCTAGGGATTCGGCTTGCCGCCCGACAATCTCATCCCGTCCGGTTTGCTTGCTGGAAAATTCGTTTTGGCCACAGGTCAATTCAGCCTGAAGGGTTGCGGCACTCTGCAGCCAGCATTCATGCGGACTGGCGAAAAAAGTCACCCACCTTGCTGGCACTTACCTTCTGCAACTGGCAAAGCTGCTGATGGCTCAAGCTGCGCGCTCCATGCTTGCGGCTGGCCGTTTCCAGCAGGTACTGCAGCAGATGGGCCGCCATGCGTGCATCGGCCAGTGCGCGGTGAGCACGACCAGCATCCGGTAGCCCGGCCCAGCGGGTGAGCGTACCCAGCTTGTGATCCGGTGCCTGTGGCAACAGGCGGCGTGCCAGTAGCAGGGTGCAGGCAAAGTCCTGCTGGCGTTGCCGGCCCAGCAGGCTCAGTTCGTGATCCCAGAACTTGCGGTCGAAAGCAGCGTTATGCGCCACCAGCGGGATATTGCCGACAAAGTCAGCCACCTCCCGCATCACGGTAGCGGCCGGCGGTGCAGTGCGCAGCATGGCATTGCTGATACCGGTCAGGCGCTCTATTTCTGCCGGCACACGCACGCCGGCATTCATCAGGCTCTGGTAGCTGTCCAGTTCACGCCCGTCCTGCCATAGCACCACCGCCACTTCGGTCACCCGGCTACCCACGGCTGGCGACAGCCCGCTGGTTTCAAAGTCCAGCACCGCATAACAAGGTGCGGCGCGACTCAATTCAGCGCCGCCTTGGCTGCCTCTTCCGGGCTCAGGCCGTCAAAGAACATATCGGTAAACCACTCGGCATTTTCCTCAATCTGCTGTTGGGCCTCATCCGGCTTGGCACCGGCGGCAACAAACAGGGCTTCCACTTCGGCACACCACTGCAACAGGGCGATGGTATCCGGATCGAGTTCGTCTTCCTTACGCTTGGACATGGTTTTGTTTCCGCTAAATGTTTAACTGGCGGCATTGTACACGCCCAAAGCGGCTTGCAAGCCACACAGTGACGGATATTGCTAGAATCAGCGCCTGATCAACCTGAAGGACTGTCCGATGCAAAAGCTAGTTGCCGTCGATCTGGCCAAAAGCTATCGCCTGCTCAACCACGGCCCTACCGTGCTGGTTTCCTCCGCCCATGACGGCCAGCAAAACGTAATGGCCGCCGCCTGGGCGATGCCGCTGGATTTCGACCCGCCCAAGGTGCTGGTGGTGGTGGACAAGGCCACGCATACCCGTGAATTGATGGAGGCTTCCGGTGAGTTTGTGCTGAATGTCCCCTGCCGCGCGCAGGCCGAACAGGTGCTCCGGGCCGGCAGCTGCAGCGGAAAGGAAGTGGACAAGTTTGCCGCTTGCGACTTGACGGCACTGCCGGGCGAGGCTGTAAACGCACCGCATGTCGCCGACTGTATTGCTTATCTGGAATGCCGCATCATCAGCGAGCCGCACAACCAGCAGCACTACGACCTGTTCATCGGCGAAGTGCTGGCCGCCAAGGCGGACGCGGATGTCTGGCACGACGGCCATTGGCAGTTTGATGGCCACGATGCCAAACGCAGCCTGCACTATATTGCCGGCGGCAGCTTTTTCAGTATTGGCGAACAGTTTTCCGTGTCCGCCACACCGCCTCAGTAAAGGCTGCCGACCTTAACGCACCGCGGTGACAAAAGCGTCGAAAGCAGCAACCAACCGGTCCACATCAGCCGCCGTGGTTTGTGGGCAAATCAGCAGCATATTGTGGAATGGCGTGATCAACAGGCCGCGGTTGAGCAGGAACAGATGAATGATGTGCTCCATGTCACTGTCCAGAATCGCATCTGCCTCACTGCCATTGCGCGGCGGCGTGGCGGTGAACTGGAACTCGGTACGCGCCCCCACCTGGGTGACGCACCACGGCAGCTGGTGCAGGGCAATCACCGTGCGCAGGCCATCAGCCAGCCGCTCCGCCAGGGCAAACATGTGGGCATAGGCCTGCTCGGTCATCACCTCGGCCAGATTGGCGCGCATCGCCGCCATGGCCAGCATATTGGCTGTCAGGGTGGTACCGATGCCGCTGTGACCAGGCACCGCTTCGCGCTTGGCCTGCTGGGCGCGCTTGGCCATTTCTGAGGAAAATCCGTACACCGCACACGGCACGCCGCCGCCCATGGGCTTGCCCAGCACCATCATGTCCGGTTCCAGACCATGGGCGCGGGTATAGCCGCCCATGCCGGTGCTGATGGTATGGGTTTCATCCATGATCAGCAGCGTGCCATAACGGCGGCATAGCGCCTGCGCCGCCTCCCAGAAGCCCGGCTCCGGCAGCACCATGCCGATATTGGTCATGGCAGGTTCGGCCAGCAGGCAGGCCACCTGTCCGTCTTGCAATGCCGCTTCCAGCGCGGCCAGATCGTTGAATTCCACCACACGGGTGTACTGGGTAAGGTCGTACACCTGCCCCAGCAGGCTGGCACGCTGTACCGGCTTGCCATCCAGCAGATCGACAAACACATCGTCAATGGTGCCGTGGTAGCAGCCATTGAATACCAATAACTGCTGACGACCGGTGGCGGCCCGCGCCCAGCGCAGGGCGAAGCGGTTGGCATCGGTGGCGGTCATGGCAAACTGCCAGTACGGCAAGCCAAAGCGCCGCGCCAGCTCTTCGGCCACCCAGACAGCATCTTCGGACGGCAGCATGGTAGTCAGCCCGCGCTGCGCCTGCTCGGCCAGCGCTCTGGCCACCGGGGCCGGACCGTGGCCGAACATGGCACCGGTGTCGCCCAGGCAAAAGTCGACATACAGATTGCCATCCACATCTTCAAAACTGGCACCCTGTGCCTGCTTCACATACAGGGTGAAGGGGGTGGACCAGTCATCCATCCAGTGCAGCGGCACGCCAAACAGCAGGTGCTGGTCGGCACGGGCCGACAGTTGCTGTGATTGCGGACGCACCGCGATAAAGCGCTCGCGCTCGGCGGCCTGCAGTTGCAGTGCCTTGTCCCAGTTGATGCCGTGACGTGTGCTCATCCATTTCTCCTTGATCTTGTTCTGTGCGGACATGAGCCCGCAGCATGTCATACGTGCAATTGCAGGTGTTCGCGTTCCCAGGCGGTAATGCCGCGATTGAAGGTTTCGAACTCCTTTTCCTTCACCGCGCAAAAAGCCTGCACAAACTGTTCACCCAGAATCTCGGCCAGCTCGGGGCTGTCCTGCATCAGCACCACCGCGTCTTCCAGACTGCGTGGCAGCTCGAAATCCAGGTCGTAGGCACTGTCGGCCATCGGCTCGCTGGGACTCAAACCTTGCACCATGCCCAGATAGCCGCAGGCCAGCGTGGCCGCCATGGCCAGATAGGGGTTCACATCCACCCCCGGCACCCGGTTTTCCAGTCGGCGCGCATTAGGGCCGGAAGGCGGAATGCGGATGCCGCAGGTGCGGTTGTCATAACCCCAGCGCACATTGATGGGTGCGGCGGCATGGCGGCTGAGCCGGCGATAGGAATTGACGTAAGGTGCCAGCATCGGCATCACCAGCGGCAGGTATTTCTGCATGCCGCCAATATGGTGGAAGAACAAGGGTGTTGCGCTGCCATCCGCTGCGGAAAAGATGTTCTGACCATCTGCAGTACTGACAATGCTTTGATGGATATGCATGGCACTGCCGGGTTCGTCTTCCATCGGCTTGGCCATAAAGGTGGCAAAGATATTGTGACGGTAGGCGGTTTCGCGCACAGCGCGCTTGAACAGGAAAACCTGATCGGCCAGCTCCAGTGCATTGCCATGGGCGAAATTGATTTCCATCTGGCAGGCACCCACTTCATGGATCAGCGTTTCCACATTCAGCCGGGCTTGCTGGCAGAATGTGGATAGCTCCTGAAAGAAAGGGTCGAAATCGTTGACGGCGTCAATGGAAAAGGACTGCCGCCCTACTTCGGAACGGCCAGCACGACCAGTGGGCGGACGCAAGGGCTCGTGCGGATTACTGTTTTGACGGATCAGGTAAAACTCCATTTCCGGCGCCACCACCGGCTGCCAGCCGCGTGCCGCGTACAGGGCCAGCACCTTGCGCAGTACCGCTCGCGGTGAAATTCCCACCGGCTGGCTGTCGAAATCCTCGCAATCATGTATCACCACCGCTACCGGCTCGATGGCCCACGGCACCAGCCGGATGGAAGATGCGTCCGGCACACACACCATGTCAGGATCATTGGCCCCGACAAAACGTTCAAACTCGGCAAACTCACCGTTCACGGTAATGGTGAGTACCGCCTTGGACATCTTCATGCTCTCTTCTGCCAGGAACAGATCCTTGGGCACGATCTTGCCACGTGCCACACCGGTCATGTCCGGAATGACGCATTCCACCTCGTGAATGTTGTGCTCGCGAATGAATTGCTGCAAATGCTCATGCATGATTTCTCCTTTATGATCAAAAATGCAAAAAAGCCAGCATTCCAACACCGCACCAACCCGAATGAATTAAAATGCAAATACCGGAACAAAAGCTGGTATCAATCATAGTAATCACAAAAATTGATGTCAATTTATGATCAAATAAATCCGCAAAAGTGAAGCATCACAGCAATACCCCTGCTATGGTATCCTTGTGGCAAACTCAAATACCGACGACTCGCCTACAATGAAGACTCCCGCCTCCTCTACCTTACAGGACGAAACCTACACCACCTTGCGCCAATGGCTGTCGCTGGGCCGCTGGCTGCCGGGTGAACGTCTCAAGATCAAACAGCTGGCCCAGGACATGCAGGTAGGGGAAATGCCGGTGCGCACGGCACTGCAACGTCTGGTGGCAGAGAAGGCGCTGGCCAATATTCCCAATTGCGGCGTCACCGTTCCGCAACTAAGCCGCACCCAGTTTGACGACATCCTGCAAACGCGCATGCTGCTGGAGGGCGAAGCCGCCGAAAAAGGGGCACGCAATCTGAGCAGCACCGACCTCAAGTTGCTGGAAGAGCTGACCGCCACCATGGACGAAGCCATCCGCAATCACGATGTCAAAGGCTATCTGACAGCAAACGAAGACTTCCACGTCACGCTGTACCGCGCCTCCGGCTCTGCCATGCTGCTGTCGCTGATTGAAAGCGTATGGCTGCACGTCGGCCCCATTTCCAACCAGCTGCACCAGGACCCGCACGTGTGGAGCATCATGAACGACTGCCACGAAGACATGATGCGTGCCCTGCACCGCAAGGATCCGTCAGCCGTCCGTCGCGCCATCGAGCGCGACCTGTTCAATGCCGGCCAGTACCTGAAAACGCTGTGCAACTGAGCCGCACGCTGGCAGCATGAAAAAAACCGGGCCGAGGCCCGGTTTTTTTCTGGTCAACAGCAGCAAAACGCTACACCCCATATCCGGCCATGAATATCTCCACGCCCCTGGCCACGCGCTCTTGCAACAGTTTCAGATCGTCCTCGCTCACCACACCAATCAGGAAAGTCTGCTGATATTCCGCCTGGATCAGGGACAACACATGCATGGCAGCAATCCAGCCATCCGCCCGGCGCAGGCGACCGGCCTGCATTTCCGCCTCCAGATAAACCGCCACCTTGTTCCAGCCCTGACGCGGGCCCGCTTCATAAAACTGCTGGGCTGCGCCAGCACGCACCAGCTCACCAGCGATGATGCCGCGCATGGCCATCAAGTCCGGCCCCAGAATGACCTGCAGGTAGTTTTCGCCGAATGCCTGCAAAGCCGCCGCAATATCCCCGCCCGGCACCAGCCGTGCATAGGCTTGTGACATGCGTTCTTCGGCCAGCATTTTCATCACGCTCAGGAACAACTCCTCCTTGGACTTGAAATAACCGTACAAAGTGGCCTTGGAGCCCCCCACCCGGCTGCAGATTTCTGCCATGGAGGTCGCTTCATAACCACGCTGCAGGAATAACTCCGCAGCCGTTGCCACCATTGCCTGACGGCGTTCTTCACTTTTTGTTCGCATTTTTGCTCCAAACTGTACCGAACTGTACGGTTTTTCTTGACGGCATCATCGCCGCACATTATAACCGTACCGTACAGTATAGTTAAAGGCCCTGTCAAAATAATGGATACCCAATCAAGCATGCACCCACGGCGCACTCTGCTACAACTGACCCTGCTAGGCAGCCTGCTGCTGGCCGGTTGTGCCAGCGTGCCGGACCTGGGCCCCACGCCCCGCAGCAAGACCATGCAGGACATGGCCAGTCAGCAAACCCTGCAAGCCAGCTCGGCTGACTGGATGAACAGCAACTGGTGGCAAAGCTATCAGGACGGCCAGCTCAACGACATCATGCAGGAAGCGTTAAGCCAGTCACCGGACCTGGCAGCCGCCCAGGCCCGTCTGGCCAAAGCTGCAGGTCAGGCGGAGCAGACTGGCGCCAGCAATCTGCCCAGCCTCGACCTGAATACCTCTGTCACCAAGATGAAGCAAAGCTATAACAACGGCTTTCCGGCCGCCTTTGTTCCGCACGGTTACAACAACTCTGCCAGCGTAGAGCTGAACTTCAGCTACGAGTTCGACTTCTGGGGCAAGAACCGCTCCGCCATTGCCGCAGCCAGTTCGGAACTGGCCGCAGCGCAGGCCGAGGCAGCCCAAAGCCGCCTGACCCTGACCAGTGCCATTGCCGCCGCCTATGCCGAACTGGCCCGCCTGTATGCCGAACAGGATGCCGCCGAACAGGCCCTGAGCGTGCGCCAGCATAGCGCCCAGCTGCTGCAACAACGCTTTGACAATGGCCTGGAAACCATGGGCAGCCTGCGTCAGGCCCAGTCCCGCGAAGCCACCGCCAGCGCCGACCTCAGCGCCGCACGTCAGGCCATTGCCCAGCAAAAGCTCAGCATTGCCGCACTGATGGGTGCCGGACCGGACCGGGGCCTGAACCTGCGTCGCCCAGCTGCCAGCCTGCTGCACCCGCAAGGCTTGCCCGCCACCTTGCAGGCGGACTTGCTGGGCCGTCGCCCGGACCTGGCCGCCGCCAGACTGCGTGCCGAAGCCGCCGCCAGCCGCATCAATGTCGCCCGCGCAGCGTTTTACCCCAATGTGAATCTGTCTGCCTATCTGGGGGTGCAGTCGCTGGGGCTGAGCTACCTGACCAAGAACGGTTCTGACATCGGCGGGGTCGGCCCGGCCATTTCGCTGCCGATTTTCCGTGGTGGCGCCCTGCAAGGCAACTACCGTGTTGCCCGCGCCGAATACGATGCCGCCGTAGCCAGCTACAACCAGACCCTTACCCAGGCCCTGCATGAGGTGGCCGATGTCATGGCCCAGCAACAGGAACTGGGGCCCCAGCTGGAACAGCGCCGCCTGGCACTGAAAACCGCCGAGGAGTCCTACCAGGTGATGCAGAACCGCTATCAGGGCGGTCTGGCCAGCTATCTGGACGTGCTGAATGCCGAAGACAACGTGATTGCCAGTCGTCGCAGCAGCACCAGCCTGGAAACCCGGCTGTTCCTGCTGGATGTCAACCTGATCAAAGCCCTGGGCGGCGGCTATCAGCAAGCCTGAGCCCCTGTCGAATACAACAATTGCAGAGAACCATCATGAGCGAAAATATCCAAGCCCTTCCCGCCTCCGATGCCCCGCACAGCGACAGCCTGCGCCTGGCGAAGCGCAAGAAACTGTTTACCCTGCTTGGCGCAGTCGTCGGCGTTGCCGCCATTGGTGCCGGCACATACTGGACCCTGGTGGCCTCCCACCATGTCAGCACTGACAATGCCTATGTCGCCGTTGAAATGGCGCAGATCACCCCGGAAGTCAGCGGCACCGTGCGTGAAGTGCTGGCCGTGGACACCCAGCAGGTAAAACGCGGCGACATCCTGGTGAAGCTGGACGACAAGGATGCAGCCCTCAATCTGGCGCAGGCCGAAGCCGAACTGGCGCGCGCCGAGCGTCGCGTGCAGGGCTATCTGGCCAGCGACGAAGGCTTGCAGGCCCAAGTGCAGGCCCGCATTGCCGACCAGGCGCGCAGCAATGCCCAGCTGGTTTCTGCCCGTGCCGACCTGCAACGCGCCGAACTGGACCTCAAGCGCCGTCAGGCGCTGGCCAAGAGCGGTTCGGTATCCGGCGAAGAGCTGAGCAATGCGCAGAACATGTTCAGCACCGCCAGCGCCAACCTGACCGCAGCCGAAGCCGCCGCCAAACAGGCCGAAGCCAATGCCCGCGCCGCGCAAGGCTCGCTCAAGGCCAACCAGACCCTCACCGTCAACACCACGGTGGACACCAACCCGGAAGTGGCCCTGGCCCGCGCCAAGCGTGACCAGGCGCGACTGGACCTGGCCCGCACCATCATCCGCGCGCCGGTGGACGGCGTGGTGGCCAAGCGCCAGGCACAAGTCGGCCAGCGCGTGCAGGCCGGCAGCCAGCTGCTGTCGGTGGTGCCGCTGCAGCAAGCGCACGTGGATGCCAACTTCAAGGAAGTGCAGCTGGACAAGGTGCGTATCGGCCAGCCGGCCACGCTGACCGCCGACCTGTACGGCAGCCGCATCAGCTACCACGGCAAGGTGGCCGGCCTGGCTGGCGGCTCTGGCGCGGCCTTTGCCACCATCCCGGCGCAGAACGCCACCGGCAACTGGATCAAGGTGGTACAGCGCCTGCCGGTACGCATTGCACTGGACCCGGCCGAACTGCGCGCCCATCCCTTGCAAGTGGGCCTGTCGATGGAAGTGACCATCGATACCGCCAGCGAGTAAGCCATCATGACTGACAGCTCCGTTACTGCTTCACCCAAGCCACTGGAAGGCGGCACCCTGTGGCTGGCCGCCCTGGTGCTGGCCGCCGCCAACTTTGTCGCCGTGCTGGACACCACCATTGCCAATGTGTCGGTGCCCAATATCGCCGGCGGCCTGGCGGTATCTTCCAGTCAGGGGACTTACGTCATTACGTCTTATGCGGTGGCCGAGGCCATTACCGTGCCGCTCACCGGCTGGCTGGCTGCGCGGCTGGGCACGGTGCGGCTGTTCATCGGCTCCATGGTGCTGTTCGGCCTGTTTTCCTTGCTGTGCGGCATGGCCGGCTCGCTGGAAACGCTGGTGCTGTTCCGCGTGCTGCAAGGCCTGGCCGGCGGCCCGCTGATGCCGATGTCGCAAACCCTGCTGCTGCGGATTTTCCCCAAGGAAAAAACCGGCGCAGCCATTGGCCTATGGAGCATGACCACGCTGATTGCGCCCATCATGGGGCCGATTCTGGGCGGCGTGTTGTGTGACCAGGTGAGCTGGCCGTGGATTTTCTGGATCAACGTCCCCATCACCATGCTGTGCGGCTATGCCGGCTGGCAATTGCTGAAAAGCCAGGAAAGCCTGCGCGAGAACATCCGTGTGGATGCCGTTGGCCTTGGCCTGCTGGTGGTGTGGGTGGCGGCGCTGCAAATCATGCTGGATGAAGGCAAGAACCTGGACTGGTTCAATTCCGCCGAGATCATCGCGCTGGCAGTGACCGCTGCCATCGGCTTTGCTGCCTTCCTGATCTGGGAATTGACCGAGAAAAACCCGGTGGTGAACCTGCGGGTATTCCGTCACCGCGGCTACTGGGCCAGCGTGCTTACCATTTCACTGGCCTTCGGTTCCTTTTTTGGCGCAACGGTGCTTACCCCGCAATGGCTGCAAAGCTATATGGGCTACACCGCCACCGAAGCAGGCCATGCCACGGCGATGAGCGGCATTCTGGCCGTGCTGGTAGCCCCGCTGGTGGCGCAGCTGTCCACCCGTGTAGACCCGCGCCCGCTGGTATTCATGGGGGTGATGTGGCTGGGTGGCGTCACCCTGTATCGCAGCTTCTCCACCACCGACATGGGCTTCTGGCAGGTGGCCTTACCCTTGTTGTTCCAGGGCGTGGGCATGCCCTTCTTCTTTGTGCCGCTCACTGGCCTGGCCATGGCCAGCGTGGAGCCGGAGGAAATGGCCTCGGCGGCAGGCTTGATGAGCTTCATGCGCACGCTGTCCGGGGCTTTTGCCACCTCGCTGGTGACTACCGCCTGGGAAGACAAGGCCAGCTACAACCATGCCGACCTGGTAGGCAGCATCGACCCCGGTGGCGACACCCTGCGCACCCTGCAGGGTAGCGGCATGAGCCTGGATGCAGCCAGCAACCAGCTCAACCAGCTGTTGCAGTCGCAAAGCATCATGCTGTCCACCAACCAGATTTTCTGGCTGACCGGCCTGTCCTTTGTGGTGGCCGCCTGCGCCATCTGGCTGGCACCCCGTCCCAGCCGCGTGGCGGATACCAGTCAGGCACACTGAACAGTTCTACACGCAGCAAAAAGCCCGGTGCATGCACCGGGCTTTTTCATTCCATATTTTGCCAAGAGTGGCTTACCACATTCCTGCTGCAAGCTCGCCCTTACTGCACGCCGATATCACCACCCAAGGCCTGATACAGCGTCACCTGATTCACCAGCCGGTTATAACGGTTTTCCAGCAGGCTTACCTCGGCGGTACGGCGCGTTTCTTGCGCATCCAGCCAGTCTTTCAGCGGAGCTGCACCCGCCTGATAACGCAGCTGGTACAGCTTTTCCGCCCGCGCCGCCAGCACGGCGGCCTGGGTCAGCCGTTCGCCCTGCTGCCGGTACTGCTGGCGGGCGGACAAGGCATTGTCCACGTCAGCCAGTGCCGAATACAAAGTCTGGCGGAAGTTCACCACCGCCAGCTGGTAGTCAGCCTCGCTGATGCTGTTGTTCAGCTTCATCTGCCGCCACTGCAGGAAAGGCAGGGTGATGCCGCTGCCCAGTGTGGCCAGCGGATTGCTCAGCACCTGCGCCAGCCGGGCGCTGCTGCTGCCCAGGCTGCCGGTCAGGGAAAAATCGGGATAGTACGATGCACGGGTGGCATCGCCAGTTGCCAGTGTTTCGCGCAAGCGCAATTCGGCGGCGCGCAAATCTGGCCGACGGCCCAGCAGCACCACCGGCAGACCGGCAGGCACGTCCGGCAGATTGGCCGCCGGCAGGCTGGCGCGCAAGGCGATATCACCCTTGGGCGGGCCATCCAGTAATATCGCCAGGGCGTTCTGTGTTTCGGCCAGTTGCTGCTGATAGTCGTGCAGGCTGGCTTGCTGGCTGGCCAGGCTTTGCCGCACGGTCAGCACATCCAGCTCGGCCGCGGCACCGGCCTGCTGCTTGGCCAGCACCAGCCGCAGCGCCTGTTGCTGGTAATCGATGCTGGCCTGCCCCAGCGCCAGCCGCTGGCGTAGCCAGGCCTGTTTCCAGTACAGCTTGATGGTGCTGCCGATCAGGCTGAGCCGGCTGCTTTGCATGTCCTGTACCGTGGCACGCGCCTCCCAGGCCTTGGCATCGCTCTGGTGTGCCAGCTTGCCCCACAAGTCCAGTTCATAGCTGACCGACAAGCTGGCCGAATGGCTCTGGCTGCTGATGGCATCGCCACCTACACGCCGGCTGGCCGTGCTGGACAGGCTGAAAGACGGCGTAGGTGCCAGATCGGTATCCGCCAGATCCGCCTTCAGCATGGCCTGACGTACCTTGATGGCGGCGGCGGCCAGATCGTTATTGCGTTCCAGCACCTGTTTGATCAGGGCATCCAGTTCGGCATCGCCAAACTGCTGCCACCACGCCTGATCGGCCGGCATGGACACTCCGACGGCCTTGTCCTGGCTGGTCGCCTGCCATTGCGTTGGCAGATTGACTGACGGGGTGTGATAAGGCGTGCCGCTGAGGCTGCTGCAGCCGGCCAGCAGGATGGAAAAACTTGCTTTCATTGCATTCTCATTCGCATGGCGCTCATTCGCGGGACAGCGCCACTACCGGGTCCAGCCGCGCCGCATTGCGTGCCGGCAGGTAGCCAAACAACACCCCCACCAGGGTGGAGCAGGCAAAGGCCGCCACAATGGAGGTGAGCGAGTAAACCATATTGAAGCTGGCCAAGCGGGCCACCAGCACCCCCAGGCCCAGCGACAAGGCCACGCCCAGCGCGCCGCCCAGCAGGCACACCAGCACGGCTTCAATCAAAAACTGCTGCATGATGTCGCGCTGCCGCGCGCCCACCGCCATGCACACGCCAATTTCGCGGGTACGTTCGCTCACCGATACCAGCATGATGTTCATCACGCCGATACCGCCCACCACCAGCGAAATCACCGCAATCATCGACACCAGCAGCGTCATGGTGGCGGTGGTGCTGGCAATGGTCTGGCGGATGCTGTCGGTGTTCATCACAAAGAAATCCTGCGTGCCGTGCCGACGTGTCATCAAGGCCACCAGGCTCTGTTCGGCAGCATCGGTGGATACGTTATCGCTTACCCGCACCGTGACGGCTTTCAGGTAATCCTGCCCCAGCATGCGGTACATCACCGTGCTGTAGGGCAGCCATAGATTGAGGTTTTCGTCGGTGCCGAAGGCGCTTTTCTGGGTTTGCGTCACCGCCACCACCCGGCAGGGCAGCTTGCCCAGCAGGATGACTTTGCCGATGGGGTCGTCGCCGTCGGCAAACAGGGCCTTGCGGCTGTTTTCGTCAATCACCACCTGCTGCGCCTGCTGACTGACGGCGCTGGCATCAAAGGCACGCCCTTGCGCCATGGATACGCCGCGCACGCGGAAATACTGCTCACCCACACCCTTCACCTGCGCAGTGACCGCCACATTGCGGTAGCGCAGGGTCACGCTGTCGCTGACTTCCGGGGTGACGCTATCGACAAAGGGCTGCTCGGCCAGCACCGCGGCATCGCGCGGGGTCAGCGTGTGGATGGCATCGGCCTTGCGGTCGCCAAAATGCTTGCCGGGATAAATATTGATGGTATTGGTGCCCAGCGAGCTGATATCGCTGAGAATGCGCTGGCTAGAGCCGGTACCCAGCGCCACCACCGATACCACCGAGGCAATGCCGATGATGATGCCCAGCATGGTCAGCGCCGAGCGCAGCCGGTGTGCCATCAGCGCCCGCCAAGCCATGCCGAATGCCTCGGTAAAGTGCTCGCGCAGCATGCGCCAGCCGGTAGCCGCTGGCTGATCGACAGCCTGGGCCTGCACCGCTGGCGGCGTGACGGATTCACGACGGGTATCGGCCACCAGCCTGCCGTCACCGATCTCGATGATGCGGTCGGCATGCTCGGCCACCTTGCTGTCGTGCGTCACCAGAATGATGGTGTGGCCCTCGGCATGCAGCTCGCGCAGAATGGCCATCACCTGCTGGCCGCTGGCACTGTCCAGTGCGCCGGTAGGTTCGTCGGCCAGAATCACCTTGCCGCCGTTCATCAGCGCACGGGCAATACTCACCCGCTGCTGCTGACCACCGGACAACTGGCCCGGCTTGTGGCCGGCACGGTCGGCCAGGCCCAGTCGTGCCAGCAGGCTGGCGGCCCGCACAATACGCTCTTGTGCCGGGCTGCCGGCATACACCGCTGGCAGCTCGACGTTTTGCAGGGCATTGAGTTCGCCCAGCAGGTGATAGCGCTGGAAAATGAAGCCGAAATGCTCACGGCGCAGCTGCGCCAGTTGATCCGGTGACATGTCTGCCACCGGTTGACCGGCCACGCGGTAGCTGCCGCGTGTGGGCGCATCCAGACAGCCCAGAATATTCATCAGCGTGGATTTGCCAGAGCCGGAGGCACCCATGATGGCCACCATTTCACCGGTCTGAATCTGCAGATGGATATCGTCCAGCACCGTGACCGTGTCTTCGCCGGAGGCAAAGTCACGACACACGCCGGATAGTGCCAGCAAGGGAATGCTCATCGCTTACATCCCCATCGGCGGCGGGCCGTTATGACCACCACTACTGCTGCTGGCCGTGGCACTGGCTTCGCCCAGCACCACCTGTTCGCCAGCGCGCAGGCCGGACAACACCTGGGCATGCACATTATTGTTCAGGCCGATCTTCACCTGGCGCGGCTGGATCTTGCCGTCCGCCTGCAACACCCGCACCGCGTAGCAGCCATCCTTGCCCGCCACACCCAGTGCATTGGCCGGAATGGCCAGTACGCCCTTCACCTGGCTGAGCACCACGGTAACCTGTGCCGTCATATTGATACGTAGCTTGTGCTGCGGATTGGGTACGTCGAACAGGCCGTAATAATAAATGGCGGTGGACGAAGAACTGCTGGAGGTAGAACTGGTAGAGGTGCTGCTGGTACTGGTGCTGTCGCTGGAGTCGCTATAGGACTGCGGCGCGGGATCAATGGAGCGCAGGCTGGCCTGATAGCGGCGATCCGGCTCGCCCAGGATGGTGAAGTACACCGGCAGACCGGGCTTGACCTTGACCACATCACCCTCGGATATTTCTGCTTTTACCGTCACCGTGTCCAGTTGCGCCAGTTTGACGATGGTGGGGGTGGACTGGCTGGCATTCACCGTCTGGCCCTCTTCCACCGGCAAGGCCACCACCACCCCGTCAATCGGGGCCAGGATGCGGGTATAGCCCAGATTGAGTTGGGCGGTTTTCAGGCTGATGCGGGCCTGCTGCAACTGCGCCTGCAATTGCTGGGCGTCGGCATCGGCACCATCCAGCGCAGCCTTGGCGCTGTCATAGCTTTCCTGCGAAGTGGCCTGCTGACCCAGCATCTGCTGCTGGCGGGCAAAATCCTGCTTGGCCTTCAGCAAGGCCGCCAGCTTGGATTTGAGCTGGGATTGATAGCTGCTGACCGATGCCTGGGCATCTTCCAGCGAATTTTCCTGGGTGCGCGGGTCGATTTCCGCCAGCACATCGCCCTTCTTCACGCTCTGCCCCAATACCACCTTGAGCGACTTCACCTGGCCGGACACCTGGGCACCCACACTGACTTCGCGCAGGGCCTTGATGGTGCCGGTGGCCAGCACGGTATCTTCCAGATTCATCGGGCTGACGGTGGCGGTCAGATAGTGACTGGCTGGCGGACGTGGATACAGCAGATATACGGCAACGGCCAGCAGCAATACGGCAGCCACCATCAGGCTGCGGCGGTGCAGGGAAATAAAGCGGGGCATGAAGGTGCAGGGACTGTTTCTGTTTTAATGCTGAAGTATTGCGGTTTGCCCCGGCTGTCGCGGTTAATGCCATGTAAATTAGTGTCAATAATTGTAATCACACCAACTGCCCGTATCAGGAAACTTCCGGCAACTGTTTTGGCAAAACCCGCACTACAGGGTAAAGTATGCCGCACTCATGCCAGCCGCTTCCTGCTACGAGATGGCATGACCTACCAACACCACATCGCATACAGGCTTCACATGCAGCCGGCCCTTCGCCACCGATTTCTGCTTTTCTCCCTGACAGCCCTGCTGGCAAGCCTGTTCTGCACGCTGGCCATGGCGGCGAACCCTGCACCCCGCAACTGGCTGGCCGCTCATCGCAACTGGCGGGTTGGCGTGGTGCTGCAAGCACCCTATGCCCAGATCAATCCACGCAGCCACCTGCTGGAAGGGGCCGATGTCGAAGTGATGCTGCTGCTGGCCAACAAGATGGACGTGCAGCTGAGCTGGCGTACCTTTGCCACCCGGCAAGCACTGGACAAAGCGGTGGAAAATGCGGAAGTGGACATCTCGCCCGGGATGCTGCAGACCCCGGCCAGCTTGCGCCACTGGCTGTTTTCCCAACCCTATCTGCGCGTGCCACACAAGATCGTCGGCTTCCCGGATGGCAGCGGTAATGCGGTGGATCTGGACCGGCTGTCGCTGAGCGAGCGGCTGGCACTGGATGGCAATAGCGACGCCCTGCGTTTTGTCCGGCGCAACTATCCCGAGCTGCCACGGGTGGAAGTGGCCAACGACCGCACCGCCCTGCAAACCGTGCAGCAGCAGTACGCCGAATACGCCATTGTCGACGAAGCCCAACTGGCCACCCTGCTCAAGGAACCTGAATTCTCGCGCCTGGCCGTGGTGGGTGATCTGGGCTACACCCATCTGCTGCGCATCGCCGTACGGCGTGACTGGCCCGAGCTACCTGCCGTACTGGACCGCCAGCTGCAGGACATCCCCGGCATCCGCATGGAACAGCTATATGCGCACTGGATGCTGCCCAGCTACCCCCGGCTGATCGACTCGCTGGGCTTCTGGCACCGCATGACACTGGCCTTGCTGCTGGCCACGCTGCTGCTGGCCGGCCTGTTTGGCCACCAGCGGCAGCAACGCCGCTGGGCGGAAAAGCGCTTGCTCGCCGCCAGACTCGAGCTGGAAGCACGTGATCTGGCAGAAGAATCGCTGCGGCTGACACAGTTCTCCATCGACAACAGCACCGTGGGCATCCTGTGGGTGAACTGGGATGGCCGCATCCAGTATGCCAACCGCGCAGTGGAAAGCATGCTGGGCTACCCGGCCGAACAATTGCTCAGCTTGTCACTGCCGGAATTACAACCCTCGCTGGACAACAACCGCTGGCTGGACCTGTGGAACCAGCTGCGCAGCAGCAAGGCGCTGAGCAGCTTTGAAACCAGCAGCCTGAAAGCCGACGGCCAGTTTCTGCCAGTAGGCGTCACCCTGAGTTTCCTCAAGTTTGGCCGTACCGAATACCTGGTGGTTTACCTCAATGACATTACCGAACGGCAAAAGGCCAGGGCCGCGCTGGAAGAAAGCGAAGCCCGCTTCAAGGGCATGGCCAGCAATGTGCCGGGCATGGTATTCCGGCTGGAACGTCCGGCAGCGCAGCACCCGGTACGGCTGGCCTTTGTCAGTGACGCCAGCCAGACCATGCTGGGCTACAGCCCGCTGGACCTGATATGCATGCCGGAAGGTTGGCTGGACGTGGTGGCCAGCGAGGACCGCAGCAGCTACCAGCAAGCCTGGCAGGATGCCGCCGACAACAACCACAACCTGGCCTGGCAGGGCCGCATGCTGCACCACGACGGTGACATGCGCTGGGTGGACATCAAGGCAGCTGTGCGCTGTTTTGACGATGGCCACGTGGTGTGGGACGGCATTGTCTGGGACATCTCGGAAAACAAGCACAATGAATTGCAGCTGGCCGAATCGCGCGGCTTGCTGCGCAGTCTGTCCGGCCACCTGGAATCGGTAAGAGAAGAAGAAAAAGCCCGCATCGCCCGCGAAGTACATGATGAGCTGGGCCAGATTCTTACCGTACTGCGGCTGGAAACCTCCATGTGCGAGCTGAGCTTCGGCCAGAGCGACAGCAAGCTGGCCGAGCGCCTGCAAGCCATGAAAAAGCTGATCGAGCAGACTTTCCAGATCGTGCGCGATGTCGCCACCGCACTGCGCCCGCCAGTGCTGGATGCCGGTATCGGCTCGGCCATTGAATGGCAGGCACGTCGTTTTGAAAAGCGCAGCGGCATTCCCTGCCTGGTATCGGTACCGGACAGCCCCATTGCGCTGAGCGATGCCCGTGCCATCGGCGTGTTCCGTATTCTGCAGGAAGCGCTGACCAATGTGCTGCGCCATGCCGAAGCCAGCACCGTCAGCGTTGGCCTTACCTGTCAGCAGGGCATCATCACTCTGAGCATTGCCGACGATGGCAAGGGTTTCGACCCGCAAGCCCATCGCCAGCTGCGCTCCTTCGGCCTGGTAGGCATCCGCGAACGGGTGCTGTTGCTGGGCGGCAAACTGGATATCGACAGCCAACCGGAACAGGGCTGCACCCTGACCATCCGCCTGCCGGTAGAAGAAGGAAGGGAAGTCGCATGATTCGCGTCATCATTGCCGAAGACCATAAAATCGTCCGCGAGGGCATCAAGCAGCTGATCTCGCTGGCCGAAGACATCAGCGTGGTGGGAGAAGCCACCAATGGCACCCAGTTACTGGAACAACTGCGCCAGATCAGTGCGGATGTCCTGTTACTGGATATTTCCATGCCCGGCACCAACGGGCTGGAAACCATTCCGCGCATCCGGGCGCTGGACAATCCGCCTGCCATCCTGATGTTGTCCATGCACGACGAAGTACAGATTGCCGCCCGTGCCCTCAAGGCCGGTGCCGCCGGTTACAGCACCAAGGACAGCGACCCGGCACTGCTGCTGACCGCCATCCGCAAAGTCGCTGGTGGCGGACGCTATATCGACCCGCAACTGGCCGACCGCATGGTGTTCGAAGTGGGCCTGACCGACTCGCGCCCGGCGCACACCCAGCTGTCCGAACGCGAATACCAGGTGTTCGAGCGGCTGGTGCACGGCACCAACGTCAACGAAATCGCCCAGCAGCTCAACATCAGCGCCAAGACAGTCAGCACCCATAAAGTGCGGCTGATGCAGAAGCTGCAAGCACACTCGGTGGCCGACATGGTGCGCTACGCCATCGACCACAAGCTGATCTGAGCCAGAGCGCGCGAGCGGCAGACAAAACCCTGTCCCCCGGCGCGCCGTTGCGCTACCCTAGCCGCCTTCCCACTACCGCCCGCCTTATCCGTTTTCATGCGCATTCAGGATTTTCACCACGCACTGGCCAGCCTCGGTGCCCGTCCCTGCCACA
This sequence comes from Aquitalea sp., assembly GCF_030150775.1. Taxonomy (NCBI): domain Bacteria; kingdom Pseudomonadati; phylum Pseudomonadota; class Betaproteobacteria; order Neisseriales; family Chromobacteriaceae; genus Aquitalea; species Aquitalea sp. The sequence goes on from NZ_JASLFG010000023.1 coordinate 74,887, forward strand.
TCGGCCGCATCAACCGCGCCTGGCTGCAAGGCTTGGCGCTGGATCACGGCACCCGTCATCAGCAAAGCCAGCACTATTTTCCGCTGACCGTGCGTCAGGGCCTGCCCGGGCTTAGCCAGCAGCTGGAAGCACTGGCGCGCATCCACACCCAACATGAGGCAGCGGATGCATCGCAACGCCTGCTGGTAGAGCTGGCTGATGGCCAGATGGTGGAAAGCGTGCTGCTGCCACGCGACGGCCTGTGCATTTCCAGCCAGGTAGGCTGTGCCGTGGGCTGCACCTTCTGCATGACCGGCAAATCCGGCCTGTTGCGCCAGCTGGGTAGTGCCGAGATCGTGGCGCAGGTGGTGCTGGCTCGGCGTATTCGCCCCGTAAAAAAGGTAGTGTTCATGGGCATGGGCGAACCGGCCCACAATCTGGACAATGTGCTGGAAGCCATCGACTTTCTCGGACGCGAGGGCAATATCGCCCACAAGAATCTGGTGTTTTCCACCGTGGGTGACCCGCGCGTATTCGAACGCCTGCCCGCCATGCAGGTTAAACCGGCACTGGCGCTGTCGCTACACACCACGCGGGCCGACTTGCGCGCCAGCCTGCTACCGCGCGCACCACGCATCAGCCCCGAGGAACTGGTAGACATGGGCGAGCGCTATGCCCGCCAGGTGGGCTACCCCATCCAGTACCAGTGGACACTGCTCAAGGGCATCAACGACAGCCAGCAGGAGATGGATGCCGCCATCGCCTTGCTCAAGGGCAAGTACGGCGTATTGAACCTGATTCCCTACAACAGCATGGAAGACGACAGCTTCCAGCGCCCGGATGCCGAATACATCCAGTACATGAAGCATTATCTGCATGCAAACGGTGTACTGACCAAGATCCGCGATTCCGCCGGACAGGACATCGACGGCGGCTGTGGCCAGTTGCGCGCCCGTGCCGCCGACAGCATTGATCTGAGCCGGCTGCGCCGCAAGACTGGCATCCAGTCATAGCGGATTACGTTGACATCATATTTGGCCTTTTTGCTAGAATGGTTATTTGCCGGACAATATCCGGCCAACCCTGACAGCTAGAAAGAATCAGCGTGCGGCTTCGCTTTGAACAATGGCGTGACTTTCTCGATATCGATGCCGAAAGCATCAACACTCTGCGGGAATTCTCCGGGCTGATCCGCCCGCACATGGATACGCTGATGGATGCGGTATACGCCTATATCCACACCAATGCCGCCGCCAGTGCCACCTTTACCGATGCAGCCGCCCTGCAACGGGCTCGCGCCCATCAAAAACACCATTGGCAGGAGCACGTATTCGCCGGCAACTTCAACCAGGCCTATCTGGAAGCCACGCTGGCCATCGGCCGCACCCACCAGCGCCTGGGCGTGGATTTGCGCTTTTATTCCGGTGCCTATGTCGTCGTGCTCAATCAGGTGGTGGCGCTGTTAAGCCAGCTGCTGGATGACAATGCCACCCGCACCCGCTACCTGACCGCCATCAACCGTGCAATATTTCTGGACATGGGCCTGGCCACCTATGCCTATTACGACACCCTGCTCAATGCGCTGGAAGACATGGCGCAGGAAGTCACCCTCAGCCTGGCACGCGCCGGGGAGTACCGTGACAACGAAACCGGCAAGCACATCACCCGCATGAGCAAGATGTGCGAGCAGATGGCGCTGGCATTGGGCAAGGATGCCACCTGGGCCCATGCACTGCGCATGGCCAGCCCCTTGCATGATGTCGGCAAGATCGGCGTGCCGGATCGCATACTGCTCAAACCTGGCCGACTGGATGAAGCGGAATACCAGATCATGCGTGAACACCCGCGTATTGGCGGCACCATCATCCCGGAGCACCCGGCCCTGGTTATCCGCATGGCGCGGCGCATTGCCCTTACCCACCACGAAAAGTGGGATGGCAGCGGCTACCCGGCCGGCTTGTGCGGCGAGGAAATTCCGCTGGAAGGCCGTATTGCCGCCATCTGCGATGTCTACGACGCCCTGGTATCAGCTCGCCCCTACAAGCCGGCCTGGACCCAGCAAGCCGCTCTGGATTTCCTGCAACAGGAAAGTGGCCATCACTTCGACCCACATCTGGTGGAAACCTTTTTGCGCATCGTGCCGGAAATTGAATCCATTCAGAGCCGCTACGCCGAAGAAAGCTGCTGAACACAGGCCCTGATCTCATCACCAGCCTGTCATCAAGTCATGGCACACTGACAAACGATATTCAGACTGCAATATTGGGGAGACAAGATGCGCAGCAAGGTGATTCTGGTGGTGGTGGACGGCCTTGGCTGGCAAGCCGGCCAGGACTGCATGGGCTATATGCAGGCCATGTGCGAAGCCGGACAGGCCAGCCTGCACCAGCTGCGCTGCGAGCTGCCCTCGCTGTCGCGCCCGCTGTATGAATGCATACTCACGGGCACGCCGCCGGTGGATAGCGGTGTAGTCCACAACGATGTAGTGCGACTATCCAGCCAGTCCAGCATCTTTTCCCTGGCCCAGGCCGCCGGCCTGCGCACCGCTGCCGCCGCCTATCATTGGGTCAGCGAGCTGTATAACCGCTCACCCTATGATGCAGTGCGCGACCGGCTGACCGAGGATGACACCTTGCCCATCCAGCATGGTTTGTTCTACCACCAGGATCACTACCCCGACGACCACCTGTATATCGATGGTGAGTTACTGCGCCGCCGCCACGACCCGGACTTCCTGCTGATCCACCCGATGGGCGTGGATGATGCCGGTCACCGCTTTGGTGGCGACAGCATGCACTACCGCAATGCTGCCCGCGCCAACGACAAGCTGCTGTCCCACTACCTGCCGCACTGGCTGGAACTGGACTATCAGGTACTGGTTACCAGCGACCACGGCATGAATGCCGACCATAGTCACGGCGGCGTACTGCCAGAAGAAAGGCTGGTGCCGCTATACCTGCTGGGCAGCCGCTTCAACCATGACAGCACCACGCGGGTAAAACAGACCCAACTATGCGGCCTGATAGCAACGCTGCTGGGCCTGACGCATACCAAGGCGGACAATCCGGCCTTGCTGCAAAACAAGGGCTGAGGGCTGTCGTACCAGTCCAATGGCAACCATCCCTTGGACTGGCTCTGGCCTATTGCCATGGAAACACAACCCGATTCCAGCAAAAAAACACCCACCACAAAAAGAATAAGCAGCTGAATCAAATAGACTTTTCATTCACGGCGCGACACACCTGCATTAATAGCCAGCATCCATCCTCGCCATAGGATTTTCTAAATTCAAGCCCACTGCCTGCATCCCTAGACTGAGGGTCCTTTTTACCTTAAGGACCCTCCGTGATGAAGCAGAAAACATCCTCGCTGACGCTCTGTATCAGCACCCTCAGCCTGTTACTGAGCCTGTCGGCTACCGCAGCCCCCCTTACCCGCGACAATGGCGCAGCGGTGGGCGATAACCAGAATTCACAAACTGCCGGCCCCAATGGCCCGGTATTGCTGCAAGACGTGCAGCTGATCCAGAAACTGCAGCGCTTCGACCGCGAACGCATACCGGAGCGAGTAGTCCACGCCCGTGGTGCCGGCGCTTACGGCACGTTTGAAGCCAGTGCCGACATTTCGGCGCTGACGCGCGCCAAGGTATTCGCCAAGGGCAGCAAAACCCCGGTCTTCGTGCGCTTCTCCACCGTAATTCATGGCCTGCACTCGCCGGAAACCCTGCGCGACCCGCGTGGCTTTGCCACCAAGTTTTATACCAGCGAAGGCAACTGGGACCTGGTAGGCAATAATCTGCCGGTATTCTTCATTCGGGATGCCATGAAATTTCCGGATATGGTGCACGCGCTCAAGCCTGCACCGAATACCAATCTGCAAGATCCGAACCGCTTTTTCGACTTTTTCTCCCACCAGCCGGAAGCCACCCACATGCTTACCCGGCTGTATTCGGACTACGGCATCCCCAAGGGCTATCAGTACATGGACGGCAATAGCGTGCACGCATGGAAGCTGGTGAATGCCCAGGGCAAATACGTGTACGTGAAATTCCACTGGGCCAGTCGCCAGGGCCAGCACAATCTCACCATGCAGCAGGCCGCCGCGATACAGGCACAGGATTTCAACCATGCCAGCCGTTCGTTGATGGATGCCATCCAGCACAAGCAATACCCTCAATGGGACCTGTACATCCAGGTGATGCAGCCAGAGGACATGGCAAAACTCGACTACAACCCGCTGGACGCCACCAAGATCTGGCCCGGCGTCCCCGAGCGCAAGATCGGCACCATGACGCTCAACCGCCTGCCGGAGAATGTCTTCCAGGAAACCGAGCAAAGCGCTTTTGCCCCGTCCAACCTGGTAGCGGGCATCGAACCATCCGAAGACCGCCTGCTGCAGGGCCGCATTTTTGCCTATGCCGACACCCAGCTGCACCGGGTGGGGACAAATGGCCTGCAACTGCCGGTGAATCGCCCACTGGCAAAGGTAGACAACAATAATCAGGACGGTGCCATGAATGGGGGCCACCGCAGTGGCAGCGTCAATTACGAACCTTCCCGCCTTGCCCTGCTGCAGCAGGACGCCAGTGCACGTGCCAGCCAGTTGCCGCTGGCCGGCACTACCCAGCAGGCTGGCATTGCCAAAACGCAGAACTTCCATCAGGCCGGGACTTACTATCGCAGCCTGAGCAAGAGCGAACAGACCAGGCTGATTGCCAACCTCGCCGCCGACCTGGGCCAGGTACGTAACGAGACCACACGCTATACCATGCTGTCCTACTTCTATAAGGCAGATAGCGGCTACGGCCAGGCCATCAGCAAGGTACTGAATGCCAATGTGGCAGAAGTTGCCAAACTGGCCGCCCAGCTGCACGACTAAGCCAGCCTTGCCCACCCCGGCGGGCAAGTAGGGATAAACCGGCTGCCGGTGGACAACACACCGCTGGCAGCCATGCCATGACATGGCTATAGTCGCAGCATGATCCTGCTTCGCACTCCGCTGCTGGAACTGGCACGCCTTAGCGCCAGCGCCCAGGGTTTTCCCCGTCACACCCACGACGAATTCGTCATCAGCGCCAATCTGGGCGGACTGGAAGAGGTATGGCTGGATGGAAAATCGTTTACTGTCAGCCCGGACATGCTCACCATCTACCCGCCACAAGCGGTACAGGCCAGCCACAGCCTGAGCGGCAGCGGCTGGGAATGTCTATCGCTGTATGTCGCTCCCGCAGCCTTTCCCACACTGTTTGACTGCACCCCGCCCAACCTGCCCAGCCATCTGGCGCAGCCGGAGTTTGCCATCCGCCTGAAACACATCGCCCAACTGGAAACCAGCTTGCGCGCAGAAGCCGTCATCCACTTGCTGGGGCAGTTGCTGACACAGGGCGGCCACACTTCACCACGCCACTGCCGGCAGGACAGTCCGCTGCTGCAACGGTCACGCCAGCAGCTGCTGGATGATCTGGCCCAGCCCGTGACACTGGAACAGCTGGCGCAGGAAGCCGGCGTAACACCGGCGCATCTGGTGCGGCGCTTCCAGCAGGCCACCGGCTTGCCGCCACTGGCCTGGCAGATGCAACAGCGCATGTCCGCCGCACGCCGCATGCTGCGTAGCGGCCAGCCGATTATCGAAGTGGCGCTGGCTACCGGCTTTGCCGACCAGGCACACTTCAGCAAAGCCTTCAGCCGCTTTTGCGGCATATCACCCGGCCGCTATCGCCAGATCAATTTTTGACAAGACGCCTGCCATTCCGCCCCGTATCATCGGGGCTGTTTTCTTAGCATCTACGGATTCGCTGTCATGCTGGCCATCGCCACCAAGGGTTTTTTACTGTCCATTTCCCTGTGCCTGGACATCGGCATCGTCAATGCCGCGCTGATCAATACCGGCCTGCGCAAGGGCCTGCGACCGGCACTGCTGATGGGGCTGGGCTCCTGCTTTGGCGACCTGTTCTATGCACTGCTGTCCTTGCTGGGCATGACCCTGCTGTTCAGTTTTACTCCGGTGCGCTGGGTGATGTGGCTGGGTGGTGGTGCCGTACTGCTGTGGCTGGCGTGGAAGATGGCACGTGCAGCCTGGCGGGAGTTTCATCAACCCAGCAGCCAGGCGCTTACCGGCAACGATGCAGTCAGCGCGCGCAGCAGCCAGGCGGAATTCTGGCGCGGCCTGCTGATGGCGCTGGCCTCACCCTCTTCCTTGCTGTGGTTCGCCGCAGTGGGTGGCAGCATCATTGCCCAGTCCACCGACGGCAGCTCGCTATCGGCCAGCATCTTCCTGTCCGGCTTTTTTCTGGGCGGGCTGGTGTGGTCGTCCTTTCTGGCCTGGCTGGCCAGCCACGGCCAGAAACTGGTCGGCCATCGCCTGCTGCTGTACTGCAACGCCGCCTCTGCCGCGCTGTTTGTCTATCTGGCGTTGGGCGTTATCGTCAATGGCTACCAGACCCTGCTGTAATAGCGCGTTCAGCCGCCACTGACCACCAGCGCCGACAGGCCCACGCCACCGGCGCGCAGCACCCGTATCTGCACCGCAATGCGTTCTTTCATGCCTTCCACGTGGCTGATCACGCCTATCATCTTGCCGCTGGCATTGAGGCTGTCCAGCGCATCCAGCGCAATTTCCAATGTTTCCGCATCCAGGGTGCCAAAGCCTTCGTCCAGGAACAGCGAGTCGATGGAGGTTTTGTGGCTGACCAGATCAGACAGCGCCAGTGCCAGTGCCAGACTGACCAGAAAGCTTTCCCCGCCCGACAGCGTGCGCGTGTCGCGGCAGACATCGGCCTGCCAGCTGTCGACAATTTCCAGCTCCAGCTCGCCCTCCAGCTTGCGCCGCAACTGGTAGCGTCCCTGCAGGCGCGCCAGCTGGCGGTTGGCCAGATACACCAGATGATCCAGCGTCAGGCCCTGGGCAAAGCGGCGGAACTTGTCACCCTTGGCCGAGCCGATCAAACCGTCCAGCCGCTGCCAGGATTCACAATCCTCTTGCTGTCGCAGGATTTGCGCCAGCAGGCCCTGCAAGCTGGCGCGACGTTCATCATCACTGGCCAGCAAGGCCTGCAGCGCCCCGCACTGGGCGCTCAACTGCTGCCGTCCGGCATCCAGCTCTGCCTGCTGCTGCAGCAACTCCCCCAGCGGCTGCGGGCTGTGGTTTGCGGTTTCCAGCGCCTGGCGCTGCCTGCTGGCGGACTGCAACAATGCCTCGGCCTGCTGTGCCGCCCTCTCCAGCTGCTGCCGCATAGACTGCAAGGCCTCGCGTTGCGTATCCGGCAAACAGGCCGCAACAAAAACCGTCTCATCGGCAAAAGGACTGCTGGCCAGCGCCTGTTGCCACTGGGAGTCTGTACTGTGCAATAGCGCTTGTTGCTCGGTCTGATCCTGCTGCCGCTGCTGTTGCTGCCCTTGCAGCTGTGCCAGCGCAGCCGCCAGGTCTGCGCGCTGTTGCTGGCAGCTTTCCAGTTCCCGTGCGGCATCCACTGCCGGCGGCAACGCGGGCAGATCCGGCAGAGCCAGTTGCCCCCACCATTGCTGCCACTGTTGTAGCTGGCCGCGGGCGTGCGTCAGCTGCAGCTCCTGTCGTGCCAGCACTTGCTCCAGCTGCTGCATGGCCTGTTGTTGCTGCTGCCAGTATTGCCATTGCTGCTCGCGTGCCGCCAGCCAGCCGGCAGCATCCTCCGGCATGGCATGGCCGGCTACGGATAGCGCCTGTTCCAGCTGCTGCCACTGATTGGTGGCCTGCTCTTGCTGTGCGGCCAGCTCGGCATCTGCCTGGCTGCCTTGCTGTTGCAGGTTGTCCAGCGCCTGCTGCTGCAAGGCCAGCTCGGCCTGTGCAGCCTGCCAGCACTGCTGCAGTTGCTGGCTGCGTTGCTGCGCCTGTTGCCAGCGCTGCGCGGTAGCCTCAGCCTGTTGCCATTGCTGTTCTGCCAGCGCCTGTCGCTGTGCGGCCTGCTGCGCACCGGCATGCAATACCGTGGCATCCTGCCAGGCGGTGGCGGTCACACCCAGTACCGGCTCCATTGCCTGCCACTGTTGCTGTAATTGCTGCTGACTGTCGTCCTGTGCCTGCCACTGCTCTTGCAGCCCTTCCAGTTGCTGCTGCAGGGCGGCCAGCTGCAGCCTGGCATCCTGTCCCTGGGCCTGCACGGCGTCCAGCCTGGCTTGCATGTCTTGCACTGCCTGTCGGGCAGCCGAGCTGTCCGTGGCGTGGTATTGCTGCACCAGCGGGTGCTCGCTGGCACCGCACAGCGGACAGGGCTGGCCAGGCTGCAGCAGGGCACGTTGCGCTTCCAGCCCGTGAATACGCAACTCCAGCTCCAGTAGCCGCTGCTTGTCGACCAGTTGTTCCTGCAATTGCCGGTACTGCGCCCGCAAAACACTCAGGGTCTGTTCATACTCCGGCAGCAGCGCCTGCCGCCCGGCCATGGCATGTGCCAGCGCTTGCTGCGCCTGTGATGACTGCCGCAGCTGACCGGCCAGTTGCGTGGCGGTTTGCCAGTATTGCTGGTACTGCTGTGCGGCCTGCCATTGCTGGCGCAAGCTAGCCACATCCAACGGCAGGCCGGGGGCAGCGGCCTGCTCGGCCTGTGCTGCCCGTTGCCAGTCGGCCTCTGCCTGCCGGCACAGTGCCTGTTGCTGAATCATGCCCTGCTGCCGGGCCAACAGCGCTTGACTCAGTTGGCCGCGTTGCTGAACGGCACGGGCAATTTCCTGTTGAGCCCGCGCATGTTGGGCAAACTGGCTGCGCCAGAGCGGGAGTTGCTCGCCCAGCCTGGCCAGCGCTGGAGCTGCCTGCTGCTGTAACTGCCATTGCTGCCACTGCGCCTGGCCTTGAGCCAATTGCTGCTCGGTATCATCTGCCTGCTGCTGCGCCAGGCTGAGGCCCCGCCAGTTTAGTTGCTGCCACTGCTGTTCGCTGTCCTGCCGCTGCCGCTGCAACTGCTGCAATGCGGCCTCTCCTTCCACCAGGCGTTGCCGCATGGCCTGCCATTGCCGGTACAAGGGCTGTAGACGGCTGGCAGCTTCGCTGGTAGCCAGTTGCTGCATTTGGGGTGCCGCCTGTTGCAGTGCCGCCTTTGCCTGCTCCAGCCGCTGGCTGGCCTGCTGCTCTTGTTGTTGTGCCTGTGCCAGCTGCTGCTGTAGTTGCACTGCCCGGTTTACATCCTGTAGCTGTGCCGCCAGCACCTGTTGTTGCTGGCCTGTCGCATCCAGTTGCTGCTGCATGACGCCGCGCTCGGCTGCATCCAGCAGCTCCACGCCACCTGCCCGTGCCTGCAATTGCTGCAATGCCTGGCGGCTGTCACGGGCCTGTTCGAATACGCGCTGGGATATCTGGCCATATAGTTCGGTGCCGGTCAGCTCTTCCAGCAGTTCGGCGCGCTCATTGGGACTCGCATTAAGAAAAGCGGCAAAACCGCCCTGGGCCAGCAGCATGGATTTGGTGAAACGGGCAAAATCCAGCCCGGTAATGGCGGCAATGCGCTTGAGTTTGTCATTGCTATGAGTGGTGAGGATGGTGCCATCGCCGTCGGCCAGCTCCACCCGCGCCGGCTGCAAGGCACCATCGGCCTTGTCACGAGCGCGGCGCTGGCTCCAGAACGCCCGGTAAACCTTGCCCTTCACCTCGAATTCCACCTCGGCCAGACAGTCGGCAGTGTGGCGGGTCATGATGTCGTTGCTGCTGGTCGATATGGTCTTCAGCCGTGGTGTTTCGTGATAAAGCGCCAGGCAGATGGCATCCAGCAGGGTCGACTTGCCGGCACCGGTGGGGCCGGTAATGGCAAACAGGCCGTTGTCGCAGAACGGTGGCAGGGTGAAATCAATTTTCCACTCACCTTGCAGGGAGTTGAGGTTTTTCAGTCGCAAGGTGCGGATTTTCATGCCTGGTCCTCCTGCAACACCTGCAGTATCTGACGGTAGCGCTGGCGCAGGTCTGCCGCCTGAGTATCATCAATCTGCTCCAGTTCCAGTCGGCGCTCGAAGACCTCTTCCGCCGTCAATTCGTCCAGCGTGCTGCGTTCGGCTGCTAAAGAAGCCGCCTGCTGGCTGCGGGCGCGGCGTAGACGCAGCAGTTCGGCCGGCTGTCCTTCCAGCAGCTGCTGGATGCGGGCTTGCAGATCGGACAGGTAATCATCCCCCTCCACAATCACTTCCAGCCACAGCAACTGTCCGTCTGCGATGCCAGCAAGAGCCACCGGGATGCTGCGCTGCAATTCAGCCAGAGTGCCGCGCAGGCTGCACAAGGGCTGAAAACAAGGTACGGTCAGCGGCGTAATGCTGAGCGGAACGCTGCCGGCGGTTTCCAGCAGCAGCATTTGCTTGCTCTGGCCCAGCTCATCAAAACTCAGGGCCAGCGGCGAGCCGCAGTAGCGGATATGTGACTGGCCACCCACCTGTTGTGGGCGGTGGATATGGCCCAGCGCAATGTAGTCAAATGGTGGAAAGGCGTTGCTGGGAAAGGCATCCAGTGCGCCAACATAAATTTCGCGCACGGATTCGCTACTGCTGGCACCCACGGTAGTGAGATGCCCGGTCGCCAGAATGGGCAGCGCTTCTCCCAGTGCCGTACGCTGTGCCACGGCCAGCTGATACAGATCCTGGTAGTGCCTGGTAATTGCCTGCTGCAAACCAAGCTGTTTTTCTTCAGCACTCTGCCCGGCCTGGCTTTGCATCACATCCCTAGCCCGGACAAAGGGTACGGCACACAGCAGCGCCGCCGGTTTGCCTTTACCATCGCGCAGCGTCAACAACTGGCGCGTCAGATCTTCCTGCACGGCGGGAATGACGGTGCAACCAAGATAGGACAGCAAGGGACGGCTTTCTTCCAGCGTGGCCACCGAGTCGTGATTGCCCCCCAGCAGCACCAGCTGGCAACGGGCCTCGTGCAGACGCACCACCAGCTGGTTGTAGAGTTCGCGCGCATAGCTGGGCGGTGCGCCGGTATCAAAGATATCCCCGGCCAATAGCACGGCATTGATGTCCAGCGCAGCCACTTGCTGCAATAGCCAGTCAATCAGGGCCTGATGCTCGGCCTGACGGCTACGCCCCATGAAATGCTGGCCCAGATGCCAGTCTGATGTGTGAAGTATGCGCATGCCATCGCTTTAGCCGGAAATCAGCGCGCATTCTAGCAAGAGCGGAGCCTTCCTGCCTGCCTCTCACGTCGGCACAGACGGCATGTCAACCCAGCATACCTGCCCAAGCGCCGCAGCGCGCCGCAAGCACCACTCTGCCAGAATGAAGGCCATGACCACACCATTACGCTTATTCCTGCCATGCCTGCTGCTGGTGAGCACGCTGGCAAGCGCGGCCTCCAATAACACCCTCGCCAGCACCATGCGCAGCGAGGCCGCCTTTTCGCCCGACCCGACCGCACTGGAGCTGGTATTGAAAGGCATCCGCAATGCGCGCCGCTCCATCCACGTGGCCGCTTATGTCTTCACCAGCAAGCCGGTGGCCCTCGCCTTGCTGGATGCCCGCCAGCGCGGTGTTGAAGTTGCGCTGGTAGCCGACAGCAAGGAAAACTCGACTGGCTACAGTGCCACGCGCTTTCTGGCCAAGCAGCACTTGCCGGTAAGACTGAACGGAAAATATGCGATTCTTCATGACAAATTCATGATTATCGACCAGTTGCACGTGCAGACCGGTAGTTTCAATTACACCGCGGCGGCGGCGTCAAAGAATGCAGAAAACGTGCTGATCATCTGGAATGCACCAGAGCTTGCCGCACGCTATGAAGCGCAATGGCAACAGCTGTGGCAGGAAGCGGACCCACTGGAAGGCAGTGGCGGCACGGCAAACTAGCCAGCATCCTGCAGGCAGGCGCTGATGATTTCCGCCGCGAGACAAACCCGACAATATTCACCATCCATATTGGCCAGCGACATGGCATGCACATCGTCGGCACTACGCCAGCGCCCTGCCCAGTCACGCCGGGCAAAGGTAAAGCAGCCATCTTCCACCAGATACACCACATAGCCCAGATTCCCGGCCATGCGTACCGTGGCTTCCACCGAATTGCTGGTGGCCACGCCCGCCACCACCAGGGTACGACAGCCGGCAGCCTGCAGCTGCGCATGAAGGTCCGTACCGATAAAGGCAGAATTGGTCTGTTTCGGCAACACCCACTCGTCAGGCTTCGGCAGCACTTGTGGCTTGAAGGCATGACCGGGCTGGCCTGGACGATAAGTCGACCCGGCTTCCTGCGAATCATGCCTGATGTGGCAGATCGGCCGTTGCTGGCTGCGCCACAAGGCCAGCAGTCTTGCCGCTAGCTGTTCGGCCTGCGGGTTGTTGCGCTCGCCCCAACAGGGATCATCAACTGCGCACTGCAAATCCACCAGCAGCAACAAGGCATTTTCGGGCAGGGTAATTGGATTCGCAGGCATGCAGGCACTTTCGTCAAGTCAATACAACAGCATAACAGCACTGGCCATGAAAAAACCCACCGGACAAAAGTCGGGTGGGTTTCTTGTACAGAACCAGTTCCTGCCATGTGGCAGGCAAGCCAGTCAGTATCTATGGCTTACAGCGGCTGAACGTTGGTAGCAGCCGGGCCTTTTTGGCCAGCAGCCTTAACGTAGCTTACCTTCTGACCGTCTTGCAGCGACTTGAAGCCGTCTACTTTGATTTCGGAGAAGTGTACGAACAGGTCGTCGCCGCCTGCGTCCGGAGTGATAAAGCCAAAGCCTTTGGCGTCATTGAAGAATTTTACGGTGCCGGTTTCCATGATATATCCCTGACATAAAACAAATTAAAAACAGAGCAAATGCTCACAAACAAGACATTCAAGGGATAGATATTTGAACAATTAGGCACTCTGTTGGGAGGGACACCACTGTAACGAAATAGGCACAACTCTTGAAATCCTGCCCGACCGTTATACGCATCTGCCGGCCATTGGTCAAACATTATCTGCCAAATCCCCAAAATAAATTCCGGTAATGGCAAAGGCATGCATCAGCCACTCAAAAAAACAAATGCCGACCTCATGCCACACGCACCCGGCTGCTTGCCTCACCAGCAACCAAAGACCGCGCCCGGCAATACAAAACCCTTCTGTTTTGGGCAGCTGCTCTCTATCATCGCAACATCTTCCACCGCTGCGGAGCAGCCATGATTACCCTGCATCATCTGAACAACTCACGCTCGCAACGCATCATCTGGCTGCTGGAAGAACTGCAACTGCCATACGAAATTACCCGATACCAGCGCGACAGCAAAACCATGCTGGCACCTGCCGCACTGAAAGCCATTCATCCGCTGGGCAAATCGCCGGTCATAAGCGATGGCGATGTCGTAGTGGCGGAATCCGGAGCCATCATCGAATACCTTACTGACAAACCCGGGGCTCACTGGCTGAAACCGGCAGCCGACAGCAAGGCTCTACTGGACTACCGCTACTGGCTGCACTACGCCGAAGGCTCGGCCATGCCACCGCTGGTAATGAGCCTGGTGTTTTCGCGTCTGGACACTCCCCCCATGCCCGCCCTGCTACGCCCACTGGCGCGCCTGATTGCCAATGGCGTACGCAAAAGCTATCTGCAACCACAACTACAGATGCACCTTGATCATATCGAAGCACAACTGTCCTTGACTGGCTGGTTTGCCGGCGATGCATTCAGCGCAGCCGACATCCAGATGAGCTTTCCGCTGGAGGCGGCAAATGCTGTCGGGCTGGTAACAGCCAGCCAGCCGCATATCCGCGCCTTCCTGCAAACCATCCATGCCCGACCAGCCTATCAGGCCGCCTTGCAGCAAGGTGGGCCCTACGCTTATGCCTGATCAGGCAGTGCGGGCAGAAAATTCCGAGCAGGCTCTTGACGAGAAAAAACAGCCTCGCTATCATGCCGCTCTCTTCTGGAGGGGTTACCCCAGCGGTCAACGGGTCCGGACTGTAAATCCGGCGGCTCAGCCTTCGAAGGTTCGAATCCTTCTCCCTCCACCAGCATTCCGAAAAGGCCCGACATCGCGTTCGGGCCTTTTTCATGCCGCCAGCAGCGGTGCCACTCAGCAGGAGACACGTCCATGGCCAGCAAAAACAGCAAAGCAAGCAAGCCCAAGACAGCCCAGCCGGCGCGTCTGGCCGAGCAAAAACGTTTTCAACGCACGGAAGACGCTTGCCGCCGCATCATGGACCTGCTGTTTGGCATGCAACGCGCCGAACGCTTTAACGAAGAAGAACTGGCAGGCAAATACGCCATCATGGCCGGCATCCACTATCGCAAGATCCGCAATGGCAAGGTACTGGGTGCTGCCGACTTCAATGCCGCAGTGGAAGTTTGTACCGCGGCACGGCGCTGCCTGCAGCAACTGGACAGCGGACTGACATTCGACGGTCTGCCCGACAGCAGCGCCCTGCAGGAAGCCTTGCCACTGATCGACAGCGTGCTGGCCGACTATCAGCAGCTAAAATCAGGCCAGTAAGCCTAAAACCTGCTGCGCCTTCTTGCAGTCTGCAGCGGATGACCCCGCCCTGCCTGCCGGAGGGCAGAGCAATACAAAAAGGCTGCGCGCCTGCCGACAGGATATATCGACAGGCACGCAGCCCTGATTACACCAGCCGCATCAGCAAGAACGCGGGCATTGCTGCTGATTACACGCCAGCCTCGTGCGCCTGCACATCGGCATGGTAGCTGGAGCGCACCATGGCACCGACTGCAGCATGGGCAAAGCCCATTTCATAGGCTTTTTCCTCGAACATCTTGAAGATGTCCGGGTGCACGTAACGCAATACCGGCAAGTGTCCGTCGGACGGTTGCAGGTACTGGCCAATGGTCAGCATGTCCACATTATGGGCGCGCAGATCACGCATCACTTCGAGGATTTCCTCGTCGGTTTCGCCCAGACCCACCATCAGGCCGGACTTGGTCCGTACTTCGGGGTTTTTGGCCTTGTAGTCTTTCAGTAACTGCAAGGAGTGGGCGTAATCAGCACCCGGACGGGCCTGCTTGTACAGGCGCGGCACGGTTTCCAGATTGTGGTTCATCACATCCGGCGGCGTGGTGGTGAGAATATCCACTGCCAGATCCAGTCGACCACGAAAGTCCGGCACCAGGGTTTCGATCTGGGTATTCGGCGAAGCCGCGCGCACCGCGCTGATGCAGTCGGCAAAATGCTGGGCACCGCCGTCGCGCAGGTCGTCACGGTCTACCGAAGTCACCACCACATACTTCAGGCGCATGGCGGCCACGCTCTCGGCCAGGTGCTTGGGCTCGTTTTCGTCCAGCGGATTGGGACGGCCATGACCCACATCACAGAAGGGGCAGCGACGGGTGCAGATATCACCCATGATCATGAAGGTGGCCGTGCCCTTGCTGAAACACTCGCCGATATTCGGGCAGGTGGCTTCTTCGCACACGGTATGCAGTTTCTGGTCGCGCAGAATCTGCTTGATTTCATGAAAACGCTGGCCAGTGGGCAGCTTGGCGCGAATCCACTCCGGTTTTTTCAGCTTTTCATCCAGCGGCACGATCTTGATGGGAATGCGTGCGGTTTTGGCGGCGCCTTTATGCTTGACCCCTGCCTCGTTGTCCAACTTCATGCTGTCTCCTTCACCACGGTCAGGTGTTTTTCCAGCTGGGGCAGCAGCAGCTCGGCCACTTGCGCCAGGGTTTTATCCACCCCCAAATCCTTCATTTGCGTCACCCGCAGGCCTTCATAGCCACAGGGATTGATCCAGCCAAACGGCGTCAGGTCCATGTCCACATTCAGCGACAGGCCGTGATACACCGCGCCATTCTTGATGCGCAAGCCCAGCGAGGCGATCTTGGCGCCGTCCACATACACGCCCGGCGCGTTTACGTCGCCATTGGCGGTAATGCCCTGCCCGGCCAGCATGTCGATCACCGACTGCTCGATGCGACGCACCAGTTCGCGCACGCCAATGTGCATGCGCTTGAAGTCAATCAGCAGATACACCACCAGTTGGCCGGGGCCATGATAAGTGACCTGGCCACCCCGGTCGGTCTTTACCACCGGGATGTCGGTCAGGCGCAACAGATGCTCCGGCTTGCCGGCCAGACCCTGGGTGTATACCGGATGGTGCTCCACCACCCACAGCTCATCCGGCGTTTCGGCCGTGCGGGTATCGGTAAAGGCCTGCATGGCCCGCCAGGTGGGTTCGTAGTCCACCAGGCCCAAATGCTTGATCAGACGCTGCACGCGCTTGGCTCCACGTTGGTTTAAAGCACCATCTTGACCATGGGGTGGCCAGTGAGCGACAGGTAGATATTATCCAGCTGCTGGCGCGAGGTGGCATTCACGGTAATGGTCAGCGCGTAGAAACGTCCACCCGAGCTTTCCCGCAGGGTGACATCATGCTCGGCCAGGTCCGGCGCGTGCACACGCACCACTTCGGTCATGGTGAGGACAAATTCGTCGTGACGCTCGCCCATCACCTTCAGGGGGAAGCGACAGGGAAATTCAATGATTTCCTGCTTTTCAGTGCTGTTTTCAGCCATGTTCAACTCGATTCTGCAAAGGCAAAAGGCCCGCATCACCCGATGCAGGCCATTGCCGAACCCCGGCAGGCGGGGCGTCAATCAAAAGCCGGTTTACTTCCAGCCCAGCATCAGCTTGATGCTATCCCACAGGCGGCTGAAGAAACCACCTTCTTCCACCGCCTGCAACGCAACCACCGGGCGCTCCAGTAGCGGCTTGCCATCCAGGCTTACCACCAGCTTGCCCACCGTCTGACCTGCCTTGATCGGTGCGATCAGCGGCTGCATGGTGGACATGTCCGCCTTCAGCTGGGCCGACTGACCCTTGGCCACCGTGGCGAATACATCCTGGGCAAAGCCAACCGGTACCGATTTGGCTGCGCCCTTGTAGACCGGCACTTCGGAAACAGGCTTGGATGCGCTGTAAAGTTTGGGCGTTTCGAAAAACTGCAAGCCGTAATTCAGCAGTTTGGCACTTTCGTTGGCGCGCGCCTCCGGGCTGGCCGTACCCACCACCACCGAAATCACCCGACGGCCATCACGATGGCTGGAGGTAATCATATTGTAGCCGGCGGTATCGGTGTAACCGGTTTTCATGCCGTCGACGTTGGGGTCACGGTACAGCAGCAGGTTGCGGTTGGGCTGGGTAATCTTGTTATAGGTGAAGGACTTGATGGAGTACGTGGGGTAGAACTCCGGGAAGTCACGGATCAGCGCGGCGGACAGGATGGCCAGATCATGCACGGTGGTGTAGTGATCGGCATGCGGCAGGCCGGTGGCATTGCGGAACTGGGTATTCTTCATGCCCAGTTTCTGCGCCTGCTGGGTCATCAGCTGGGCGAACACGTCTTCGCTGCCGGCAATGGCTTCGGCCAGGGTCACGCAGGCATCGTTGCCGGACTGCACGATCATGCCCTTGATCAGGTCATCCACCTTGACCGGCACTTTCGGGTCCAGGAACATGCGCGAACCATCGGTTTTCCAGCCACGGCTGGATACGGTCAGCATCTGATCCAGCGACAGGCGCTTTTCCTTCACCGCCTTGAAGGTAAGGTAGGCCGTCATCAGCTTGGTCAGCGAGGCCGGCTCGACGCGGGCATCCGGATCCTGTGCGGCCAGCACCTGGCCACTGTTGAAATCGACAAGATAAAACGCCTTGCCGGCAATTTCCGGCACCGGCGGAACAAAGGCAGCGGCAGCAGACGCAGCAACAGGCATGGCCAGGCTGGCGGCCAGCAGAATTCGGGTGATGGTGGTTTTCATTAGGATCGACAACGGGTGAGGGGTACAAACAATAGCCGCTGATTATACACGTCCACGCCGCTGCGTTGACCGTAAATGGCCGATTTTTGCAGCAATCTGCGGATGGCAGACGGTTGATTGCGGCAATGCAGCATGAAAATGGCAACACGGCTTCCCGGCGGCTTGGAGTTCCTGCTACTCTGACAGTTCAATAAGAAAGAACGACAAGGACATCGGCATCACCATGCAAGACAAGCAAGACTATCTGGAGCGCATCCTCACCTCCCGCGTCTATGACGTCGCAGTGGAAACTCCGCTGGAAACCGCCAACAACCTCAGCCGCCGCACCGGCAACACCATTTTGCTGAAGCGCGAAGACCTGCAACCGGTGTTCTCGTTCAAGCTGCGTGGCGCGTACAACAAGATGGCCAAGCTGACACCGGAGCAGCTGGCCAACGGCGTGATTACCGCTAGCGCCGGCAACCATGCCCAGGGCGTGGCCTTGTCCGCCAAGAAGATTGGCTGTGAAGCCATCATCGTGATGCCGGTGACCACCCCACAGGTGAAAATTGACGGCGTCACCAGCCGTGGCGGCAAGGTAGTGCTGCATGGCGAATCGTTCAGCGACGCTTACAAACATGCAATGAAACTGGTGGCCGAAACCGGCAAAACCTATATCCCGCCGTTTGACGACCCGGACGTGATTGCCGGCCAGGGCACCATAGGCATGGAAATCCTGCGCCAGCACCCCGGCCATATCGATGCCGTGTTCGTCGCCATTGGCGGCGGCGGTCTGGCTGCTGGCGTGGCCAGCTTCATCAAGCGCCTGAAACCGGAAATCAAGATCATCGGCGTGCAGCCGGTGGATTCGGACGCGATGAAGCAGTCCATCGAAAAAGGCGAGCGCGTAGAACTGAAAGACGTGGGCCTGTTTGCCGATGGCGTGGCGGTGAAGCTGGTGGGCGAGGAAACCTTCCGTATCTGCCGCGAGCTGCTGGACGAAATCATGCTGGTGGATTCCGACGCCATGTGCGCCGCCATCAAGGACATTTTCGAAGACACCCGCTCCATCGTGGAGCCAGCCGGTGCACTGGCCGTGGCAGCTGCCAAGGCCTATATCGAGCGCGAAGGCTGTACCGGCCAGACGCTGGTGGCCATCAATTGCGGCGCCAACATGAACTTCGACCGCCTGCGTCACGTCTCGGAACGCTCCGAGCTGGGCGAGCGCCGCGAAGCCATCATCGCGGTCACCATTCCGGAAAAACCGGGCAGCTTCAAGCAGTTCTGTGCGGTGATCGGCAACCGTAACATCACCGAATTCAACTACCGCTTTGCCGACCCCGGCACCGCCCATGTGTTTGTCGGGGTGCAGATCAGCGGCAAGCAGGATTCGGAGCGCATCATCAACGAACTCAAGGCCAGCAATCTGGATGGGCTGGACCTGACCGACAACGAGCTGGCCAAGCTGCACATCCGCCATCTGGTGGGCGGCCATGCCCCGCAGCTGAAGGACGAGCGCGTGCTGCGCTTTGAATTCCCGGAACGTCCGGGTGCGCTGATGCGCTTCCTGGAAGGCATGCAGACCAACTGGAACATCAGCCTGTTCCACTACCGCAACCACGGTGCCGACTACGGCCGCGTACTGGTAGGCATTCAGGTGCCATCCAGCGATAATGCCGAGTTCCAGCGTTTCCTGGATGGTCTGGCCTACCCCTATGTGGAAGAAACCGACAACCCGGCCTACAAGCTGTTCCTGGGCAAGACCATCCGCTAACCCTGCCTGCCGGCGCACCCAGCCGGCAGCAGACTCTTGCTACAGGCATTGCACATGATTCAAGCCGTATTGTTCGATCTGGACGGCACCCTGGCCGACACCGCACGCGACCTGGGCGCCGCCCTCAACCGTCTGCTGGCCGAAGAAGGCCTGCCCCCGCAGCCCTACTCCGCCATCCGCCCGATTGCCAGCCATGGCGCACGCGGGCTGGTGAGCCTGGGCTTTGGCATTGATCGCGAGCATCCACGTTTCGAAGAATACCGCCTGCGTTTTCTCGACCACTACGAGCACAGCTTTGCCGACGAAACCGTACTGTTCGACGGCATCAACAGCATGCTGGACGGCATCGCGGCCAAGGGGCTGACCTGGGGCATCATCACCAACAAGCCGATGCGTTTTACCGACCGGCTGGTGCCTGCCCTGCCCTTTGCCAGCCGACCGGCCGTCACCGTCAGCGGCGATACCGTGGGTGTACCCAAGCCGAACCCGGCTCCCATGCTGCATGCGGCCAGCCAGATCGGCATTGCCCCGCAGCACTGCCTGTATGTGGGCGACGCCGAGCGCGACATCCAGGCCGGCCGCGTGGTGGGCATGAAAACCGTACTGGCCAACTGGGGGTATATCTCGGAGCAAGACCAGCCGGAGCAATGGGGTGCCGACATCAGCATCAACCATCCGCTGGAATTGCTGCAGCATCTGTAAGCCGGCAGCGAGCAAGCGCCGCAACCCGCATGCTGCCTCCGGCAATGCGGGTTTTCTTTTGCACGATTAAACACCAATAAGAAACAATTTCTTGAACATACTGGTATTTTTCACATCATGGGTAATCAATACACTGCATCCATCCGCTGACTGACAGCGCAAACCCGACAAGGATGCAAACCATGAAACACCTCGCCCTCACCCTGCTGGCCCTGAGCTTCAGCACCGCCGCACTGGCCGCACACCACAGCAACTACCCCAGCGCCAACGACATCAGCGCCTGGCAGGCGGAACAAGCGGCCATCAAGGCAGCCGATGCCCGCCTCCCTGCAGAACGGCAGGCTGAAATTGCTCGCGACAATGCGGCCTGGCAGGCCGCCCTGCTGCAGAAAAACCAGCACAACGCCGGCATCAATCACTGACACAGCGAGGCCACACAGCATGAGCCATCTTCATCTGCATATCGGTGCCGGACACACCAGCCTGGCGCAGGCACACCCGGCACAGCAGCCAAGCAGCATGCCGATCGGCTGGCAATCGGTACTAGCCGCAGGCCCACAGCGTCTCCCCAGTCCGGCAGCACTGGAGATGGCTATCATGCAGGTGGAAGATGCCATCAGCACCTGCTGGCCTCAGTCCCTGGCGCTTAACACCATCAGTGGCAGCGACCCGGCCCTTTACCAGATCGCCACACAATGCGGCCTGCCATTACAGCCTGGCAGCCAGCTTGGGCGACATAGCGTGGAAAGCCTGTTTTCGCGCCTGGCCAATGCGGTGGAAGGTGGTTCGGCTGCCGGCCTGCCGGATGCAGTGGATTTTGTCGGCAGCCTGCTGATTCTGCGTGAGCTGATGCACCATCTGGATATTGCAGCCATCACACTGGAGCGCGCCGCCAGCTGAAAACGCTGTGGACAAAGAAAAACCGCCGCCAGAAAGCTGGCGGCGGCTGCATATCAGGCAGGCTGTATCGGCCGCCCCATGCCGGCATCAGAAGGGGTAAACCACTTCTGCCGGCTTGAACTCGCAAGGCTTGTCGGACGGAGCCGCATCGTGCATTTCAGCCTTGCTGTCAGAAATTTTCTTCCATGAACCACCCAGGCTGCAGGCAAAATCCTGGCCCAGTTCCAACTCACCAAACGTTGACGGCAGTACCGGTTCCTCACAGTGCGGACACAGATTGCCCGCCGGCCCTGTCAGTTGATCCCGGCTGGATACCTCGTCACACCAGCAACATTTGATTTGATCTTCAGTCATCTTCACTTCCCGTTACCATGGCTTGTCATGTCGAAATGACGCGAACGCAGCCGGGTAGTATACCCCGATGCAGCCATGACTGCAGGCTCAACACCCATCCAGACCAGCCAGCCTGCTGGAAATGCCGGGAAAATCACACAGAACGCAGTACCGGGCGGAGCCTCATGCAACGGTCACCCGCCTCTGGCTGCAGGGCAAGATAGGTCTCGAAGCCATAGCGGGCATAGCTTTGCTGCAACTGGCCCACGGCTTCTGCCGCAGAACTCATCGCTAGCGGCAGCACAAAGCCTATGCGTGGAGTTGGTAGCAGCAGCTGATCGACAATCTGGCGGAACACCCGTCCGTGATCCTGGCTCACCCGCACCAGCAAGGCAGCAGATACCGGCAGCAACAAACCATTTCCCACATGCGGGCCTTGCAGGAAGTTGAGCAGATGCAGGCAACGGATAAAGCGGTCCAGCACCACGGGGGTTTCACTCACCCCGGTCAGCCGCGTCAGCACTTCACCGCCTATCGGTTCTCCGCCCGGCGCAATAGCGTGCAGCTGCGCCAGCATGCCTAGCGCCTGGCCCGTTTCATCCGCCACCGGCACAAAACGGCTGGCCAGCCGCACCTTGAGGAATTCACCCTCGATTTCCCCTGCAGCAGTGCTCCACAGTGGAAATTCCATGAAATAGGCCGGATGCACCTGCTGTAAAAAACGGGCAAGCAATGAATTCATAGCAAACCTGACCAGCGGCAGGCAATACAACAAGCAAGTGACAAGGACACATCGGCAGCGCCGACCCAGACTGCACTGTAGCGCTGCCATGGAGCCGAGGAAAATCATCAATCTTCAAATCGGTATGCATTTATCTGATATCGACTGCATAAATCCATCACAGCCCGCCAGCGGCTGCCGATGTGACATGCCGGTATTGATATGGCACAAACTCTACCCAAGTCGCACTGGACGTGGTTTTTGCCCACCGGGATACTGCCTGCGTTAATCCTCCTCCATCCCTATGGAACTTGTGCCCACCCCTTGCTGGGTGGGCAATTTTTATTCTGCCTCCGGTCAGCCATCTCCACACTGCAGCACAGCCGTCCTTGCCACCTTACCGTGAGCACTGGCCACCCCCTTCCGCCATCTGGCAGTCTTGCTTCGGCTCCCCCCTCATCGCAGCAAGCAGGCCAAACACCATGATCAATGATGAAATCACACTCAAGAAACTGAAGGTGCTGACTGCCTTTGTTACCGCGGGCAATCTGGCGCGCACTGCCGAATGTACCGGGCTCAGTACGGTGAGTGTGCACCGCGCCCTGCACTCGCTGGAAAATGCCATAGGCTGCCCGCTGTTCCGCCCGCAAGGCCGCAACCTCACCCCGCTACCAGCCACGCTATCACTGGCCGAAACTGCCAGCGAAGTGCTGAACAAGCTGGAGGAAGGCATTAGACACACCCGGGAACAGGCAGGCGTGGCCACCAAAAAACTCAGGATAGGTGCCATCTACTCTCTCACCAGCGAAACCATTCCACGCCTGATCATGGGTATCAAGCTGCGTCGTCCGGAGCTGGATATCGAGCTGCAGCTGGGTTCCAGCCGGGAATTGCTGAGCCAGTTGCAGCAACACACCGTAGATGCCCTGCTGATTGCCATGCCGGATGATGCCCAGCCCGCCGGCACGCAAAGCCTGCCGCTGTACCAGGACGAACTGTTCATCGCCAGCGCCGCCAGCCTGCCAGCCCCAGGGGCCGCGCCACTCGATCCGACTTCCCTGCGCGAACAACGCTTTGTCACCCTTCACGACGGCTTTGCTACCAGTCTGCATTTTTACCAGCTATGCCAGCGTGCGGGCTTTGAACCACGGGTGGTGATGCGGGTGGGCGACATCTTTTCGCTGATGAACCTGGTAGCTGGCGGGATTGGTTACAGCCTGCTGCCTGGCCGGGTTCGCCCCCTGCTGGCCGAGCGCATCCGCTTCACCCCGCTACTGCCCGCCTGGCGCAGCACACAGCACATCAAACTGCTGTTTCACGATTACCGCGAACGGGACCCCAACCTGCTGGCACTGGTGGCAGAAGCCCGCATGCTGACCCGTGCCAGCGCGCACCATTAGCCTGAGGCTAACAAATCAGCCAGCAGCTTGATTGATCAGCCGTGAGTCTCTCACTACCGTGCAAGGCTTCCCGATACCGATGCGGAGCCAATATGAACGCCCCTCTTCCCCGGAGCCCCGACTGGCAATCCCGCCGCCATGAAAAATTGCGCCGTCTGGCACTGGTCCAGCCCCTGACCGATGGCTGCATCCTGCCTGCCAGCCAGCTGCTCAATGCGCTGCACCTGCTGTTGGCCCCGGGCGACCGGGTGGTACTGGAAGGCAATAACCAGAAACAGGCAGACTTCCTGTCCCGCACCCTGGCCCGGCTGGATCCGGCCCGGATACACGATCTGCACATGATCATTCCCAGCATCAGCCGGCCGGAACATCTGGACATCTTCGAAAGCGGCATTGCCCACAAACTGGATTTTTCCTTTTCCGGCCCGCAAAGCCTGCGCATCGGTCAATTGCTGCAGGATGGCTGCCTGGAAATTGGTGCCATCCACACCTATATCGAGCTGTATGCCCGCCTGTTTGTCGACCTCACCCCCAATGTGGCGCTGGTGGCCGCTTACCAGGCCGATCGCCACGGCAATCTGTACACCGGCCCCAGTACCGAGGACACGCCAGCGCTGGTGGAAGCCACCGCTTTTCGTAACGGCATCGTCATTGCGCAGGTCAACGAAATCGTTGATGACCCAGCCGAACTCACCCGGGTGGATATTCCGGCCGACTGGGTGGACTTTGTCGTTCAAGCCGACCGGCCCTTTTTCATGGAACCCTTGTTTACCCGCGATCCACGCCATATCAAGCCGGTACATGTGCTGATGGCGATGATGGCCATTCGTGGCATCTACGAACGCCATCAGGTTCAATCGCTCAATCATGGCCTGGGTTTCAATACCGCAGCCATCGAACTATTGCTGCCTACCTATGGCGAGCAACTGGGGCTGAAGGGAAAAATCTGCCGCCACTGGGCGCTCAACCCCCATCCCACACTGATTCCGGCCATCGAAAGCGGCTGGGTGGACAGCGTGCACTGCTTTGGCGGCGAACTGGGCATGGAAGCCTATGTAGCAGCCAGGCCGGATGTCTTTTTCACGGGCAAGGATGGCTCGCTGCGCTCGAACCGGGCGTTTTGCCAGCTGGCAGGACAATACGCGGTTGACATGTTCATCGGCTCCACCTTGCAAATAGACGGCGATGGCAACTCATCCACCGTCACCCATGGCCGACTGTCCGGTTTTGGTGGCGCACCCAATATGGGACACGACCCGCATGGCCGCCGCCATCCCACTCCGGCATGGCTGGATCTGATCCAGACCGACAGCCTGCTGGCGCGTGGCCGCAAGCTGGTGGTACAGATGGTGGAAACCTTCCAATCCGGCCAGACCCCCACTTTTGTCGAAAGCCTGGACGCCGTACAAGTCGCCCGCGACACCGGCATGCCACTGGCCCCGGTCATGGTTTACGGCGACGACGTCAGCCATGTCCTGACCGAAGTGGGCATTGCCTATCTCTACAAAGCCCAGTCGCTGGAGCAACGCCGCCAGATGCTTGCCGCAATAGCCGGGGTCACACCCATTGGCCTGCAGCACCAGCCAGCCACCACCACAGCCATGCGCAAGGCCGGCCTCATCGCACTGCCGGAAGACCTGGGCATACGGCGCAGTGATGCCAGCCGCTCGCTGCTGGCGGCCAAAAGCATGGCTGATCTTGTCAGTTGGTCGGATGGCCTGTATCAGCCACCAGCACGCTTCAGGAGCTGGTAATGCAGCCATCAGCGCAAGCGGACCTTGCCCGCCAGTTTGCCAGCCAGCTGGCAGCACTGGCCTGTCAGTCACTGCTGGATGAGGTGATGCTCACCCCCAAGCCCGGCCTGGTAGATCGCCGCGGCAGCGGTGCGCACCGCGACATGACACTCGCCCTGATGTGCCGCTCTGCCCGCACCCTGCAAGCGGCTTTTTTCTCCATGGCGCAGGCCGCATGGCAACAGACAGCCACGCCTGCACTACGTGCACGGCTGGGCAGTATCGGTCGGCAAGGCGAGCAACGCATGTTCAACGTCACCGCCGGCATCAATACCCACCGCGGTGCCATCTGGGCGCTGGGCCTGCTGTTATCGGCTGCCGCCATGAATGGCAGCACCTTGCAGGCAGAACAGGTCTGCAGTCGCGCCAGCACCCTGGCATGCATTCCGGATGACAGTCAGCCGGTGGCGCTGCTCAAAGGCAGCCTGGCCTGCCAAGCCTATGGTGTTGGCGGCGCACGGGCAGAGGCAGAACAGGCCTTCCCTCATCTCACCGGACTGGCCCTGCCCGCCTTGCACGCCCACCGGGCCCGAGGCGACCACGAAAACACCGCCCGGATCAACACCCTGCTGGCGCTGATGAGCCAGCTGGATGATACCTGCCTGCTGGCGCGTGGTGGCCGGCAAGGCCTGCAACTGGTGCAGACCGGTGCGAGCGCAGTGCTGGATGCCGGCGGGGCAGCCACCCTGGACGGACGCCGCCGCTTGTATCAACTGGAAAACGACATGCTGGCACGTAGCTTGTCCCCCGGCGGTTCCGCCGACTTGCTGGCAGCCACCCTACTGCTGGATCGGCTGCCGCTGCTGGCTAGCATCTAAGCAAGGAGAAAACATGGAAACACTACATCTGCACTACCCGGCCAGCGCACCGGCAAAACAACGCGTCATGGTGGGGGTAGTGGCCTCCGGCGATCTGGAAATCCTGCTGGAACCCGGCCCGGCGGGCCACATCGAGATTCTGGTCAACAGCAGCAGCGATGGCAGCCATACCCGCTGGCAAGCTCAACTGGAGCGTCTGTTTGCCACTGGAGAGCAGGCGGCCATGCACATGGAAATCAACGACTTCGGTGCCACACCAGGCGTCATCGGCCTGCGGCTGGCCCAGGCCATGGAGGGCTTGCAGGCATGAATCACCAGCAGACCATTGAACAGTTATTGCACTATCAGAGCTTTATCGAACTGACTGCACGCGAGCGCACCCGCCAATTGCTGGATGCTGACAGCTGGCGCGAGCTGGCCGGACCGTTCGAGCGGCTGTACTCCCCCTGGCTGGCAGCGCAAGGCATCGTAGCGCAGGCAGATGATGGCGTAGTGATTGCCAAGGGCCGGCTGGCTGGCCAGCCTGTGGTGGTACTGGCCGTGGAAGGCGGCTTTCAGGGCGGTAGCATGGGCGAAGTTGGCGGTGCCAAGCTGGCCGGAGCGCTGGAACAGGCTGCTGCCGACAACCGGCATGGCATTCCTACCGCCGCCGTGCTGTTGCTGGAAACAGGCGGCGTCCGCCTGCAGGAAGCCAATCTGGGACTTGCCGCCATTGCCGACATCCATGCTGCCATCGTGGATCTCGGCCGCTATCAGCCAGTCATCGGCGTGATTGCAGGCCCCGTAGGCTGCTTTGGCGGCATGTCGATTGCGGCCGGCCTGTGCAGCTATCTTGTCGTCACCCGCGAAGCCAGGCTGGGATTGAACGGTCCACAGGTGATAGAGCAGGAAGCTGGCGCCGATGAGTACGACAGCCGCGACCGCCCCTTCATCTGGAGCCTGAGCGGTGGCGAACAGCGCCAACACTGCGACCTAGCCGATGCCTGCCTGCCGGATGACTGCGACACTATCCGCGATCAGGTGCAGCGATATCTGGCACAGGGACTGCCTGCCACGCCACGCCATCAGCGCCATGACTGGTATTTGCAAAGACTGGCAGCCATGGACACCACACAACAGGCCGATGCCAGCACTGCCCGCCATTTCTTCCTGCCCGAGAGGTCAGCATGACACAAACTCCTAGCCGACCTAGCCAGCGCGGCCACATCTGGCTGCACGCATTATGTGGTGACAGCCCACTGCAAGCCGGCCATCCGCCGTCATTGCTAGTATGCGATTCCAGCCTGAACGGCATGCCGGCACGCTACCTTGCCGTGGTAACAGACCCGGACAACCCCTTGCCCCGTGCCCGCCATGGTGAAGTGGGCTTGCTGGAAGGCTGGTCGCTGGCGCATGCCGTACGCGATGCAGTACAGGCCGACGCAGGCTTGCAGCACAAACGCGCCATCATTGCCATCATCGACGTCCCCAGCCAGGCCTATGGCCGGCGCGAAGAGGCCTACGGCATCCACCAGTCGCTGGCCAGTGCCGCAGCGGCCTATGCCGAAGCCAGGCTGGCCGGCCATGCCGTCATCGGACTGATTGTCGGCAAGGCCATGTCCGGCGGTTTTCTGGCCCATGGCTACCAGGCCAACCGCCTGCTGGCACTGGATGATGAAGACGTGATGGTACATGCCATGGGCAAGGAAGCTGCTGCGCGCATCACCCTGCGCAGCGTGGCCGCGCTGGAAAACCTGGCCGCCAGCATCCCGCCCATGGCCTACGACATCCACAGCTATGCCAGCCTGGGCATGCTGTGGCGGCTGCTCAAGGTAAACCGGCCCGACCAGCCGGATGCCGCCGATGTCGATCTGGTCAACACCGCCTTGACCGCTGCATTGACAGAAATCGCCAGCGACAGCTCGTGCGGGCTGGAAAACAGGCTGCATGGGGAAAACCGCAGCATGTCGCGCCGGGTGCGTCAGCTACTGCAGCAGCAATGGCAAGACTGAGTCCGCCCGCAACGCCGCAAGCTCACGACCTGCTGTGGCTGACTGGCGATTGGCCCTGGCTGGACAACCCTGCCCTGCCGGAGTGGCTGAGGGACGACTGGCAGCCGTCCCGGCCGGTTGTCGTCCGGCGCGATCAGGCAACTGGCCAGCGCATTCCCGTGGGCATCCGCGGTCGGCTGCGCAGCCAACGTCAGGCCCTGTGGGTGGAACTGGCCACCATCTGCCGCAGCTTGAGCCCGGAACAGCTGGCGGCAAGACAGGACTGGCAGCGGCACCCGCGCTACCGGCTACTGCCACCGCTGCAAGCCCTGCAGCAGCTGCACCCCTGGCTGGATGATCTGGAGATGGACTGGGGAATTACCGGTGGTGTCGGCTACGAACTGGCCAGCGGCTGGCCTGCACTCGGTCCGGGCAGCGATCTGGACCTGCTGCTGCGCACGCCACACCCGCCATCCATGACAGCGTTGCACCAGCTGGTCAGGCGCACGCAAAAACTGGGCTGCCGGGTGGATATACAGCTGGAAACACCAGCCGGCGGCATCGCCCTGCAGGAATGGCTGCGCGGCGGCAAGGTCATGGTAAAAACCGGGAGCGGACCTCGCTTGTTGCACATGCCCTGGAACGTGGAGTCCGCACAATGAGCGTACTGTTTGCCTTTCCCGGCCAGGGCAGCCAGCAAGCCGGCATGCTGCACCACCTACCTGATCATCCGGCCTGCCACGCCACCCTGCAGACAGCGGCAACCGTGCTGGAACAACCCCCTACAGCGCTGGACAGTGCCACGGCACTGCAATCCACCGTGGCAGTACAGCTTTGCCTGCTGATTGCCGGCGTTGCCAGCGCGCGCTGGCTGCAACAGCAGGATATCCGGCCGCAGATGGTATGCGGGCTGTCCATCGGTGCTTTTGCAGCAGCAGTCTGTGCCGGCGTGCTGGATTTTGCCGATGCACTGCGGCTGGTACGGCTGCGCGCACAATTGATGGAGCAAGCCTATCCGCACGGCTATGGCATGAGCGCCATCACCGGACTGAAACTGCCAGCACTGCAAACCCTTCTGGACCGCGTGCAGGCCGAAGGTTTTCCGGTGTATCTGGCCAATATAAATGCCGAGCGCCAACTGGTGGTAGCCGGTGCCGATGACGGGCTGGCCCGCATAAGCCAGCTAAGTCTGCAAGCCGGTGCGGCCCGCTGTCAGCGCCTGGTCATCAGCGTGCCATCGCATTGCTGCTTGCTGGCGCAGCCCGCGGATGAATTGCAGCAGGCGCTGCGTGACATTCCGTTGCAAGCTCCCGCGCTGGATTATCTGAGCGCCAATGCCGCACGGGTGCTGCGCACACCCGCGCAGATACGTGACGACCTGGCCGGCAATATGGCGCGCACGGTGCACTGGCATGACACTGCCCGGCTGGCATGGGAGCGCGGCGCACGGCTGGCGCTGGAGATGCCTCCCGGCTCCACCCTCACCCACCTGTTACACCCGGTATTCACACCGGGTGAAGCCATGGCGGTGGCGGACAGTCGGCTGGACAGCCTGCAACACGCAGCCCGCCGGCTAAGCCAGGATGATGCAGGCCAGCATGGCTGAATACGGGCCTCACAGCCCGGCCAAGACCTCGTCCAGCGCGGCCAGCAGCATGTCGGCATGCTCCCGGCCAAACGGCAGCTGCGGCCTGACTTTCAGGATATTGCCTGCCGGGCCGGTGGCGCTGATCAGGATGCGCCGCTCGCGCAGCGCATTGACGATGCGAGTGGTCTGCGCACTTGCCGGTTTTTTGTGGTCCCGGTCGCTCACCATTTCCACG
Source organism: Aquitalea sp. (assembly GCF_030150775.1). Classification (NCBI taxonomy): domain Bacteria; kingdom Pseudomonadati; phylum Pseudomonadota; class Betaproteobacteria; order Neisseriales; family Chromobacteriaceae; genus Aquitalea; species Aquitalea sp. Next base: position 104,771 of record NZ_JASLFG010000023.1, read on the forward strand.
CCGATAAAGAAGCCAGTGCCGCGTACATCGCCAATCAGCGCATGCTTGCCTGCCAGTGCCTCGAAGCCGGCCTTGAGATAAGCCCCGGTAGCGTGGGCGTTCTGCTGCAGCCCTTCTCCCTCGATGACATCCAGCACCGCCATCCCGGCAGCGCAAGACACCGGATTGCCGCCAAAGGTATTGAAGTAACGTACCTGAGCGCCAAAGCAGTCGATGATGTCGGCGCGCGCCATCAGCCCGGCCAGCGGGTGGCCATTACCCATCGGCTTGCCCATGGTGATGATGTCCGGCACCACGCCATGGCGCTGAAAGCCCCAGAAATGGCTGCCGCTGCGGGCGAAACCGGCCTGCACCTCGTCGGCGATGAACAGGCCGCCAGCAGCGTGGATGGCATCCACCGCACCTTGGAGGAAACCGGCAGGGTCAGCAAACACCCCATCACTGGTAAACAGCGTGTCCACCAGCAGTGCCGCCGGACGGATGCCGTGGCGCTGCAGGTCAGCAATGGCAGCCTGTACATCGCGCGTGAACTGCTCGGCCACTTGCTGCGGATTGCCGCGATAGCCATCCGGTGCCGCCACGGTACGTACGTTCGGCCCCAGCGGCACGCCATCGCCAAAGGCTGGTGAGCAAGCGGCAATACTGCTGGTGACGCCGTGATAGGCATGCGCAGTGACAATCACCCCTTGCCCGCCGGTGAAGCTGCCCGCCAGGCGCAAGGCCAGGTCGTTGGCCTCGCTGCCGGTGCAGGTAAACATGGCCTGATAGCCGGGCATGGCCAGTGTGGACAGCAGGCGCTCGGCATAATCGACGATGCCGTCGTTCAGATAACGGGTATGGGTATTGAGCACGGCAGCCTGACGGGCAATGGCCGCCACCACCTGCGGGTGGCTGTGGCCCACCGAAGCCACATTGTTATACACATCCAGATACGGCTGGCCGTCGGCGTCGTACAGCCACACCCCCTCACCGCGCACCACATGCAAGGGCTGCTGGTAGAACAGGCGGTAGGCCTGGCCAAGCGCCTGCTGGCGGCGGTGCAGCAGCGCCTGTTCTCGCTCCGGCAGACTGCGGGCCATGGCGGGGTCGAAGGCATTCACCATGCGTTGATCGGGCGGATTCATGCTTGTCCTTTCATCTGACACAGCTGGAACAGATAGTCGGTGGCCCGGGCGCGCCCCAGCGCGGACAGGCGCTGCAGGCCGTCCCAGCTCAAACCGTTGTTGCGCAGGATGTAGCTGCTGTTTTCCGGGTAACGTGCTGCACGCCAGCCAGTAATGGTCACGGTCATGCACAGCCGGGTAAGAATCAGCTCGTACAGGATGGCGACTTCCTCGGCCAGCAGCGGACAAACTGCGTGATAGCCGGCAATCAGCTCACCGGCAGTGTCCAGCGGATTGGCGCTGGAAGACAGCTGGTAGGAGCAGGCCACCGCCAGTTCGTTGATCAGCGGGGCTTCCACCATGTCGCCAAAGTCGATCAGGCCGGCGGTGGTGATCTGGTCTTGCGGATCGACCAGCACATTGTGCGGATTGAGGTCGTTATGAATCACCTGCCGCCGCAGGCCGCCCAGTACCGGCTGCACCTGCTGGATGAAATGCACCAGCCAGTCGGCCAGCACGGCTTTTTGTGGCCCGTCCGGTGTTTCAGCCAGCAGCGGCTGCAGCCTCTCGGCATGCTGGATATCCCACAACAGCGGATGATGCGCCGCCGGATGCACATAATCCCGCAGTGCATTGTCCAGCCGGCCCAGGGTTTCGCCCAGATGGCGGCGCTGCGCCGCGCTGCGTACCAGCTGATGCAGCGGCTGACCGCCCAGATAGCTGAGCAGGCGCAACACGCGCTGACTGCCATCTGCCATATTCACCACGGCATAAGGCTGGCCATCGCTGCGTGGCAGCAGCTGCGGCACCGGCAGGGTCGGGTCACGCGCCAGCGCATGCAACAGCGCCCGGCTCTGGAAATCTGTAACGGCCCGGTCTTCAGCCGGATGAGTCAGCTTCAGCACATATTCGCGGCCATCGTAACCGCGGATGTGGAAATTGGCGTCCCGTTCACTATTGAGCGGGCTGGCCACCCCACGCAGGCCATAATGCTGCCACAACAGCACAGTGGCTTCACTACACTCCACCGGTGCCGCCATGGTGGAAAACAGCTGGTCGATCATCATTTCAGACATGCTGCCCTCCGTTGATGTGGATTTCCGAGCCATTGATATAGGAAGAATGGCCGGAGCACAGAAAATGGATAGCCTCCGCCACTTCATGTGGTGTCCCCAGCCGGTGCATGGGCACATCGCGCTCGATAATGCTGGCGGTGTCCGGCGACAGGATGGCGGTGTCGATTTCACCCGGCGCAATGGCATTGGCGCGGATGCCATGCGGGCCAAACTCATGCGCCAGTTCGCGAGTGAGCGCTGCCAGCCCGGCCTTGGAGGCGGCATAGGCCACGCCGGCAAACGGGTGCACGCGCGAACCGGCGATCGAGGTGACATTGACAATGGAGCCCTGCGCCTTTTTCAGCTCGGGAAACAAGCCGCGTGCCAGCAAGGCAGTAGACACCAGATTCACATTCAGCACCCGGCTCCAGTCGTCGGCATTGCTGGCCAGTATGCCCAGCCGCTCTCCCTGCGCGCCCTTGGGTGAAATGCCGGCATTATTGACCAGGGCATGCAGCTGACCATCTGGCAGCCGGCTTCTCACCTCGGCAATCAGCCTGTCCAGGCAGGACAGGTCGGACAAATCAGCCTGCACATGGCTTTGACGGGCCGATGGCCACAGGCAGGCCTCGGAAAACGGCTGGCGCGACACGGTGAAAATCTGCCAACCGTTTTCCTGGAACAGCTTGACCGTGGCATGGCCAATACCGCGGCTGGCACCAGTCAGCAGCATGTAGCGAGTGGGATGGGACATGATGGCACTCCTGTATCGAGGGCAGAACCGGCAAGCACCGTCAGCCCTACCCTGGTCAGTCGGATTTATGATGCATCATATTTGCTGCATTTCAATCTGGCAAGTGCAGTGCTACCATGCGGCTTTGCCGTCACTTGCACCCCCGCCCCATGGACTACCAACTGGACACACTGGAACACGACAATCTGGGTAGCACGGTATACCAGCTGCTGTGCAATGCGCTGATACAGGGCCGTTTGCAGCCGGGAGCACGGCTGAAAATCCGCGATCTGGCCGAACAGCTGGGCACCAGCGTCACCCCGGTGCGCGATGCCATCCTGCGACTGGTGCAGGAACAGGCGCTGACCATGCAGTCGCCGCGCGACATCCGCGTACCCCACATGACAGTGGAGCGCTATCTGGAAATCCGCGCCATTCGCATCCGGCTGGAAGGGCTGGCCGCCGAAACCGCCGCCAGCAAAGCGGACGCCAGCGCCATTGCCAGACTGGAACACATCATCAGCCGCAATGCTGCGGCCATGACCGCCCAGGACATTGCCCAGGGCTGCGAGCTGAACCAGCAGTTTCACTTTGCCCTGGTGGAGATTGCCGGCCTGCCCTTCCTGCAAGGCATCCTCTACCGCATCTGGCTGCAGATGGGACCATTGATTTCGGCGGTGTACCGTGAAGGCGGCAGCGACATGATCGACTACCACTACCCGGTGCTGGCTGCCATCCGCCAGCACGACGGCCCGGCAGCGGCGGCAGCCATTGGCGACGACATCCTGCATGGTGGTCACAGCATCCTGCTGCATCTGCAAGCCCGGCCAGCGCCAAATTGACGGATTTCCGTACCTGCAAATACGAAAACCCGACGCATCGCCATACCACCCCAAAACAAACCCTTGTTTTTCAATGACTTGAAAAAATATTTTCAGGCACAGCTTTTGCAATACAGGCGGCACCTGTATTACGGAAAGCTGCTGCCATGACCTTCAAACTGCTGCTCAGCCTGATCTGCTCCTCCTTGCTGGCCCGCCAACTGGGCAGCAACCCGCTGGCCACCATCGGCACCCTGTCGCTGCCTGCCGTGCTGCTGCTGATGACCATGGGCAATGCCGCCACCTACCTGCTGGTGCGCTTGCTATTCATCCGGCTGTCACCACAACACTAAGCGGCCCGGCCATCTTCCCGCGCGGCACACATGACAAGGCCCGGCATTGCCGGGCCTTGTTGCTGCCAGTGGCACACGCATGACGAGCAGTCAGCCGGCCCGCCTGCGTGACACCATCCGCCAATCACACCATGAAGTAAATCAGCGCCGCCTCGCCAAATACGCCAATTACCGTCCCCACCAGCACCGAGTGCGAGGCATGCAGCGCATAGGTCTGGTTGCGTACGGCAAACATCGAGGCCGCAATGGCGGTGGGCACCGCCCCGACAATCAGCGCCTGCTTGGCAAATTCCGCATCCACGCCAAACAGGAAGATGCCCAGCAGCATCAGGGCCGGTTGCAGGAAGTTCTTCATCGCCACATTGCCCACCACATGGCCGTTGAAGCTGGGTTTTTCACCGCAGAACATCAGGCCCAGTGCCAGCAGCGACACCCCACCGGCCGCCTTGGCCAGCATGTCCACGCTTTCCTGTACCGCAGCAGGCAGATGCAGGTGATTGAAGCTGAGGATCACCCCCAGAATCGGCAGCCAGACAATCTGGTTGGACAGGGTTTTTACCAGGCTTTGCTTCAGCATGGTTACCACGCCGTCATCTGCACCGGCATCGGACATCTCGCCGCAGCGGCACAGCACGATGGTAAGCGGCAGAATGACAAAGCTGGTGATCAGGTTGCCAATCAGCACGGCGATGAAACCCTGCGGACCACACACCTGCTGCAGGATGGGCGCGCCAAAGTAGGCCATATCCGGAAAGGTGCACACCAGGGCCTGGATGGCACTGGTTTTCAGACCCTGCCGGTAGTAATAACGCCCGGCCAGCAAGGCCAGCACATAGGTGCCGACAAAGCCGAAAGTCATGCACAGAATGAACGGCAGGTTCTGGATGCGCTCTGGCGGCGTTTTCAGTGCGCCGATGAACAGCGAACACGGCAAGGCATAGCGCATGACCAGGGTCGCCATCACCCCCACATCCGCCTGACGGAAATAGCCGCGCTGACCGCCAAACCAGCCCAGCATCATCAATAGCACCACCGGTAGCAGTGCTGTACTCATGGTTCCCCACATGGTCTTGCTCCTTGTCTCTGTAATGTGTCTCCCGCCCACCTCAGAGCAAGCCCCGTGCCACGCAATAGTCACTGCATGTCATTGATTTAAATGAACAATGCCATTGGCAAAACACTGAAAGTACGGCCAGCCGCGAATTACCGGCCAATCAGGTACGGAAATCCGCACTTTGCCGCTCAGGCAGCCAAACCGCACAAATCACTACCCGGCGTAAGGTTTTCCGTAAACCGCAGCCCGGCTGACGCACGGTTTTCCGTCGATCCCGCGCCACCGGGCAAGCGGGTAGCGATACTTTCTTCTTTACATTCAATGTATTGGCTGATTTTCACTGCGTGGCACGCTCCTTGCAGTAGCACAGGCAACGGCCCGGCCAGTGGCAGCACACCATGCCGCCGCAGGCCGCAACCCAAGCTTGAGGAAAATCCCATGAGTGAAACCATCCGCATCAGCATAGATGGCAAGGTGGTGGACGCCACACCCGGCAACTCCATCCTGCATACCCGCCTGGAAGGCGATACGCCACTCACCGCCAATATCGGCTGCATGGGCCAGGGCGTGTGCGGCTCCTGTCGCTGCCTGGTCCGCAAGGCCGGCGAGCGCAGCGCCGAAACGCGCCTGGCTTGTGAAACCGTGGTGGAAGACGGCATGCAGGTCAGCTTTATCGACTACTACCTGCCAGAACACCTGCACCGATACCGCCCGCACGACCTGCGCGACGGCTGGCAGGCACTGCCACAGCTACAGCAAACCTTCCCCGAAATCTCCCAGTGTCGGCACTGCAGCGGCTGTGACCGCGCCTGTCCGCGCCATATCCCGGTGCAACAAGGTATTGCCTTGGCCAATAGTGGCCAGCTGCAAGCAGCGGCAGCACTGTTTGATCCCTGCATCATGTGCAATCTGTGCACGCTGGCCTGCCCGGAGAACATCCGCCCCAATCATGTCGGCCTTTACCTGCGGCGCGCCCAGGCCATCCAGAACCTGCGACCGGGCGATCTGCTACGCCGACTGGAACAACAAGCCCGTGGCGAAATGGCCATCAACACACAGACAGACAACACAAGGAGCGAGGTATGAGCAGCGCGATTCACTACCTGCAGGCACTGGCCAACCTGGCCGCGCATGACCGCCCGCCACTACGCCCGGCCGATCTGTCACGCAGCGCACTGCTGGCGCAATACCACCCCGACAATGCCGGCAATGCCAGCACCCTGCTGCAGATCGGCCCCAGCCGCGGCCAGCCCTGCCACCCGCGCCTGGCCGCACTGCTGCAAAGCAATGCGCTGATCGACGGTTTTGATCTGGCCGGAGCCGAACAACGCAGCACCGACGTGCTGGTGATAGGCGGTGGCGGTGCCGGCGCAGCTGCCGCTCTGACCGCAGCCCGCAGCGGCGCAGAAGTCATGCTGGCCAGCAAGCTGCGCCTGGGCGACAGCAATACCGTCATGGCCGAAGGTGGCATCCAGGCGGCACTGGCTGCCAGCGACAGCCCGCAGCAGCACTTTGACGATGCCATGCGCGGTGGCCACGACGCCGCCAACCCGCAACTGCTGGCCCAGATGGCCAGCGATGCGCCGGGGGTGATTCGCTGGCTGATCGAACTGGGCATGCACTTTGACCTGGACGAACCGCTGGAAGATGGTGGCAAGCTGCGCTACAAGCAGGCCGGTGGCTGCAGTCAGCCGCGCATCCTGTGCTACCGCGATTACACCGGGCTGGAGATGATGCGCGTGCTGCGCGAAACCGTGGAACTGGACCCGGCCATCACCCAGCTCAACCGCTGCCCGGTGGTGGAACTGCTGTCGCACGAGGACGGCAGCTGCGCCGGGGCCGTGCTGTACGACCTGGAATACCAGCGCTTCATGGTGGTATCAGCCCGGCAAACCATTCTGGCCACCGGTGGTTGCGGCCGGCTGCACCTGCAAGGCTTTCCCACCTCCAACCACTACGGCGCCACCGCCGACGGGCTGGTGCTGGCCTACCGGCTGGGTGCCGGCTTGCGTGACATGGACGCCTTCCAGTACCACCCCACCGGCGTGGCCTGGCCGGCGCGACTGCGTGGCGGGCTGATTTCCGAAGCCGCCCGCTCCGGCGGGGCCTTGCTGGTCAACGGTCTGGGTGAGCGTTTTGTCGAAGAGCTGGCCCCGCGCGACGTGGTAAGCGCCGCCATCCTGCGCGAATGCGCCGCCGGGCGCGGCATCGACCGCAATGGCCAGATCGGCGTGTTTCTGGACACCCGCGCACTGGGGCCGGAGCTGGCACAATGCCTGCCTGCCTTGCAGCACCTGGCTGACAAATGCGGCATCGACCCCACCCGCGAACCCATGCTGATCTACCCCACCCTGCACTACCAGAACGGCGGCGTCATCATCGACGGCAATGGCCAGACCAGCGTCCCCGGCCTGCTGTGTGCCGGTGAAATCACTGGCGGCATTCATGGCCGCAACCGGCTGATGGGCAATGCCCTGCTGGACATCCTGGCCTTTGGTCGTCGCGCCGGTCGTCAGGCCGCCCGCCAGGCACAGGCTGCCCGTCACAAATCCACCCTGCCACCGCAACGTGGCGGCATCGAACACGTCTACCGCTGGCAACGCCAGCTGGCCCTTGCCGGACTGGACAGCAGCCAGCAAGCCCCGCTGCTCTACCCCGGCGAAGCCCGGCTCAAGCTGCACCGCCCCGCCGGACCGCGCGTCTAGGAGAACAACATCATGGAAAAACTCAATCAGGTTCTGCTCAACCCCGCGCTACAGGTAGGCCCGGATCTATCCGCCTGGCTGCAACAGGGCGGCGGCCTTGGCCTGCAGGCTGCCTTGCAGGCACCCACCACCATCATCCGCCAGATTGCCGATGCCGACCTGCGCGGCATGGGAGGGGCTGGCTTTCCCGCCTGGCGCAAATGGGAAGCCGCCGCCAATGCCGTGGGCGACAACAAATACGTGGTGTGCAATGGCAACGAGGACGAACCGGGCACCTTCAAGGACCGCACCTTGCTCAGCGCATCGCCACATCAGGTGGTGGAAGGCGCACTGATTGCCGCGCTGGCCGTGCGCGCAGCCTGCGTCATCTTCTACATCAACCCGCATCAGGGCCAAAGCTTGCACCATATGCAGCTGGCGGTCAGCCAATGGCAGGACAGCCCCTGGCTGGACAAGCTGGCTACGGCGCTGGGCCATCCACTGGCCATCAAGGTGGTGGCCAGCTCTGGCCGCTATATCGGCGGCGAGGAAACCGCGGTGGTAGCCTCACTGGAAGCCGGCTTCCCCTTCCCGCGTAAAAAACCGCCCTTCCCGGCAGAACAAGGCATCAACGGTCAGCCCACCCTGATCAACAATGTGGAAACCCTGGCCAATGTCAGCCACATCCTGCGCCACGGTGCCGGCTGGTACCGCGCACTAGGCGTGGGTAAGGCTGGTGGCACCAAGCTGTACTCACTGTCCGGTGACGTGCTGCGCCCCGGCCTGTACGAGCTGCCCATGGGTACCAGCCTGCAGGAACTGGTATTCCACTACGGCGGCGGCATGCTGCAGGGCAAGGCCTTCAAGGCCGTGTTCACCGGCGGCCCGTCCAATACCCTGCTCACCGCCCGCGACCTGGACGTGGCACTGGACTTCGACTCGGTCTGGCTGCGCCACTCCCGGCTGGGTACCGGCGCAATGATCGTGATATCCGAAGGCAGCAGCATCATCCGCAAGGTGGCCGAATACATCGACTTCTTTGCCAAGGGCTCCTGCGGCCAATGCCCGTCCTGCAAATGCGGCACTTTTCAGCTGGCACGCCTGCTGGACCGTATTGACGGAGGTCGCCACAGCGCAGCCGATCTGGATGCCCTGCAGCACCTGTGTCAGATCCTGCCCGGCAGCGGCCGCTGCGGCCTGATCGACGGTGCCGTTACCGTGGTGAAAAGCTCTTTTCACACCTTCCCGCAAGAATACGGCCTGCCGACCCCAGCAGATGCCTGAGCCCGACCCCAAAACCGCCGCCAGCCCTGGCAGCCAAGTACTGCCGGCCAAGCCACTATCACCACAGGAATAAGCCAATGCGCCAACAAACCATCGCCGGCAGCACCCCGGCACTGCGCTTTCTGCTGGACCACAAGGTGGATTTCAGCTGCCACGCCTACAGCTACGAAGAACACGGCGGCACCGCCACCCCGGCACGCGAACTGAAGGTGGACGAACACGCCGTCATCAAGACCCTGCTGTTTGAAGACCAGGACGGCCTGCCGCTGGTGGTGCTGATGCACGGCGACCGCAAGGTATCGGCCAAGGAACTGGCCCGCCAGCTGCCCTGCAAGAAAGTGCAGCCCTGCAAACCGGACATTGCCAACCGCCACTCCGGCTATCTGGTGGGCGGCACCAGCCCCTTCGCCACCCGCACGCCCATGCCGGTATACATGGAAGCCAGCATCCTGCAGCTGCAACAGGTATTCATCAACGGTGGCCGCCGCGGCCTGCAAGTGGCCATGTCGCCGCTGGACATCGGCCGCCTGCTGCAAGCGCGCTGCGTGGAAGTGGCGCTGGAGAAATAAGCAGCAACACCGGGGCGGCAGGCAACAAGACTGCCGCCGCCACCGGTCAACACGCGCAGGGCCTTTGCCAGGCAAAGGCCCCGTTTTCACAGCGACCCGCTGTAGGCTTCTTCACCATGCAGGGACTGATCCAGACCGGTCTCCTGCGTCTGCTCGTCAATCAACACCGGCGTCATCTTGTTGATCAGCCACAGCATGCCGTAGGTAAAACCAAACGCCCACAAACCGGAAACCACCGCGGCAACCACCTGCTTCCACAGGAAATCCGGATTACCCATCAGCAAGCCGTCAACACCCGCAGGATTCCAGGCCTTGCTGGCAAAAACACCCAGCAGCAATGTCCCCAGCAAGCCGCCCACACCGTGCACGCCCCACACGTCCAGCGCATCGTCCCAGCCCAAACGGTTTTTCAGCTGCACCGCGTAGTAACACACCACGGCGGCAATCACACCAATCACCGCAGCCGTACCCAGCGACACATAACCGGCCGCCGGCGTGATGGTGGCGAGGCCCGCCACCGCACCCGTCAGCAAACCAATAAACTTGGGCTGCCGGGCATGCGACCACTCCAGGAAAAACCAGGCCGTACCGGCAAACGAGGCAGCAACGTCGGTATTGAGAAAGGCCGATGCGGTGATGTAATCCACCCGCAACTCGGACCCGGCATTAAAGCCATACCAGCCAAACCACAGCAAGCCGGTGCCCAGTGCAATCAAGGGCACGTTATGCGGCTTGTTCTCCACCACCGAACGCCGGCCCACGTACAACACCGAAGCCAGCGCGGCAAAACCGGCGGTATTGTGCACCACGATGCCACCGGCAAAATCCAGCACGCCCCACTTGGCCAGCAGGCCGTCCGGGCTCCAGATCATGTGGACAAAGGGGAAGTAAACCAGCACCAGCCAGCCGGTGAGAAACAGGAAATACGCCTTCACCGTCACCCGGTTGGCAAAGGCACCGGTAATCAGCGCCGGAGTGATGATGGCAAACATCATCTGGTAAGCCACATGCACGATCAGCGGAATACCTGCGTCATTGCCGGTGTACATGGTATTGAGGGTAACGCCATGCATGAAGGCGTAGTAAGTGGGGTCGCCGACAATGCCATGCCAGCTTGGTCCGAAACACATGGAATACCCGAAGGCAAACCACAACACCGTGGTCCAGCCCAGCGACATGAAGCTCTGGGCCATGATGGTCAGCACATTCTTGCGGCCTACCAGGCCACCGTAAAAGAAAGCCAGCCCGGGTGTCATCAGCATCACCAAGCTGGCACACAGCAGCATGAAGCCGGTGTTGCCCACATTCAGTGGCGGGATTGGAGCAGTCATCGTACACATCCTTATCCATAAATAATTAATTACTAATATTTTGTGGATCGAATGCTGCGCTCAGGCGCGATACGCCTGTTTGCTCCAGATCAAAAGAATGTGCAGGTCCAGGAAGGATGGCAGCTGGTCGTCACCTTGCGTGACCAGCTGCACTGCTGTCATTGGCTTTGCCGCTTCTGCGCCACGGCCTTGCCCTGCGCTCTATCGTCGACAAGGCCCGCCGGAGGATGACAACGCACGCCACCCTCGGGCAAAAGTTGGCCGCTTAAGCTTGAGCAGCGCCTTGTTTTTTTAGGAAGTGCCGGGTTCATGACATCCCAGGCTGCGGCGCTTGCCACATGGAAATCCAGCATTGGCTGGTAATGGGATGTCTCATGCAATGTCCCGGCCTTGATACCAAGCACATCGGGAAGATGGCTGAATCTGGCAAACAGCTGGGAGCCACAATTGGGACAGAAACCACGGCTATGGGCATTTCCGCTGTCCGATGTGGAAACAAAATAACGGGGCTCGCCGTGGATCACCACCTTGCTTGCCGGGAAAATCATCGCCGGAACATCGGCACTGCCAGATGTGCGCTGGCAATCCTTGCAGTGGCAATTACCAGCAAACAGCGGCTCGACATCCACCGCGTAACTGATTTGGCCACACAGACACTGCCCTGTGTATTTGGAACTCATATTCAACTCCATGCAGATGGGGGGTGGTGCACCAGCTGGATGCTGACATCAGCTTTTGGCTGCGGGGAGACATTCTAATACGTCGTCATTTTTTCAATCACACCGCGCTGCCCCGTCAGGCTTCAAGCGTGCTCCTGTGCGCGGACGGAGAACATTTCGGGAATGTCAAAAGGAAGTAAGTCGCCCAAAAGAAAAAGCCCGGTGCTCTCCGGGCATTTTTAGTAGTGATAACGGCACTGCAAAACAATCAGCTGGCCAGCTTGTGGAAGGTAAACCAGGCGATGTTCTTTATTGATTCGACGCGACCAGTATCCGGTCAAATCGCCCCGCAATGGTTCCGGTTTGCCAAGGCCGGTGAACGGCGTTTTCAAGCATTCATCCAGTAGCGTGTTGATGCGAGCCAATATCTTCACATCATTTTCTTGCCAGAACAGATAATCTTCCCAGCCTTCTGGAGTAAATGAAATCGCCGCAAATTTAACTGCGGACTGTTTGTTGTTCTGCTTCGCTGACAAGTTCAATTTCCTTATTGATTAACTTGGCGGCTTTCAAGTTTGCTATGGAGGCACGCAGTCGATTGGCGTTTCTTTCAGACCCCAGCAAATACATGGTTTCTTCCATGCTGTTGAAATCTTCCATTGATAGCATCACGACGTGCTGACCATTTACCCGTGTGATAACCACAGGCTCATGATCGTTGCAAACATCATCCATAACATTCTTAAACCCGGCGCGAGCTTCAGAGAATGTTAAAACGCGCATGCCACACTTCCCTTCTTTCTGATTGCTGCTTAACTTACTTAGAAATTCCTCTTTGTTGTCTGCATTGGCGGGCAGACAACAAAAGCGTACAAGATCCTGTACGCAATAGCAAGGCACAGCTGGAGAGGCTCCATTCTTGTGTTGTGCCGGTGGTTTCAAACATCCTCAAGCGACCCCGCGGGGTTGGATTGCGTGCCGCTACCGCGCGGCGGACGGGGCCCAAGGGGGGCGTCGGTGCGGTGACTTTCCAGCTGGGAAAATGGGTTTACTCGGGAGGGTTTCACGGTGGATCGCCCCTTTGGGGCATCCACCCTACGGGGTAGGCGCGTAGGGCGGAAGCCCCAGCCATACCGGGGCGTTCCGCCGTAGTTCGACTATTGCCAAAGAAATTTCCCGAAAATAGCACGGCCATTTTCTTCTGGGAATCCGCTCACGCGGATGATGATTTGCACTGCCGCTTCCGCACGGCGGACGGGAAGGAGGGCTTGCCTGGCCAAGCCCTCCTTCACCTCCAAGGCCACCCCGCAAGCATGGCCTGCGGCTGCCCGACAGGCCCCGTCCGGTGCGAGGCGCGCCTGAACTCGCGATTTGCTAACGTCAAATCGCTCAAACAGGGCAGGCGCTTAACACCTCGCCCCGGCCACCTGTCGGCATGCTTGACGGGGCCCGGTGGCTGCGTCGGTACCCTACTTCCCGGTCAGCAACGCTGTGCTTGCCCTCCCTTTCGAGCAGTTTCCGCACTCCCCTGCCATCCCTAGAATCCGCCGCTGGTGCTCAACACACCTTCTCGAAGCGGTTGCCATGCCCGAAAGCAGATGGAGTTTTCATGCTCAAAGGACCCGCTCGATGACAGCTCAAACCACCCCCCAACACCCCCCACCCCTTTGCTTCTACTACCACGGCAAACCACTGCATGTGCTGCACCACCACGGCGAATGGTGGCTGCACAGCGGCGATGTGCTGGCCGTCACTGGCCGTCGGCTGGGAAACCGCCTGCAGCAATTACTGGCGGCAGACCCAAGCCGCGAAAACACCGCAGAAACTGAAGACATCAAGGAATACTGGCCCGCAACCGCCCTGCTGCGCGCCTTGCGTCGCAGTGGCAAGCCGCTGGCGCGGCAGTTGCGTGACTGGTTGAACATGCAATTGCTACCGGCGCTGGAACAGCTACCACCCAGCGCTCCGCGTTGGGAACAGGCTCTGGCGCTGGCGGCGGAGGCCGGGGTACAAGTCAGCCATGCAGTATTGCAGGCAGTGCTGATGCAGGGTGCGCGCTGGCAGCATTCGCACTGGTTGCTGACGCTGGATTACACACCGGACCATCCCTTGCGCCATGCGCATGGCCGTTTGCTGGGGCTGAACAGCAAGGCAACGCCCTTGCAGGCCTTGGCGCAGCAGATAGCCACGGCGCAGGGCATTGCTGCGGATAATGGCGAGTTGTTAGGGCTGGCGACGGCGTGCCATCAGCAACTGCGTGGACGTTTGCAACGACAGGCACGGCGCATGTCGTCGTCGGGATAATGGATGCGTGGGTAGCTAACATCATGCGCACACGGTAGCCGCTTGGGCTGCCGCGTGCACATCAACCAGATCAGGAACATACCGGCCTCTGACAGCAGACTCCGGACAATCAGCCAGCAGACGGGACGGTCACGGCTACACCCTGAAACCGGAAACAGCATGTTTAAGTTCATCCGCCATGGCCTTGAGTTGCTCGGCATTGGCAGCTACCTGTGAAACAACTGTACTGGTCTCTTCGGTCATGTGCGCGATGTGCTCAACACGTTTGGCAATCGCATTGCTTGTTGATTTCTGTTCCCGCAAGGCGTTGGAAATTCCGCTCACCGCCTGCACGACAATTTTTGAACCATCACTGATCAATTGCATCGATTCGCCGGCACGGTCTGCCAGCACCACGCCATCCGTCACCCGCTGGTTACCCAGTTGCATGGTGGCGATCGCCTGATCGGTATTGCTCTGGATGCTGGATATCATCGAGGATATCTCGCCGGCGGACATGGTTGTCCGTTCCGCAAGTTTGCGAACCTCATCCGCGACCACGGCAAAACCCCGGCCTTGTTCGCCGGCCCGGGCGGCTTCGATGGCCGCATTCAGTGCCAGCAGGTTGGTCTGATCTGCAACTTCCTTGATTACATTGGCAATGCTGCTGATCTGTTGCGACTGGGTGGACAGCGTGGCCATCTGCTGCGCCGTCTCACTCACGTTCTGGGCAATACGGGTCATTTCATCCGTTGCATCCTTGACCTGCAATGCCCCCAGGTCGGAACGGCTACCAGACTCCGTGGCAATCTGTTCGGCTTCCTGTGCATTCCCCGCGACGATATCAATCTTGACGGTCAGCTCTTCAATCGAGGACGCCACAGACACCGTATCATCACTTTGCTTTGATGCGGTCATCGACACCTGGCTGGATGCGGCGGCGAGTTCGGCCGCCAGGCGGGAAACATTCTCCGAACTGGTCAACACCTTGCGAATCAACTGGGCCAACTGATCCTGCATCACCTTGATCGAGGCCATCAGGCTGTCCTGGCTGGCACCGGCAACCTCCACCCGGGTTGAGAGATCGCCAGAGGCAATGCGGCGCGATACCTGCATGGCGTAATGTGGCTCGCCACCCAACTGCCGGATGATGCTTCTGCTGACATACAGCGAAAGCAGCATCAAGGCGGCAAGCATCACCAGCGCCGTGATCAGGCTGCCCGAGATAATGCGTGTTCTTGTCAAATCAAACTGCTTGTCGGCTTCATCCGCTTCCACTGTCAGCGCCGAGGCAAAGGGAGTCAAAGCGTCGTCAATGGCTTTGACATAGGTGTCCATCTCGTCGTCCAGTGGCCGGATCAGCTTGAGATCGGCATCGGCCTTGAGTAGTGGCAAGACACGGGATTCATACAGACCCACCAGCTTGCCGTATGCGGTTTGCGCCTGCTCTACCCATTTTTTATTTTCCGGACTGAGTGCAAGTTCACTGGCACGCGCCAGCCTTTTTTCTGACACCGCCTTGATTTCAGCCCAGTCTTTGGCGGATTCATCCAGATTCCGGTTAATGATGCTGTCGGCAATGACCCGATATATCACCGGACCGATCTTTGCAGTAATCAGCATTTCATTGCTTTGCTGGCTGCGCTTGTAACCGGCATCCTGAAGATCTCCAAGATAGTTCATACCGATATTGGCAATCAGCAACAGCAAGGTGAAGGCTGTCGTTACAATCGCCAGCAAAATGTATAAACGACTTGAAATTTTGAGTTTTCCCATTCTGGCGCCTTCCAGATGCAAGGATTTAACCGATGAAATCATCTATTAGCGTAGACGGTTATTTTGCAAGTGAGAAAAAAGACGGAAGACCGGAACCCGGCCATGACATGGTGCCGCTTGGCGGCAGGTCCGGCGGGTGATGCAGGCGGGCCAGGCATGCAGAGGGCATGAAAAACCGACAGCGGGCACTTGGCCCGGCTGCCGGTCTTGTTTTGTGCTGAGTTTTATTTTTCTTCCAGATCGTATTTGCGGATCTTGTCGAACAGCGTGGTTTTGGCGATTTTCAGCACTTCGGCGGTTTTGGAGACATTGCCGCCCTGTTTGCGCAGTTCTTCGGCAATCATGCCCTTTTCAAACGATTCCACCGCCGCGTGCAGGGTGAGCTGGGTGTCGGCCATGGCGTTGCCGGGCACCATTTTCAAGTCCAGCACAAAGCGGTCGGCCTGATTGCGCAGCTCGCGCACATTGCCCGGCCAGTGGTAGGCCATCAGGTCGCGGATGACTTCCGGGGTGATGGCCGGTGCCGGTCGGTTCATGCGCAGCGCGGACTGGGTGACAAAGTAATCAAACAACAGCGGAATGTCCTCGCGCCGGGCGCGTAGCGGCGGCAGGTCCAGCGTGACCACGTTCAGGCGGAAGTACAGGTCGGCGCGGAATTTGTCTTCTTCGGCCAGCTTGGACAGGTCGGCCTTGGTGGCGGCAATCACGCGAAAATCCACCGGAATCAGCCGGTTGGAGCCCAGCCGTTCTATCACCCGCTCTTGCAGCACGCGCAGCAGCTTGATTTGCATCGGCACGCTCATGCTTTCGATTTCGTCCAGGAACAACGTGCCATGCTGGGCGTATTCGATTTTGCCGATGCGCTGCTTGCTGGCCCCGGAAAACGCCCCGGCTTCGTGGCCGAACATTTCGCTGTCAAACAGGCTTTCCGGCAGGCCGCCGCAGTTAAGGGCGACGAAGGGGCCGGTGCGGCCGGACAGGTCGTGCAGGCAGCGCGCCAGCAGTTCCTTGCCGGCACCGGTTTCGCCGTTGATCAGCACATCGGTGGGGGTGGCGGCCACGCCCTGCACCAGGTGGCGCAGTTCGGCCATCACGTTGGAGTTGCCAATCAGGCGGCTTTCCAGCCCGCCATAGGCGGCCAGTTGCTTGCGCAGCTGGCGCACTTCCAGTGCCAGGCGGCGTTTTTCCAGCGCGCGCTGTACCACCGACACCAGCACTTGCGGCAGGAAGGGTTTCTGGATGAAATCGTAAGCCCCATCGCGCATGGCTTGCACCGCCATGGCAATGTCGCCGTGGCCGGTAATCAGGATGACCGGCAGGTCGGGATCGTCGGCCAGCAGCTCCTGCATAAAGGCCAGGCCGTCCATGCCGGGCAGGCGGATGTCGCTGACGATGATGCCGGCAAAGTCGCGGCCTATGCTGCGACGGGCTTTTTCCACAGAATCGAAACCCTGGGCCGGGATGCCGTCCAGCCCCAGCGCCTGGACATAGCCCAGCTGCACGTCCTGATCGTCCTCGATCACCAGTACTTGTAGATTGCTCATGTGTTACTCCTGCTTGTTCTGTCTGAGCGTGATGGTGAATACCGCCCCGCCATCCGGGTGATTGTCGGCGCTCAGCATGCCGCCGTAGGACTTGATGATGTCCGAGGACAGGGCCAGCCCCAGGCCCAGTCCGCTGGTTTTCTTGGTGGTGAAGAAGGGTTCGAAAATGTGGGCGCGCACTTCGTCGGACAGGCCGCTGCCATTGTCGCGCACGCTGATGCGCACGGTGTCGCCCTGGCGCGACCAGTCCATGCTGATCTGCGCGTTGTCCACGCCGTTCAGCACATCAATGGCATTGCTGATAAGATTCACCAGCACCTGTTCCAGCCGCACCGCTTCACACAGCACCACAATATCCGCCGGTTCGGCGGGCAGCTGCAATGTTATATGTGTCTTTTTCAGCCGGTGGTTCAGCAGGAACAAGGCGTTTTCCACCGCCTGCGCCACCGCCACCGATTCGCGCTCGCCATTGGGGCGGCGGGCAAAGGATTTCAGCTGTTCGGTCAGCGCCCCCAGCCGCACCACGATGTCGGTGATGCGTTCCAGATTGGCCCGCGCGGTGGCGAGATCGTTAATTTCCAGAAAGCGTACGGTATTGGCCGACAAGGCCGACAGCGCCGCCAGCGGCTGGTTGATTTCGTGGGCGATGCCGGTGGACAGCTGGCCGATGACGGCCAGGTTTTCGGTGCGGATCAGCTCGTTCTGGAAGTTTTCCACCTGCCGTGCCGCCTGGATGCGTTCTTCGATTTCCGTTTTCAGGTTGGCATTGGCCTGTTTCAGCTCGCTGCTGCGCTGTTCCACCTGCTCTTCCAGATGGTCATGTGCCAGCTGCAGATTACGCCGCGCCTCGGCCTGGGCTTTCAGGTTCATGCGCCACAGCCTTACCGAATGTAGCAGCAGGCAGGCAAAGCCCACCATCACCGCCACCGCCAGTGCCCGGGTAAGGGCCAGGCTGTGCAGCTCGTGGGTGTCGTTGAGCATGGTCAGCGTCATGCCGCTGACCGGAATGGTCTGGCTGACTGCCAGGTACTCGTGCCGAGCCCGCCCCTGCCCCATCTGCACCAGCATGGCCTGGCTGTTGAGCACGCTCTTGCGCTGCCACAGCGGGGGTTTGATCACCTGCTTGTTGTACTGCTGGGCTTTTTCCAATGCCAGCCGGGCATCAAAGCTGAGCGGAGCGGTGGCGTGATACTTCCACTCCGGCACCGATGACAACACCACCACGCCATTGGAATCAGACACCAGCAAAGGCTCCACGATATTGCCCCACATGTGCTCCAGTTGTTCCAGCCCAATCTTGATGGCCACCACGCCCAGCCGCTCCGACCCCTGATGGATGGCTGTGGCAAGGTAAAAGCCGGTGGCATTGCCGGTGGTGCCGATGGCGTAGTAGGTGGTGATACGGTTGGCCGCAGCCTGCTGGAAGTATGGCCGGTAGGCAAGATTACGCCCGACAAAGCTGTCTTTTTGCCGCCAGTTGCTGGAGGCCAGCACCTTGCCCTGCTTGTCCACCAGATAAGCCTGCAGCGAACCGGCACCCTGATTAAGCCGGGTAAGATAGTCATTGGCCTGCGCCAGCAAACGGGCATCCCCCGGATGATCAAGGGTTTCGCGCAGGTTGTCGTTATAGGATGCCGCCAGCGGCAGCAAGCCGAACTTGTCCACTTCGTGTTGCAGAAAACCGGCATTGCGCGCCACGCGGCGCACCGATTCCTGCTGGCGCTGCTGCAGCTGCTGCTGCCAGCTGACGGTATAAACCACCCAGGCCGACAGCAAGGACAGCACCAGCGATATCAGCAGGTAAAGATAAAAAACAGTTCGTTTCATACGCACTCCGGGCCTGGCCCGTCTGGCTGGATTCAAGTCGTCGCCCTGTGGCGGCTGGCTGGTGATGGCTGGCATACGGGCATTATCCCACAGTGCCCAGTCACTTTTTTTGCACTGCACTATGCAAAGCAAAAAAACCACGCGGGAGTCAACCCGCGTGGCAAGGTCATGGCAGGGCCACGACGACCGAAAGGATAAAGAACAAGACTGCTAGAACACGTTGACCAGCACGATGGTGAACACCGCCATCACCAGCCGGGATACCGCATAGCCTACGGTATAGCCCACGGCGGGTACCTTGCTTTGGGCAGCATCTTGCAATGCCCCCAGCGCAGCGGTAGTGGAACGGGCACCGGCACAAGCGCCCAGCAGGATGCCAGGGTGGAACTTGAACACGAAGCGTCCCAGCAGCAGGCCGACAATCAACGGCACCAGAGTAACCACGGCACCGGCAAACAGCAGGGTCAGGCCGTATTGTTGCAGGCCGGAAATAAAGCCGGGCGCCGCATTCAGGCCAATCACCGCGATAAAGCCATTCAGGCCAACGTTATTGAACACCCACAGCGCAGGGCCGGGGATCTTGCCGAAGGTACGCATGGTGGCACGCAGGTAACCGCAGACGATACCGGCCACGATGGAACCCACCGAAGTACCGAAGCTCAGCGGAATACCAGCCACATGCACGGTGATGGCACCCAGAATACTGCCCACCACGATGCCGAAGCCCATGAAGGCCATGTCGGAGTTTTCCAGCGGACGGTCGGCATAGCCCAGTTCCTTGGCCACGGCCACCACGTCTTGCTTGGCACCAAGGATGGTCAGCACGTCACCACGCTGCACCACCACATCATGCCCCATCGGCATGTCCAGCTCGCCACGGCTGAAGCGGGTAAGGAACAGGCCACGGCCCGGCTTGCCAAACAGCGCGGTAGTGATATCGCCCAGGGTTTTGCCGGCGTATTTGCGGCTGGTCACCACCAGGTCGAGCAGTTCGGTGGAGAAGTCCAGCAGCGGAACGTCCTTCACTTCCTTGCCAAAGTGGTTCTGGTACTTCAACAGCGCGGTCAGGGTGCCGGAAATGGCCACCACATCATTACGCTGGATGCGGGTAGTGCCTTCGCAATCGACAATCTTGGCACCCACGGCCTGGCGCACACGGCGCACAAAGATTTCGTGGTCGAACATGGCTTCCACTTCGGAAACCGTTTTGTCGAACAGATCGACATTACTCAGCAAAAAGGCACGGGCGGAAAACTCACGGTAAGCAGTGCTGCCCACGGTATGGCCGTTGCCATTTTCCTTTTCATAGTTCTTGCACTCTTCCACCAGGTTGAAGCCCAGCACTTTCGGGGCAAAAGTCGCCAGGAACCAGGCCGAGCCGGCAGTACCAAACGGGTAGGTCACGGCATAGGCCACCGGCATCAGTGCCATGGCCACTTTCACGCCACCAGGCATCTGGTTTACTTGATTCAGCAGGTCAGTTGCCACACCCAGTACGGTGGAGTTGGTATAGCCACCGGACAGCAGGCCGGCAGTCAGCGCAGCATCGTAATGCAGCATCTTGCCCAGCAGGATGGCAGTCCCCAGGCCGGACGCGCACACCAGAATGGTAAAGAACACCTGCGAGATACCGTCGCTCTTCAGTGCGCGGATGAACTGCGGACCAACGGCATAGCCGACGGCAAACAGGAACATGGCAAAGAAGGTGGATTGCAGCACCGATGGAATCACCAGATGCACCTGACCGATCAAGAGACCGGCCAGCAAGGTGGAAGTCACCACCCCGAGGTTGAATTTGCCCAGACTGAGATTGCCCACCCAGAAGCCGACGGCGATGGTCAGATAGATCGCAATCTCCGGATACTTCTGCAGGGTATGAATGATGTAGTCCATGATAGACACCTTTGTATTGTCAGCAGCTGCCCGGCTCACCTGCACACGGGCAACTGCCATCAAGCGAGAACAACGTTAGTGGAAGTCATGCGCAACCGGGTGGTCGCGCCTCACTTCTCAGTACTGCGGCTTGTACAGCTGAGCCTCGATCCAGGCGCGGATATCACGCGGACGCTCTACCTGGGCCAGGCCGGAATCGAACATGTACTCGGCAATGCGCGCTGCCGTGGTCACTTCGGTTTCCAGAATCTGGTCCTGGCTGGGGAACAGCATGCTCTTGGCGCGCTGGGTCAGCGTGACCTGATCGGCGGTGGCATGGGCGGCCACGATGAAGCATTCGTCGTTCAGGCGGGTCGGGCGGCAGCAGTAGGTAGCCAGACCGATAGCCGGGTAGATGTAGAAGTTGTTGGCCTGGCCCGGACGGTAGGTCTTGCCTTCGTAGTCAAAGTCGGGGAACTGCACGCCAGCGGCAAACAGCGCCTTGCCCTTGGACCAGGTGTAGGCTTCTTCGGCGCTGCACTCGGCCTTGTGGGTGGGGTTGGACAGCGCAAAGATGATGGGCTGTTCGTTCAGCTGGCTCATCAGCTCGATCACCTCGCGGGTGAAGGCGCGGGCCTTGGTGCTCACCCCTACCAGCACGGTCGGCTTGAAGTCGCGGATGGCTTGCAGGAAGTCCTTGCACGGCTTGGCCGGGCGGGCATAGAGCTTCTGGGTTTCGCTCAGGTCGGTACGGGAGTGCTCGATCAGGCCGTTGATGTCGAACAGGGCCACCTGCTTGCGGGCGTCGGCTTCGCTCAGGCCCAGGGTTTGCAGTTCGGCGCAGAACAGTTTGGCAATGCCAAGACCGGCAGAACCTGCACCCAGGAACATCACGCGCTGGTCGGTCAGTTTGCCGCCGGTAATGTTCATGCCGGCTGCGATACCAGCCAGTGCCACACTGGCAGTGCCCTGGATGTCATCGTTGTAGCACAGGATCTTGTCTTTATAGCGATCCAGCATGCGGATGGCGTCGGTGCCCTTCCAGTCTTCAAAGTGTACGCAGCAGTTGGGGAACACTTCCTGCACGGCCTGGATGAATTCCTCGGTCAGTTCGTCCAGCTCGGCTTCGGTAACCGGCGCTTCGCGGGTGCCCATGTAGAAGGGGTCGGCGCGCAGGGTTTCATTGGTAGTACCGATATCGAACAGCACCGGCAGCAGGCCAGCCGGCGGAACGGCAGCGCAAGCGGTGTACAGTTGCAGCTTGCCGATCGGGATGCCCATGCCGTTGGCACCGATATCGCCCAGGCCCAGAATGCGGCCACCGGTGGATACGCAGATGAAGCGCACGTCTTTTTCCGGCCAGTTGCGCAGCACTTCGGCCATGCGGCCCTTCATGTAACGGGTGATGTACATGCCACGGGCGCGGCGGTAGTTGTTGCCGAAGGTTTCGCAGGCATCGGCCACGGTCGGATCGTACAGCACCGGGATGAAGCGTTTCGGGTCGGACATCACCGTCTTGTAGAACACGGTTTCGTTACGGTCTTCCAGGCCGATCAGGTAGGTGTAACGCTCCAGATCGTCCGCTTTTTCGTCCAGGTGGGCCATTACGCGCTCTACCTGACGGTCCAGGTTTTCCACCGCATGCGGCAGCAAACCTTCCAGGCCCATCTGGCGACGCTCTTCCACGCTGTAGGCCGTGCCCTTGTTCAGCTTGGGTTCATGCAGCAGCGGCATGCCGCCTTGTACGCCTTTGGCACTCAGTTTGTCATTCTTGACGGAAGTGTTCTTTACAGTCATGGCAATCTCCAGTTTGTATCGAATGGGTGAGATGAAAACGTCTCAGCTGCCCTTCTTATTGCAACTGGCGTGCCAGCCTTTTTGCCCTGTAGAAAATTTTTAACTAATTGATTTTTATGGTTTTTTATTTGAACAAAAAACCCTGCTGACGTCAGGCCGTACTTTGCCCCGTACGGCAGGTGCGGAAGTCCGTACTTTGCTCAGGGGCTTTTACCCAGGCATGAAAAAACCCGGTCAGCCTGTGATGGGCTGCCGGGTAGCGCAAATGGGCGATTACCGGTTGTGCTTGCAAGCAATACGGCCAACAGCTCAACAGCGTCCGGGGATGCCGGGACGGCCCCACTTACATTCAATGACATTGAAATACAAACTTGTAGTGACCTATAAAAGCTAATAGTGCGATTATTAACTCTTCTACGGTGCCGTCCACCTGAGAGCTGAGCATGTTGAACGCCTACTTCATCAACAGTTATCAAACACTGTTTTTTTTACAGACCCAATACAATCTCTGGCTGGTTTCCCTGTCGCTGCTGGTGGCCATTTTCACGTCTTGCCTTGCTTTGCAAATGGCTGGTTTTGCACGCGAGGCCGATGAAGGCAATCTCAAGAAAATTGCGCTGGTGACCGGATCGATTGCAATGGGTGGTGGCATCTGGGCTATGCATTTTGTCGGCATGCTGGCCTTCTCCATCTGCAGCTCCGTGCACTATGCCTTGCTGCCAACGCTGTTCTCCATGCTTCCGGCCATTTGTGCTGCCTGGTTTGCCCTGCAGATGCTTGCCCGGCCAAGCATCAGCCCGGGCCAACTGTGGCTGAGTGGCACGCTGGTTGGCAGTGGCATCGGCATCATGCACTACAGCGGCATGGCCGCCATGAGCATGGAGCCCCTGCTCCGCTATGATCCACTATGGTTTGCCGCATCAATCGTGGTGGCGGTTCTTCTGAGCACCCTGGCTTTATGGATAAGGTTTGGCCTGGACAGCAATCGTTTGCACAAGGGCTATGCAACCTTGCTGGGCGGCAGCGTAATGGGCGCTGCCATTGCCGGCATGCACTACTTTGGCATGGCCGCAGCCCGCTTTATCGGCAGCGCCCACAATGTTGGTTTTTCATCCTGGAATGACAATGCCAGCCTTGCCATCGGCATTGCCGTACTGGTGCTGATGCTGGGAAACATGGTGATGGCCGGCAACGTACTGCTGCGCTACCGCATGCTTTACCAGAAGGCGCAGGCAAACGAGCTGAAACTGCAAACCATCGTCAGCACCACCATTGATGGCATGATCACCTTTGATGCCGAGGGGCAGATACAGTCGGCCAATCCGGCTGCAGAACGCTTGTTTGGCTGGATGGAGTCCGAACTTAAGGGCAGCAGCATCCAGCGGCTGATCCCTGCGCTTGACCAACAGGATCAACAATCAGCATCGCCAACGCCGCTGCCGACTTTTGCTACCGAGCAAGAGGTTATCGGCAGGCGCAGCGATGGTTCGCAATTTCCCATCCGCCTGGCGATTGGCAACGGAGCACTGCCCTCGCACAAGCTGTTATATGTTGGCTTTATCACCGATATCAGCGAGCGCCACCGGATGCAGCGCGAACTGGAGGAGCGTGAGCAGCAGTTCCATGCGCTGATCGACAATATTCCCGGCGTCACCTTTCGCAGCAAGGCCAAAGAACCCTGGGACAAGCTATTTATCAGTGAGGACATTCAGGCGCTTAGCGGCTGGCCCAGCAATATATTCATGAGCGGCGGCATGCATATCATCAGCATTGTCCATCCGGAAGATCAGCCGCGCGTGCGCGCGGTCATTCGCAATGCACTGGAGCAGCGCATTCCTTATACGGTGGAATACCGCATGCGCTGCATGGATGGAACCGAGCGCTGGGTTTCCGAAAGCGCCCGTGGTGTTTTCAATGAAGAGAACCAGGCCATGTTCATTGACGGGGTCATTCTCGATGTCACGGAACGCAAGCTCATGGAAATTGCCATGCAAGTGGCCAAGGAAAGTGCCGAATCGGCCGCCAGATCGAAAAGTGCTTTCCTGGCCAATATGAGCCATGAGATTCGCACGCCGATGAATGCAATCATCGGCTATACCGATTTGCTGCAGGATTTCGAGATGGATCAAGAGCCGAAGAAAATGATTGAGATCATCAATCAGTCGGCAAAGGGACTGCTGGGGCTGCTCAACGACATTCTGGATACGGCAAAGCTGGAACAAGGTGCGGTGGAGCTGGAAGAGCTGCCCTTTTCACTACGGGATGTCTGTCAGCAGACTATTGATACCCTGAGGCTGACCACCGAGCGCAAAGGCATTGGCCTGATCATGGACTACCCGGAAAGCATCAAGGACCGCTATATGGGCGATGCCATGCGTATCCGGCAGATTTTGCTTAATTTAATGAGCAATGCCGTCAAGTTTACTGAAAAGGGTGAGGTAAGGCTGCAGGTTTCCCGACATGATGGTGATGTCGAGCTGGCCATTACGGATACCGGCATCGGCATGAATCCCGTTGCACAAGCCAAATTGTTCAAGCCGTTTTCCCAGGCTGATGCATCGACCTCGCGCCGATTTGGTGGTACCGGCCTGGGAACAACCATTGCCATGGAGCTGGTAAAGAAAATGGGGGGAAGCATAGCGGTTGAAAGCACGGCCGGGCGCGGTTCGACATTTACCGTACGCATTCCGCTGGCAGTTACCGAGTCAGGCCTGGCCGCCAGCCCGGTAGCTGAAGATGCCAATTTGCCGCCACTGGATATCCTGGTGGCTGATGATGTGGTGCAAAATCTCAACCTGATCAAGATCTTGCTCAAAAAACGGGGCCATACGGTAACCACGGCCATGAACGGCAAGGAAGTACTGCAGCTTTGGTCGCAGCACGACTTTGACATCATCCTGATGGATGTGCAGATGCCGGTCATGGATGGACTGGAGACTTGCCGGGTTATCCGTTCCAGCGGTGGAGACCCGGACAAGTACGGCATTCCGATCATCGCGCTGACCGCAAGTGTGCTGCAGGAAGACCGGGCAGCCGCAATGGCAGTCGGCATGAGTGGATTTGCCTCCAAACCAATTGACATCAAACAATTGGACCAGGAAATGAAACGGGCACTGCAGGCAGCGTACGGCTAGATCTTGCTGCCCTGGCGACGGATCGGCAAAACCCGACGGGATGGCTGTTGCGGCCTGCCCTTCAAACCATATTTGGCTCTCAAGGCAGTCAGACTGCCGGAGCGCTCCAGCCGCTGCAACACAGCCCGCAAATGCCTGACGGTTGAGGCCGGCAGCCGTCTGGACAATATGAGGCAGACATCCTGCCGGGCAAGCGGCACGGGGATCAAGCGTATCCACGGCTGCAAGCGCAATTGCTGGATATGCCAACCAAGCTCTTCTTCCGCGTGCAAGACAAAACGTACGCGGTGACGCATCAGCTTGCCTAGATTACCGGTAATCGCAATGGCACCATCATCTGCTTGCCCCCCACCCGGCGTGGACAGATACGCCGCATATGCCGAGCCCTGGGCAACAGCGACAATGCCATACCGGCCAAGCCCTTGCATGCCATCGGCCGGCAGCTGCAACAGCGCATCATCCTGACGCACCGCCAGCGCGACATGCTGCACATACAACACCGGCCGGGTAATCACCATGAAGCGCTGCCGCCGTGCAACCGTACCCTCCATGCCAACCACCATATCGATTTTTCCGCTGTCCAGATCAGCCTCCAGACGCCGCAGCGAGCGGAAACGATCCTGGCCGCTGATAAGCAACTGCGGATCGGTCTGATGCAGCAACCGGATCAACTCCATGCTGAAACCGGGCAGGTGCGAATCATGAGGATTGAAGCGCAGCAGGTTTCCTTCCTGAGCACTGCTACGCAGGCTGATTGCATGGACACAGCTCACGGTGGTCACATACAACAGCATGAGAGGGAGGAAAAATCGGATCATCATCTACGCCACAACCAGGACGGTAAATCAGCCGGCAGCTGACACCAATAAAGACAAAAACAGAAGCATCCTGCAGCAAAAAACCGGGGGCCATTCTTGCGAAAGCCCCCGGCCTTACTGTGCACTCGGTTCAGCCTGGCTCAGAAAGCAATGCGCAAGCCGGCAGAAGCGCCATACTCGCTTCGCCCCTGCGCCAGCTCACCATTGACGCCACCGTACAGGTAGGACTGCTTGCCCACTTTCAGCGTGCCATTCAGCTGGGTTTGCACAAATTGACGGCCACTATGCGTAGCGCTGGTACTCACACCCAAACCGGCAAGCTGGCTATCCACTTGCGGACGGGACAGCTTGCCGCTGTCCTGCCCCACCGCCAGCGACAGCTGATAGGTAAAGGCAGCTTTGAGCGGGTCCTGTTCCAGGGATTTGCCGCTGAAACCGATCATGCTGCGGACACCACTGGCGGCATAGCCCTGCATACTGAGTGCCGATACCGAAGCCGCACCCTCGTTCTGGGCGTCGCGGCTGCTACGCTGCCAGATGACCCGGGCAAACGGCTCGACAATGCCCTTGTCCAGGGTAATGGGCATGCGCAAGCCAGTACTGAGCAAGGCATTGCTGCCAGTCGCGCCGGAAGCCAGGCCACCACTCAGCTGCAAGGGGTCGCTACGGCTGCTGCCCCAGTCTGCGCTACCAATGGATGCCATGCCATCCAGGTAGAATTTGCCAACGGCCTGCGAACCATATACAAACACCATGGTTTCACTCAGGCTACCGCTGCCGGACTCCTGGCCAATCGAGGTTTCCGCATGCGACATACCAAAACCGGCGCGGGTCTGGCTAGTCGTGTAGGCATCAATACCGACGCTGAACTGACTGCGATTGGTTTTGTAGCCGGAGGCAAAATCATCTGCTTTCAGTTGCTGATGGTCCACATTGGAGTTGGCCCATAACACCCGAGCCGGCGTACCGTCCTGATTCACACCGGCAGCGGCATCCTGCTGCAAGTGATTGCTGACATCATTCTGCAATGCACGCGAAGCCAGCGGTGCAGTGGCAGCCAAGGCAGCATGCACTTCACCAGACAGGCGGCGCGATGCAGTTTTCAGCTGCTCCGCATTCAAGCCGGCCACGGCATACAGCAGATTGCTTTGTGCGGTCGTATCGGTATTGTTCACCTGTCCGCCCAGCACCTTGTCCAGCACACTGCCGACATTGCGCGCATTCTGATTACTTCCACCCAGATACTTGACATAGGAAGTGGGTGTCAGGCGCAAATCAACACTATTGCTGCCCAGCTGATTGTAGAAAGCCACCAACTGGGTATCTGCCGCCAGACCGGCACTGGGTTGTACCAGGCTGTCAAAGCGGCCGACAATGCCACCCGCTGCGGTGATGATGCGGAAGCTATCACCCAAAGATGGCGTAAAGGTATTGTTGGCCGTGCTGCTAGGGATGGCCGGGTCAGTGGTGATGCCACGCAGCAGCGGAGTCAAGGTGCCGGCAGCAACAAACTGGCTGCTGCTGCCTGTGATGATCAGACGAGAATAGTTGCCAGCGCCCGTCCCGATTCCGGTACCGTCGATGTCTTCTTCGAAGGTACTGCCACTGGTCATGGTTACTGTTCCAGTGGAAACCAGTGTGCCAGGAGAGTTACCGGGAGCCAGCTTGCCGGTTACGGTGGTGGTGCCATTGATAACCCCGGTACCGCGTAAAGTACCGCTACTGTCTACCGTTACATTACTGGTGAGATCACCATTGGCACGCAAGGTGCCTTCCTGCACGCAAGTCCCGTTGGACAGCGTGGCATTGCCCGTCATGTTAAGCGTGCCGGCACCAGTCTTGTTAAAGCAGCTGCTGCTTCCTGAACTGGTAACGGTGCCAGACATGGTGGCGGTGGTGCCTGCATTGGTATTCACCGACGAACTGCCACTGACCAACACCTGCTGGGCATTGCTCAAGGTACTGAGTGTCTGCAAGGTGCCACCATTCAGTACGATAAGGCCGGTACCCAAGGACGCCCCGTCATCAATCTGCACCACACCACCATTAATCGTGGTTTGACCGGAGAAGGTGTTGTGCGCACCATTGACCTCCAGCGTACCGCTACCATTCTTCAGCAGATTGCCAGCGCCGCTGACTACCCCTTCCAGCAGCAGATTGGTGCCGCTATCGGTATTGATGGCGCTGGTGGAGCCCGTCTGCAGCGTGAGTTCACGACTAGTGGCAAAGCTGGCCGTACTGTGCAGCGTACCGCCATTCAGGGTCAGTGCACCGCTGCCAAGGTTGGCATCACTGGATACCACAAGCGTGCCAGCATTGACACGGGTACCGCCACTATAAGTATTGCTGCCGCTCAATACTTCAGTACCACCGTTCAGCGCCAGGCCACCGCTGCCGGCAATCACACCGGAGAAAGTGTCACCGGCATTGTTCAAGGTCAGCGTATTGCCACCCAGATTGACAGTGCCAGCGCCAGACAGGGATTTGGCAGCGGCGTTGGCAGCCAGCGTCAAGCTACCGGCATCGCTGATGGTGGAATTGGCCAGACTGCCGTTACCGGACAGCGTCAGGCCTGCCCCACTGCTAATGGTGGTGGATCCACTATAGGTATTGGCACCCGTCAGGGTTTCATTGCCGCCAGCCACGGTCAGGCCGCCCGTGCCGCTGACAACACCGGCAAAGCTGCCGCCATTGCCAATG
>NZ_JASLFG010000058.1:0-9657 GCF_030150775.1 Aquitalea sp.
CTGACCTCAGTCAGCCATACACCCCGCGTAGCCAGCGCTGGTAGATGGCATCCGCCTGGGCATGGCTTTGCACCATGCCCGCCTCCAATGAAGCGGCAATCTCATCGACCGACATCACACTGGGCAGGTCGTGGCCATCGATTTCCTGATAACCCACTTGCAGCCACTGACGAATCATTTCCACCTTCACTTCACAATGAAACTGCATGCCTAGATGCTTGCCAGCATAGAGATAGGCCTGATTGCAACAGTAGGTACTGCTGGCCAGCAAGCTGGCCCCCTCTGGCAGTGCAAAAGTATCGCTGTGCCACTGGAACACCCGTGGGGCATGCCTATCACCAAACCACTCCCCAGCCACTCCGGCCGAACTGGCCCGCAGGTCGACCCAGCCTATTTCCGGAATATCCGCCTTGTACACATGGGCACCCAAAGCCAGCGCCAGCAACTGACCACCCAGGCAGTGACAGATAACTGGCACATCCTCCGCTACTGCAGCACGCAGAAAATCGACTTCAGGCAGAATCCAGTCATGATCGGCTACATCATGCACACTCATCGGTCCGCCAAAACTGGCGACTCCGGCATAGGCGCTGACGTCATCCGGTAGTACATCACCGTCATAGACCCTGAAAATGCACGAGGGGATGGCATGCTGATTCAGATAATCAAGAAAATATTCAGGACCATCCAGCGCAAGGTGCTGAATGATGACAATCGGCTTCATGTAGCTTCCTCTGCATTGTTCCGGTAATCATCGACAACAAATGATCACAAAAATAATGAATAGGAAAATATAGAGGATAATCCGCCTGTAGCGGAATATATTTGATCAAAAAAGAAATGGATATAGAAGAGGATACGTAACTACATAAACTACAGGCAATAAAAAACCCTTCTCCGTGCACCAGAGAAGGGCTCTTCGACGTTACCGAAAAACAAGCTTACTTCAGCTTGGTTTCCTTGTAGATAACGTGTTTACGGGCAACGGGATCAAATTTTTTGATCTCCATTTTTTCCGGCATCGTGCGCTTGTTCTTCGTAGTAGTGTAGAAGTGGCCAGTGCCGGCGGTGGATTCAAGCTTGATTTTATCGCGCATTGTATTACCTATCTGTCGCTATCTAGAGGACCGCTTAGATCTCGCCGCGAGCGCGCAGATCAGCCAGCACTACATCGATACCAACTTTATCGATAGTACGCAGTGCAGCGTTGGATACGCGCAGGCGCACCCAGCGGTTTTCGCTTTCTACCCAGAACTTGCGGTACTGCAAGTTCGGCAGGAAACGACGTTTCGTCTTGTTGTTGGCGTGGGAAACATTGTTCCCGGTCATCGGACGTTTGCCGGTGACTTTGCAAACACGCGCCATGTTAACACTCCCAAAACCGGTAAAAGCTGGCTTTATACCATGAAAAAAGCCAGCGATTCAAGCATGATGCGCACTTTCCGGGGAAAGCACGATCTCGTAGATGAAACAGTCGGGGCGGATTGTAACGGAATTACCACAAACTGGCGAGCACAAGCTGATATCCAACCGCAGAAGTGTTGCATTCATTGTTACAACAAGCAGTGCCATAGCGGTTCAAATCCAAGCGATTTCAGGTTAAAATCCCGGATTCCCATAGAGCCGTAATTCCATGACCAAGTATATCTTCGTAACCGGCGGTGTGGTGTCTTCCCTGGGGAAGGGCATTGCCGCTGCGTCCATTGCTGCCATTCTTGAGTCGCGCGGGCTGAAAGTCACCATGCTGAAGCTCGACCCGTACATCAATGTCGACCCGGGTACCATGAGCCCCTTCCAGCACGGTGAAGTATTCGTGACGGAAGACGGTGCCGAAACCGACCTCGACCTTGGCCACTATGAGCGCTTCATCAAATCCAAGATGAAGAAGAGCAACAATTTCACCACTGGTCAGGTTTACGAATCCGTCATCACCAAGGAGCGCCGTGGCGACTACCTGGGTGGTACCGTGCAGGTCATCCCGCACATCACCGACGAAATCAAGCACAAGGTGCATGAAGGCGCGGGCGATGCCGACGTGGCCATCGTCGAAATCGGCGGCACCGTGGGTGACATCGAATCCCTGCCCTTCCTGGAAGCCATTCGCCAGCTGCGCTCCAACCTGGGCCGCAAGAACACCATGTACGTGCATCTGTCCTACGTACCGTTCATTGCCACCGCAGGCGAAATCAAGACCAAGCCGACCCAGCACTCGGTAAAAGAGCTGCGTGAAATCGGCATCCAGCCGGACATCCTGCTCTGCCGTATGGACCGCGAACTGCCGGCCGACGAGAAGCGCAAGATCGC
This sequence comes from Aquitalea sp., assembly GCF_030150775.1. Taxonomy (NCBI): domain Bacteria; kingdom Pseudomonadati; phylum Pseudomonadota; class Betaproteobacteria; order Neisseriales; family Chromobacteriaceae; genus Aquitalea; species Aquitalea sp. Next base: position 2,305 of record NZ_JASLFG010000058.1, read on the forward strand.
CCTGTTCTGTAATGTCGAAGAAAACGCCGTCATCGGCTGCTACGATTCGGACTCCATCTACAAAGTCCCGGCGATGCTGCACGAACAAGGCATTGACGACATCATCACCGAACACATGCAGCTGGACATCCCGCCGGCAGACTTGTCGGTATGGGCGGGCATCATCGACGCCATCGAGCATCCGGAACAAACTGTCAACATCGCCATGGTCGGCAAGTATGTTGACCTGACCGAATCCTACAAGTCGCTGTCCGAAGCCCTGAAACACGCCGGCATCCACACCCGCTCCGACGTCAACATCATCTACGTCGATTCCGAAGACATCGAGCGTGACGGTGCCGAATCGCTGAAGGACATGGATGCCATCCTGGTTCCGGGTGGCTTTGGCAAACGCGGTGTGGAAGGCAAGATCAAGGCGGTGAAGTTTGCCCGTGAGAACAATATCCCTTACATGGGTATCTGTCTGGGCATGCAGATTGCGCTGATCGAATATGCGCGTGATGTTGCCGGTCTTGCCGGTGCCAACTCCACCGAGTTCGATCTGGATACCGATTACCCGGTTGTTGCCCTGATCGACGAGTGGGTCAACCATGACGGCAAGATCGAAAAGCGTGACGAAAACTCCAACCTGGGCGGCACCATGCGTCTGGGCGGTCAGCACTGTGATCTGGTGGAAGGCTCGCTGGCAGCACGTGTGTATGGCTCCACCGACATCGTCGAGCGCCATCGTCACCGTTACGAAGTGAACAACTACTACGTACAGCGCCTGGAAGCTGCCGGCCTGACCATTTCCGGCCGCTCCGCCGGTCATGAAAAGCTGGTGGAAACCATCGAGCTGAAAGACCACCGCTGGTTCTTCGCTTGCCAGTTCCACCCGGAGTTCACCTCTACCCCGCGCGATGGCCACCCGCTGTTCAAGGCCTATGTGCAGGCAGCCATCGACTACAAGGCTGAAAAGCAAGGGAAATAAGCATGAAACTGTGCGGATTCGAAGTCGGCCTGAACCAGCCCCTGTTCCTGATCGCAGGCCCCTGCGTCATCGAAAGCGAGCAGATGGCACTGGATACTGCCGGTCAGCTGAAGGAAATCACCAGCGAACTGGGCATCAACTTCATCTACAAGTCGAGCTACGACAAGGCCAACCGGTCCTCCGGTACCTCCTTCCGTGGCTTTGGCATTGATGAAGGCCTGCGCATTCTGGACGAAGTGAAACGCCAGATCGGCGTTCCGGTCTTGACCGATGTGCACGCCAAGAGTGAAATCGCCCAGGTTGCCAGCGTGGTGGACGTACTGCAGACCCCGGCCTTCCTGTGCCGTCAGACTGACTTCATCCGTGCCGTTGCCCAGTGCGGCAAGCCGGTGAACATCAAGAAGGGGCAGTTCCTGGCCCCGGGTGATATGAAGAATGTCATCGACAAGGCGCGCGCTGCCGCCAAGGAAGCCGGCCTGCCGGAAGACAGCTTCATGAGCTGCGAACGCGGCGTATCGTTCGGCTACAACAATCTGGTATCCGACATGCGCTCGCTGATGATCATGCGCGAAACCGGCTGCCCGGTGGTTTACGATGCCACCCACTCGGTACAGCTGCCTGGCGGACAGGGTAGCTCCTCCGGTGGCCAGCGCGAATTCGTGCCGGTACTGGCCCGCGCAGCCGTAGCAGCCGGTATTGCCGGCATCTTCATGGAAACCCATCCCAATCCGGCCTGCGCGATGTCGGACGGCCCGAATGCCTGGCCGCTGGGCCGCATGAAAGAGCTGCTGGCCACACTGCAACAGCTGGACAGCCTTGTGAAGCAAAGTGCCTGGCCGGAACACTCGCTGTAATACGTTTTCGCTCTATCTGTGGTAACAAGTTTTCTGCGGCCAGCCACCTTTCAAAGAGGGCTGGCCGGCAATGATACGGTTAACCAAGCAAAGCAATTGAAGGGGACAAGTATGAGTTCGATCATTGACGTAGTAGCCCGCGAGATTCTCGACTCCCGCGGCAATCCGACCGTTGAAGCCGATGTCCTGCTGGAATCCGGCGTGATGGGCCGCGCCGCCGTACCGAGCGGTGCCTCCACCGGCGAAAAGGAAGCGCTGGAACTGCGTGACGGCGACAAGAGCCGCTACCTGGGCAAGGGCGTGCTGAAGGCCGTTGAAAACATCAATACCGAAATCTGCGAAGCCATCATCGGCCTCGACGCCGCAGACCAGGCCTTCATCGACAAGACCCTGATCGAACTGGACGGCACCGAAACCAAATCTCGTCTGGGTGCCAACGCCATGCTGGCCGTATCCATGGCCGTAGCCCGCGCTGCTGCCGAAGATGCCGGCCTGCCGCTGTACCGCTACCTGGGTGGTGCCGGCCCGATGGCACTGCCGCTGCCGATGATGAACGTGATCAATGGTGGTGCACACGCCAATAACACCCTGGACATCCAGGAATTCATGATCATGCCGGTGGGTGCGCAAACCTTCCGCGAAGCGCTGCGCTGTGGTGCTGAAGTATTCCACACCCTGAAAAAGCTGTGCGACAGCAAGGGCTACGCTACCACCGTGGGTGACGAAGGCGGCTTTGCCCCCAACCTGGCCAGCCACGAAGACGCCATCAAGCTGATTCTGGAAGCCATCGACGCTGCCGGTTATGTTGCTGGCCAGGATGTGATGCTGGCACTGGACTGCGCCTCCTCCGAGTTCTACAAGGATGGCAAGTACCACCTGACCGCTGAAGGCCTGCAACTGACTTCCGAGCAGTTTGCCGACTACCTGGAAACCCTGGTCAACAACTATCCGATCATCTCCATCGAAGATGGCATGAGCGAACACGACTGGGACGGCTGGAAAATCCTGACCGACCGCTTGGGCAAACGCATCCAGCTGGTGGGCGACGACGTATTCGTCACCAACCCGAAAATCCTGGCCAAGGGCATCGAAGCCGGCATCTGCAACTCGCTGCTGGTGAAGGTAAACCAGATCGGCACCCTGTCGGAAACCCTGAAAGCGGTTGACCTGGCCAAGCGCTCCAGCTATACCAGCGTCATGAGCCATCGTTCCGGCGAAACCGAAGACAGCACCATCGCAGACCTGGCAGTTGCCACCAACTGCATGCAGATCAAGACCGGCTCACTGTCCCGCTCCGACCGCATGGCCAAGTACAACCAGCTGCTGCGTATCGAAGAAGAACTGGGTGATGCTGCCTGGTTCCCGGGCCGTGCTGCCTTCTACCACCTGAAGTAAGCTGAACCCATGCGCTGGCTGACCCTGACTCTGGTAACCCTGCTGATCGCCTTGCAATGGCCCTTGTGGTTTGGCAAGGGGAGCTGGCTCAGGGTCTGGCAGCTGGACAAGCAACTGCAGGAACAGCGGGCCGTCACGCAAAAGCTGATAGCCCGCAATGCAGCCCTGGATGCAGAAGTACGTGATCTGAAGCAAGGAACCGACGCAATTGAAGAGAGAGCGCGTAACGAACTTGGTATGATCCGCAATGGTGAGGTATTTTTTCAATTACTGGATCCGGCGACTGCGACAAAACATTGACTAAGCCAGTCCACAATCTCGCCCTCCTGAACTAAGAATAACTATGGCTGGCTATAAAACTTCCAGGGTTTGGTCAATGACAACACAGAATCCGATTGAGGTTGCACGCGAAACGCTCAAACAACTGAGTCTGCGCAAACTGCTGCCAACGCCGGAAAATTTCGAGCGCGTCTACCACGAGCTCACACAGACACCGATCGAGCGTGACAACAAACTGGGAACCCAGCTGTTACGGGCGCTGGAAACCATTCCGGCAGAATCCCCGCAAAGCAAGTCCCTGTTGCTGCGCATCAAACAGGCTACGGAAGAATCCCGCTGGGAACAACTTCCTCAACTGGCTATCGATTTTCTGCGACTGGCACTCACAGAAACCAATCTGGCCCAGACATGGGGCAGCCTGATCCAGAATCTGATCCGCAGCTGGGATTTACGCCTGCCAGACCTGCCGCAGCATCACAAACAGGCCGCACTGGAACGGGTGCTGATCAACTACGGCAATCAACCGGAAGAGCTCAACCTCAAGCTTTCCGCGCTGGTGCGCAACTGGAGCGCCCCCGCCAGCCAGCGGGAAACCATCGACTTGGCAGACGATGCGATATCTGCCGGCCCTGGCAATACTGCGGCGCCAGCCATCTCTAGCCAGGACAATAGCTGGCCGCTGTGGCAGCGCACCCTGGCCTTTGCCCTCAAGCACGGCCTGGAGCCGCGTCTTATCAGCATGCCAGACATGGTCGAGTCACTGGAAGCCTTGATCCGCGAACTCGAGCAGGTCTGCGACGATGCCAGCCTGAATGTCTACATGCCCAAGCTGCGCGGCTTCATGATCAAGCTGGAACTGCAAACCCAGCAGGAAGGCCGTCTGGTATCCGGCCTGACCAATCTGCTGCGCCTGCTGCTGGACAATGTGGCCGAGATCAACCGCTCGGATGACTATCTGGTAGGCCAGGTGCACTCGCTACAGGAAGTCCTGTCACACCAGCCGCTGTCCATGCAGCAGGTTTACCAGCTGGAAACCAGCCTCAAGGAGGTCATCCGCAAGCAAGGCATGCTCAAGAGCACGCTGGATGAAGCCACCAGCTCGCTGCGCACCCTGCTTGACCGTTTCATCTCGCGTCTGGCACAGATGACGGACACGACGGATGATTTTCACAGCAAGATCAGCAAACACAGCGAAAAGCTGAAGAACACCAGCAATGTGGAAGAACTTGGCGGCATTATCGGTGCCCTGATGGAAGACACCTCGCTGATGCAGCTGGATCTGACTCGCTCCCGCGATGAGCTGCTGTCCGCACGCGAACAGGTGGAAGCCGCCGAACAGCGTATTTCCGAGTTGGAAAACGCGCTGGAAGCCGCCAGTGCCAAGGTAAAAGAAGACCAGCTGACCGGCGCTTACAACCGCCGCGGCCTGGCAGAGCACTTCCAACGTGAAATCAGCCGGGCCGAACGCACCAACAGCGACCTGAGCGTAGCCCTGATCGACGTCGACAACTTCAAGCAACTTAATGACCGTTACGGCCACTTGACCGGCGACGATGCACTGAAATACCTGGTGGATGTCATCAAGCACAATCTGCGCCCTGCCGACATCGTGGCACGCTTTGGCGGTGAAGAGTTTGTGCTGCTGATGCCGGACACGCCGGTTGATGAAGCCATCGAAACCGTACAACGCCTGCAACGCGAGCTGACACGCACCTTCTTCCTGGCCAATAACGATAGGTTGGTAATCACCTTCAGTGCCGGCATTGCCAAATGGCACCTGGGCGAACAGGACATCGAAGTCATCGAACGAGCCGATCAGGCCATGTATCAGGCCAAAATCAGCGGCAAGAACCGCGTAGTTTCCGCCGAAGCCGAACGGATGATCTGAACGCAATCGCCAGACAATAAAAAACCGGGGATATCCCCGGTTTTTTCATACCTCACCACCCTTGCTCATCCCCTTGCCCGCCTCAGCCCGCTGGCGGCGCACTGCTTTCGGATCTGCCTGCAAAGGACGGTAGATCTCTACCCGATCTCCCGCGCGCAATACCGTCTCCGGTTTGATCGCCTTGCTAAAGATGCCCAGCTTAAGACTGTTGCAGTCAATCATGGAAAACTGCGCCAGAATGCCGGACAGCAGTACGGCCTGCTGCGCTGTAGTCCCTGCATCCACCTGCAGCGCAATGATGCGCTGGCGCTGGGGCAAAGCACAGGCTACCTCGACATGAATCCGTTCAGTCATCGCCATACACCTTGTCGGCGTACTTGATGAAGGCATCTACCAGCGTACCGGAAATATGACCAAATACCGGGCCAATCACTTTTTCCAGCAACTTGCTGGAAAACTCGTAGCGCAGGCTGAACTCCACCTTACAGCCGAAATCACCCAGCGGGGTAAACTGCCACAAGCCCTGCAAATGCTGGAAAGGTCCTTCTACCAGCTCCATCAGGATGCCCTCTCCATCACGCAAGGTATTGCGCGTGGTGAAATGCTGGCGGATCTTCAGATAATCGATATGCAGGCTGGCCACCTGCTGATCGCCCTCACGTGAATGCTCTTCCGCCTTGGCACACCAAGGGAGAAAACGCGGGTAATTTTCCACCTTTTCCACCAAGGCAAACATCTGTGCCGGGGTATGGGCAACCAGGACTTTCTTTTCGACAAGCTGCATGGGAAAACCGCACACTGTGCAAAATGGTTCAAGCCCGGCAGTTTACCAAAAGCCATCCGGCCTGTCCGGCTTCTACCCGCATGCAAATTACAAGCCGCTGATTTTCAGGAATTTTGGCCTGGGCGCAGCTTCTGGTAGAATAGCCGATTCCCATTCAAAGCCACGGAAACCTCAGGCGCATGAGCATCATCCAGAACCGCAAAGCCTTCCATGACTATTTCATCGAGGAAGAACTCGAGGCCGGGCTTGTGCTGGAAGGGTGGGAGGTCAAAGCCATCCGTGCCGGACGCATCCAGCTGAAAGAAAGCTATATCGACTGGAAAAATGGTGCGTTCTGGCTGATAGGCTGCCATATCACCGCCCTGCAATCGGCGTCCACCCACGTCAAGCCGGACCCGGTCCGCCCGCGCAAGCTGTTGATGTCCCAATCAGAGATGAACCGCTTCATCGGCAAGGTGGAACGTGCCGGCTACACCATGATGGCGCTGGACCTGCATTACAGCAAAGGCAATATCAAGGCCCAGGTAGGCCTGGCCAAAGGCAAGAAGCTGCACGACAAGCGCGACACGGAAAAAGACCGCGAATGGCAGCGTGAAAAACAACGCTTCATGAAAAACCAGCGAGGTGGCGCATGAAGAAAAGTGCCGCACTGCCCATCGCACTGATTTGCCTGGGCGCGGTATGGTTTCTCAAAAGCACCGCCCTGCTGCCCAACACCAGCACCATGCTGGCGCTGTTGTTGATCATTGCCGGTGTCCTGCTGGGACTGTTTGACGGCCTGAACAAATCCACCCTGGTCAGTTGCCCGCTGCTGATTTATGCCGGAGCCGCCATCTACCTGCGCGACAATATGGGACTACACTTGAGTCATCTGTTGTCGCTGGGCATGGTACTGGCCGGCCTATTGATGTTGCTGTCGCGTAGCGACCGAATTCCGGAGCGCAGCGCACGCTGGCGCTCCCTGCCGGATCAGCAAGACCTGCGCTGAAACGGCAAACCATTTACTCATTGAACGACAGGCCCACGGGCCAACGGAACCTACCAAGGACAGGCATGGACAAGATCCTCATTCTCGACTTCGGCTCTCAAGTTACCCAGTTGATTGCCCGCCGCGTACGCGAAGCTCACGTCTACTGTGAGCTTCATTCGTTTGACATGCCGATTGAAGAAATCCGTGCATTCG
>NZ_JASLFG010000004.1:0-6278 GCF_030150775.1 Aquitalea sp.
TGATGATTACCGCGGAAGCCAAGCGGGAAAACATCATCGAAGCCGCCATGGCCGGTGCCAGCGGTTACATCGTAAAGCCCTTCACTGCAGCAACACTGGAAGAAAAGATGAACAAGATCTTCCAGACCATGAACAAGTAAACCAATAAATAATAGCAAACAGACCTGCCTAGTCAGCACCGAGGAGAGGCCATCGTGCCGGATCACATTCTGGAAAGTGGAGATTCACCGGATCTCGAAGCACTGTTTGACAGCATTGCCAGTCAGCAAAAGGAAGTGGAAACTGTAGTCACCACAACGACGGTTGACGCCACAGGCAGCCTGCCCAGCACTGCTGTCATGTATGAGCAGATTGGCCAGTTGACCCGCAAGATGCACGATGCCCTACGCGACCTGGGCTATGACAAGTCGCTGGAAAAAGTGGCAGATGCCATTCCCGATGCCCGGGACAGACTGGGCTATATTGCCTCCTTGACCGAGAGTGCTGCCGAACGCGTACTCAATGCCACTGATCTGGCAAAACCATATCAGGATGATCTGGAAAGCCGTGCCAAACTACTGGCAGCACGCTGGGAACAGCTGTATGCCAACCAGCTTTCCGTTGCAGAATTCAAAAATCTGGCTGAAGACACTCGCCAGTACCTGGGCCACGTGCCCAAGCAGACACAAGCCACCAATGTCCAGCTGCTGGAAATTGTGATGGCGCAGGATTTCCAGGATCTCACCGGCCAAGTCATCAAGAAAATGATGGATATGGTGCATATACTGGAAACGGAATTGGTGGCCTTCCTGATCGAATTCTCGCCGGATTCGAAAAAGGCCGAACTGGACAACAATCTGCTGAACGGACCTGTAGTCAATCCCGAAGGCAGAACCGACGTGGTTTCCAGCCAACAGCAGGTCGATGACTTGCTGGAAAGCCTGGGCTTCTAAACAAAAAGCGGTGAACGTGTTAGCGGCATAAGCGGGGGTGAGAATATGAGCGATTTTGGCGGCATGGAAGAACTGCTACAAGACTTCCTGATGGAGTCTACCGATCTCTTGTCTGACGTGGACAACAAGCTGGTGGAACTGGAAAAGCGTCCTGAAGACAAGGCATTGCTGAACGATATTTTCCGGGGCTTTCACACCATCAAGGGCGGTGCCGGTTTTCTGAACGTTGGCCCGATGGTCAATCTGTGCCATCGCACGGAAAACCTGTTTGACAAGCTTCGCAATGGCGAGCTGCACATCACTCCGGAAGTCATGGACGTCATTCTTGATGCCACTGGCATCGTGCGTGACATGTTTGGCACGCTGGGACAGGGACTGATGGTGGCCGATGCCGATCCGGACGTACTCAATGCCCTGGATGCCGTACTATCCGGCCAGCAACTGAACAAGGCCGAAGAGCCGGCCCCGGCTCCGGTCGCGGTTGCAGCCCCGGCGGCAGCTGGCCCGGACTGGAATGCCCTGCACCAGGCCATCGTGCCACAAGCTGCACCGGCGGCAACTGCGGCCCATTCCGCCGCACCGGCACCTACTCCGGCAGCCCCGGCTCCTGCCGCTGCTGCACCGGCCCACGAACTGATCACCGCCGCCGAGCACCTGCCGGCTGTCAAGCCGCCGGCCAAGCCGGTAGCCAACAAGCAGCCCTCCAGCGCAGGCAACAGCAGCGGCCCACAGGAAAATACCATCCGTATCGACACGGTTCGTCTGGACATGGTGCTGAACCTGTCCGGCGAAATCGGCCTGACCAAGAACCGTCTGACCACCCTGCGCACGGAAATCCTGCAGGGTAATCGCGACGGCAACACCCTGCGTTCGCTGGATGAAGCCATCAGCCAGCTTGACCTGCTGGTGGGCGATCTGCAAAACGCGGTGATGAAGACCCGCATGCAGCCGATTGGCCGCCTGTTCCAGAAGTACCCGCGCTTGGCGCGCGACCTGGCTCGCCAACTGGGCAAGGAAGTGGAACTGGTACTGTCCGGTGAAGAAACCGAGCTGGACAAGACCATGATCGAGGACCTCAACGATCCGCTGGTCCACCTGGTTCGCAACGCGGTAGACCATGGCGTCGAATCGCCAGAAGAACGCATTGCCTCCGGCAAGAAACCGCAATCGCTGATCCAGCTGACTGCCGAGCAAGTGGGCGACCACATCCAGATCGAAATCACCGACGATGGCAAGGGCATGAACCCGGACGCCCTGCGTCGCAAGGCCATCGAAAAGGGGCTGATCGATCAGGAAACCGCCAACGGTCTGGACGAAAAGCAATGCCTGCAGCTCATTTTCATGCCGGGCTTCTCCACCAAAGACCAGATCTCCAGCGTTTCCGGTCGCGGTGTCGGCATGGATGTGGTCCGTACCAATATCCAGAAGCTCAACGGTCGTATAGATATCAATTCGCTGCCAGGCGAAGGCACCCGCATCAGCATTTCGCTGCCGCTGACGCTGGCCATTTTGCCGGTGCTGGTGGTTCGTGCCTGCAACCAGCCGTTTGCCGTACCGCTGGCCATGGTGCGCGAAATCATCACCATCGATCCGAATGCCATCCAGGAAGTATCGGGCAAACCGACCATCGTGGTACGCGACGAGATCCTGCCGCTGCGCACGCTGGCGGGCCTGCTGGGCTGGGAGCCTACCCAGAAGCCTTACTTTGGTGTGCTGATGCAGTCGGCTGAAAAATCCTTCATCCTCGCCATCGACTCCTTTGTAGGGCGTGACGATGTTGTCATCAAACCGCTGCAGAATATCCGCCCCAAGGGCGTGGCTGGTGCCACCCTGTCTGGCGATGGCTCGGTGGTTCTGGTTCTGGACATGGAAGATCTGCTCAGTTCCAGCGATGGCACCAATGGCCAGGTAAGGACCTCGGAGCTGATTTCCGTATAAAAAAACCAAAACTGGCAAGCTTTAATGACCACACAAAGCGCCTTCATTGGCCGACAAACGGTTTTGAACCGCAACCAGCAGCTCATCGGGTATGAGCTGCTTTTTCGTGCAAGCCAGGAAGCAAGCTCGGTTGGCCCACACAGCGAGCTGCAGGCTGATACTGATGTATTGGTCAACACCCTGAACAATATGGGAACCAGTTGGCTGATCGGCAACAAGCTGGCTTTCATCAATGTCGGTGAGGCCATGCTGACCAGCGACTTCCTGGAACTACTGCCACCGCGCCGGGTGATTCTGGACATCGCACCGGACATCAGCCCGTCCAGCGAACTGCTGTCACGGGCACGCCATCTGCGCTCGCTGGGCTTTGGCATTGCACTGGACGATTTCTCATTCGAGGCACAGTCGGCAGCGTTTCTGGAATTCGCCAACTACGTCAAGCTGGATATCCAGAACCGCGATGCCAACCACTTCCAGGTGCTGGCAGCCCGATTGCGCAGCTACCCGGTCATCCGCATTGCCGAGCGGGTGGAAACGCACGAGCAATACCATCTATGCAAGGAGCTGGGCATGGATGGCTTTCAGGGCTATTACTTTGCCAGACCTGAAACCTTATCCGCCAAGGTAATTCATCCCACCTTCAGCAATGCGCTGGAATTGCTCAACCTGCTACGAATGGATGCTGATCTGCGCCAAGTTGAGCAGATTCTGAAGCGTGATGTCGCCCTGTCATACAAGCTGCTGCGCTATGTCAACTCGGCCGCTGCAGGTCTGAACACCACTATCAGCTCCTTCTCCCATGCCGTCACCGTGCTGGGCTACAAAAAGCTCTACCGCTGGCTGACCCTGCTGCTGGTAACCGCATCCGACGATGGGCGCGCTCCTCCTGCCCTGCAGAAAACCGCCGTGACACGGGGCCGCTTCATGGAGCTGCTGGGCGAACAGCAGGGACTGAATCACGACGACTGCGACAATCTGTTCATCGTGGGCATGTTCAGCCTGCTGGATGTCTTGTTCGACATGCCGATGGACAATATTCTTGAACACCTGCAATTGCCGGTCTGCATCATCGAAGCCCTAGCCGAGCACAAAGGCCAGATGGGGATGCTGCTGCAGTTGGCCAAAGCCTGCGAGGATGGTCAACTGAACGGCGTTGCCGAACTATGCACTCAACTGCAACTGAGCGCACAGCAGCTTAATCAAGCACATGTATCGGCACTCGCCTGGGTGGAGGATCTGGGCTTATAATTGCCAGCCCTCCAGCCGGTCACCATGTCTCGATGAAACTGTTAGCCATAGACACCTCCAGCAGTTACCTGTCCCTCGCCCTCAGCCTGGATGGCAAGCTGTATTCCTTTCACGAGGAAATGGGTCAGAAGCATGCTGAGCGCACGTTACCGGAAATCGAGCGTTTGCTGCAGCAGGCAGACATTGCCCTGAGCGGACTGGACGCCATCGCCTTCGGGCAGGGACCAGGCTCCTTTACCGGCCTGCGCATTGCCTGCGGTCTGGCACAGGGATTGGCTTTCTCAGCCCAGTTACCAGTTATTGGCATTCCCACACTGGATGCCGTAGCCCACCAAAGCGGGGCCGAAAAGGTTCTGGTCTGCCTGGACGCACGTATGCAGCAGGTTTATTGCGCAGCCTATCAGACCGGCCCCCAGTGGCAGCGGCTGAGTCCGATTACCTTGCAGGACCCACAAGACGTCATCCTGCCAGAGGGCATCAGCATGTTGGCCGGCGATGGCTTCACCAATTACCCGGCCCTGCTGATGCAGCAACGCGACAACACCGCACACACCGGCGTGCTGCGAGCCGATGCACGGGCACATGCAGAGCTGGCGCAAAGTGGCCGCTACCCGCTGCAGCATCCACGCGAGGCCGAGCTGCTCTACGTCCGCAACAAAGTCGCACTGACTTCGCTCGAACAACAGGCGCTCAAGGGATGAGCAAGGTCAGCCGCTATCAGCCGGAAAACGCCCAGGCCCTGGCCGCGCGCGAATCTGCGGCTACCCCGCATGGCTGGAGTGCGCGCAATTATCAGGACTCCATCGCGTCCGCCCATGTTTTTTACCGACTGGAACAGGAAAGCAGCGGCACCGCCGTTGTCATGCCTCTGCTGGATGAAGCCGAACTGCTCAATATCTTTGTCGCCCCCGAGCAGCAAGGTCAGGGACTGGGCCAGATTTTGCTATCCGGCATCATGGCAGACCTGAAACAGCACGGTTGCCACCGGCTGTTTCTTGAGGTGCGCACCAGCAATCAACCCGCCATCAGGCTTTATCAACGCTGCGGCTTTCAACAAAGTGGCTTGCGCAAAAATTATTACCCATCGGTCAACGGTACACGCGAGCATGCCATCCTGATGGAGGCTCTCCTGTGAGCCGGAGCCGATTTGTCCAGCAAGCCATGGGACTGGGTCCGCAATGGCAGGCTCGCGAAGGCTGGTTCGATCAGCATCCGGCCGAACTGGAAAAACAAGCACTGTTGCAAACCGCGCAAGCGCAGCAAGCAGAGATGGCCGCCACGATCAGCTCACTGGAGCCAGAGCAGCCAAGCACACCAATGCCAGCAGTCGAGCTACCGCGCAGTGCCAACCAGCCCCCTGTGGCAGTCAATGTCACGACGGCACCTGTCTCCGCGCCCGAGGCAGCAAACCCAGCCATACTCATCTCCCCTGCAGTGGAAGTTGCAATCCCAAGCTGGGATCAGTTGGAGCAGAACGTGGCCAACTGCCAGCGCTGCCAGCTGTGCAATACGCGCAGCCAGACGGTATTTGGCCGGGGTAATCCGCAGGCACGCTGGATGCTGATTGGCGAAGCCCCTGGCGAGCAGGAGGACAAACAGGGCCAGCCTTTCGTCGGCAAGGCCGGACAGCTGCTGGACAATATGCTGGCAGCCGCCGGACTGGATCGCGACCGTGACGTCTACATTGCCAATGTGCTCAAATGCCGGCCGCCGGGTAATCGCAACCCCGCCCCGGAAGAAATCCTTGCCTGTCAGGATTATCTGCAGCAGCAAATCCGCCACGTGCAGCCTACCCTGATCCTGGCCCTGGGGCGCTTTGCCGTGCAAACCCTGCTGCAAACCGAGCAAACCATAGGCCGTTTACGCGGCCAGTTGCATCAATATCAGGGCATACCGCTGATCGCCACCTATCACCCGGCCTATCTGCTGCGCAATCTGCCGGACAAAGCCAAGGCCTGGCAGGACATGGTGCTGGCCAAACAGCAATTCGCCCGCCTCAGCCAGTCTGTCTGATCCCGCCTGACCTCAGTCAGCCATACACCCCGCGTAGCCAGCGCTGGTAGATGGCATCCGCCTGGGCATGGCTTTGCACCATGCCCGCCTCCAATGAAGCGGCAATCTCATCGACCGACATCACACTGGGCAGGTCGTGGCCATCGA